>CAQCFX010000061.1 GCA_948766235.1 uncultured Oscillospiraceae bacterium | reverse complement strand
GACTCCTTGTTCAGCTCCTTCACCGCGGCCATCATGTCCTCGGTCTCAATGACAATCTGGGTGGTGCCGTAGAAGTCCCGGAGGACCACAAAGGCCAGGCTCTGGCCCACCTCCCGGACGTTTTCCATCCAGCCCACCAGGGTAACCTGCTTTCCCGCGTCGGCAAGGCGCAGGTCGTTGCAGGTGTGCGTGCGTGATTGAACCATTGGAATCATCTCCAAATTGTATAATCTTAATATTTGATAACCCTAAGTCAACCTCTGACTTCCTTAGGGACACCATACGTCTGCACAATGGCGGCCAGCTCGTCAAACAGCGCCGGGTCGCAGTGATAGATATCATAGCCCCAGCCACCGGGGGAAATCACCTTGCCGTTCTCGCCGAAATAGAAGAACTGGCTGCTGTTCTCTCCCCAGGCCACAGCGGTGGTGAGGTCGTCCCGCCCGCCCATGGAGATTCCGTCCCGCGGCATCAGGCTGCTTAAACTGGCCCGAAAGGTATACCGTTTCAGTACCTGGAGGAGCTTGCCGCCCGCTTCCTCCCGCCTGGGGTCGTTCTGCGGAATCTGCCAGTACTTGTAGCCCAGCTTTTCCGCGGCGGTTTCCGCGTCCCAGTCCGGGTCGGCCATGATGAGGCTGGCGAACAACACGTCCGCGTCCTCCCCGGTGATCTCCACCCAGGTTTGGGGCCGGGTGTACCATAGGCAGAACGCAACGAGAACCGCCAGCAGGGAGGCGGCGCAGCCTATCCTGATTCGCCGTTTCCGCCGCTGCTTGGCCCTGCGGGCCTCAAACCGCTCCCACAGCTCCTTCTCATCCTCAGGGGGGAGGGAGATGGGGGTGCGCAGCTTCCGCAGCTCCTCCCGGCAGGCGGGGCAGTCCTTCAAATGCTCCCGCACCAGGTTCGCGCTCTCCTCACTGGCCGCCCCGTCCTCGTATAGGGGCAGTAGGTCATGGATGACCTCACAGCTAACCTCTTTCACCGTTCATCGCCTCCATATGCTCCATAATCTGTACCTTGGCCCGGTAGAAGGTCACCCGCGCCCAGTTGGCGCTCTTGCCGAACAGCCGCCCGATTTTCTCATAGGGCAGCTCCCCGAACACCCGCAGGGTAAACACCTCTTTGTAGGGCTCCGCCATGCCGTGAAGGAACTGGTGGATGACAAAGGCGCTCTCCTCGTCCTCAATGCGCTCCTCAATGCGCACGCCGCTGGGAAGCTCTTGGGGGAGCTCCTGCGCGGAGATGGCGCGCTTGTGGGCGCGGCAGTAGGAATACCAGGCGTTGCGGGCGATGGTGAACAGCCACGCGCGGATATCCTTGGAGCCGTCGAATTTGTCCACGGCCTTCAGCGCCTTGAAAAAGGTCTCTTGGGTGATTTCCTCGGCTAAAGCCTCGTCCTGGGTGAGCCCCCGGGCGAAGCGGTAGACGTCCCGGAAATACCGCCGGTAGATATCCTCAAACAGCATGGCCTCCACCCCCTTCACTCTATTAACGCACAAGAGGCGGGTTTGTTACAGATTATTTCAAATTTTTTTGGCGATCCAACGCTCCTTTCAGGTTAGGCTTTTTCCGGCTCCCGGATGGGCGGGGCGTTTCGGCTGGCCTCCAGGGTGCGCAGAATTTTCTCCACCGCCTGGTCGGCGCTGAGCAGCTCCTGCTCCCCGGTGCGCATATCCTTCAGGGAGGCCTTGCCCTGCTTGATTTCGTCCTCGCCCAGCAGCAGGATGTAGGGTACGCCCAGCTTGTCGGCGTAGCTCATCTTCTGCTTGAACTTTTTCGGCTCGGTGTACAGCTGGGTGCGCACCCCCACCTCCCGCAGCCGGGTGGCCAGGGAGATGGCGGGGGAGAGGTCGTCCGTCATGGGCAGCACCAGCACGTCCGCCGGGGCGGTGATAAGGGCGTCGTTTAAGTACCCCTGCTCCTCCAGCACGTAGAACAGCCGGGTGAGGCCGATGGAGATTCCAACGCCGGGGAGTTGTTTATCGGTATAATATTCCGCCAAGTTGTCATACCGTCCCCCGGAGCAGATGGAGCCAATCTCCGGGTGGTCCAGCATAAAGGTCTCGTACACGGTGCCGGTGTAGTAGTCCAGCCCCCGGGCGATGGTGAGGTCCACGGCAAAATGCTCCTCGGGCACGCCGAAAGCCCCCAGGTACTTCACCACCGTGTTCAGCTCGTCCAGCCCCTGGTCAAAGAGCTCATGGCGGCCGCGATAACACTCTAAGGAATCAAGGACATTTTGATTGCTGCCCGTAATGGAGATAAAGGTCAAAATCTCGCCGGCCTGTTCTTCAGGCAGGGCGAGCTCCCCGCCGGTGAGCAGCTCGCGCACCTTGTCCGGGCCAATCTTGGGCAGCTTATCCACAATGCGCATGATGTCGCCGGACTGGTCCGTCAGGCCCAGCATGGCGTAAAAGCCGCTGAGCACCTTGCGGTTGTTCACGTGGACCTGGAAGCGGCGCAGCCCCAGGGCGGTGAAGGTGTGGTAGATGATGGCGGGAATCTCCGCCTCGTTGACGATGTCCAGTTTGCCGTCGCCAATCACGTCGATGTCCGCCTGATAGAACTCCCGGAACCGGCCCCGTTGGGCCCGCTCCCCCCGGTAGACCTTGCCAATCTGGAACCGGCGGAAGGGGAAGGACAGCTCGGCGTAGTGCAGGGCCACATACTTGGCCAGGGGGACGGTGAGGTCAAAGCGCAGGGACAAATCGCTGTCCCCCTTGTTAAAGCGGTAGATTTGCTTTTCCGTCTCGCCTCCGGCCTTGGCCAGCAGCACCTCGCTGGCCTCAATCACGGGGGTGTCCAGGGGGGTGAAGCCGTAGCGGGCGTAGGACTGGCGCAGCAGCTCGGCCATGCGCTCGAACTGGGCCTGGGGCGCGGGGAGCAGCTCCATAAAGCCGGACAGGGTCCGGGGTTTCTGTTTTGCCATGGGTGGTTCTCCTTTGTTGTATCATACGCTGGAAAGCCTCTCCTGAACGAGAGGCAGCCATCCGCGCGCCCTGTAGCCTATGGCTGCCGCGGAGTGAGGGAGAGGCCTTCCGGCGCGTTTCACGTGAAACGCAGGATGTTATACTTTAAGGGGCTTAGACGGCTTGATAATCTCCCGCCAATCCAAATCGCCCCGGGCCAGGCCGTGGATGAGCATCTCGGCGGTGGCGGCGTTGGTGGCGATGGGGACGTTGTGCTGGTCGCACAGGTTGATGATGTAGTGCAGGTCCTTTTCCAGCTCGTCGGAGTTGGGGTCGTTGAAGAACAGCACCATGTCGATTTCATCGTAGGCAATCCGGGCGCCAATCTGCTGGCTGCCGCCCTGGGCGTGGGCCAGGAACAGCTGGACGGGCAGGCCGGTGGCCTCGGCGACCTGTTTTCCGGTGTTGCTGGTGGCGCAGACGGTGTGCTTGGAGAGAATGCCGCAGTAGGCGATGCAGAATTGGACCATGAGTTCCTTTTTGTTGTCGTGGCTCATCAGGGCGATGTTCATATGACCCTTCCTTTCTGGGTGATACTGGGCGGGCTTTGCTTCCCGCGCAGGTTTGGCTGGTCGGGCAGTTTATTTTAAGGTCAGCGGATGCGCAGCAGGGGCACACGCTGGCCTAAAATTCGCTTGGCGATGTTGAGGTAGGCCGGGGCCGCCCCCTTGTGGGTGGCCAGCACCAGAGGTACGCCGGCCGCGGCGGCCATGGTGACGGCCGGGTCCTCGGGCACCACCCCTAAGAGGGGCAGGCCGGCGGCGTCCATGGCGCTGTCGATGGAGGTGCGCAGCTTTCGGATGAGCTTGGGCTGCACCCGGTTCATTACCAGGTGGAGCTGGGGCAGCTGATGGAGCTCGGCCACGGTGCGCTGGGCGTCCCGCAGGGCGGCGGGGTCCACGGCGGACACCACAATGGCCCGGTCCGCCGCGGCCATGGCCAGCTGAAAGCCGCCTCCCAGTCCGGCGGGGGAGTCCATAAACACGAAGTCAAAGCAGTCCTTTGCGTCGGCCACCACCTGGCAGAACCGCTCGGCCTCCAGCCCGTCGGGGCTGAGGGGGGCGGTGAGCAGATACAGGCCCTTGATTTCCGGCTGCTCCACGCAGGCGGACAGCAGGGAGCAGCGGTATTCCATCACGTCCGAAAAGTCCATCACCGCCCGGTCGGACAGGCCCAGCACCAAATCCAGATTGCGCAGGCCGATGTCCAGGTCGATGCACAGCACCCGGCGGCCCAGGGCGGCCAGGCAGGAGGCCGCGCCGGCGGTGAGGGAGGTTTTCCCTGTTCCGCCCTTTCCCGATGTAATCATAATGGCGGCGCCCATGGAACAGCCTCCTTCCGATACATATGAAAATGATAGCACATGAAGGAAAAATTGACAACAAATTTCTAAAAAAATTTTCAAAAATGTGACGGTTTTTCTCTTTGCCCCCAGGGGGAGAAAATCAGGAAGCCTTTTGTATTTTAGCCCACCGCCGGGGGTATTGAAACGGGGTTTCCGCAGTTTTTTTCACGATGATAACCCGGTGGCTGACGTGGGTGTGGGGGATGGCGTAATCCCGCCACCCCTCCACCGCCCCGCCCAGGGCCTGGATGACGGGCAGCGCCCGGTCCAGCTCCTGCTGGCAGTCCGTCCCCTTCATGGCCAGAAAAAATCCGCCTGGGCGGACGAAGGGCAGGCACAGCTCGCACAGCACCCGCAGTTCGGCCACCGCCCGGGCGGTGGCGAAGTCAAACCGCTCCCGCAGCTGTGCCTCCCGGCCGGCCTCCTCCGCCCGGCCGTGGACGGCGGCGATACCCTCCAGCCCCAGGGCGTGGCAGGTCTCGTTGAGCCAGTCCACCCGCTTGCCCAGGGCGTCCAGCAGGGTGACGGTGAGGGTGGGCTCCAGGATTTTCAGCGGCACGCCGGGGAAGCCCGCTCCTGTGCCCACGTCAATCAGGGTTTTGCCGCCAAAGTCCCCGCAGGTGAGCAGGGCGGCGCAGTCCAGCATGTGCAGGGTGGCCACGTCCGCGGGGTCGGTGATGGCGGTGAGGTTCATCACCTGGTTTTTTTCCAGCAAAAGCCGCCCAAACCGCTCCAACTGGGCGGGGGCGGCTGGGGGGGTCTGCGGGGCCAGCCCCAGCTGGGCCAGCCCGGTTTCAATGAGCTCGCGCATGGCTCAGCGCCCAAAGGCGGTCAGCAGGGCGGGCGCGCCCAGGGCCAGGCCGAACAGGGTGCCGGCGGCGCACAGGGTAAGGGCGAACACGCCGCCGGCGGAGCCGCCGGGGCAGGTCTTCAGCTTCATGCGGCGAATGGTGACGACGGCCAGGGCCACGGACACCGGCACCAGGAACAGGGGAAAGGTGCCGGGCATTTCCCGCCCGCCGGTGTAGATGGCGAAATCCACCACAAAGAGGAACATGAGGGCATAGGCGATGCCCATCCAGGCGGCGGCGCGCTTTTCAAAGGACGCGGGAGTATAGCCCTCGTCGCCGCAAGCTCCATCTCGCTCGCTTCCGGCTTCGCCGAAAGGTTCGCTCATTCCGCTGCGGCTCCTCTCCCCACGCAGACCGCTTCGCTGGGTCTGCGCGGGGACCCCGTTTTGATTCGGATTTTCATTGTAGCTCGCTTTAGTCATTTTTGTTCTCCTTCAAAATATCGCGAATTTCCGTCAGCAGCTTTTCCTCTGCCGAGGGCTCGGGCGGGGGAGGGGGGGCGGCCTCCTCTTTTTTTCTTGCGCCGCCCATCACACAGTTCACTGCCTTGACGATGCAGAACACCACCAGGGCCAGGATGAGGAAGTTGATGACGGCAGAGAGAAAGCTGCCGTAGTTCAGAGTGTTGGGGGGCGCGTCCGCCGCCACCGGGTGAAAGGTGGGCAGGGCCACGCTCATGGCGGAGAAGTCCACCCCGCCCAGAAAGATGGACACGATGGGCATAATGATGTCGTTGGTCAGGGAGGTGGTAATGGTGGAAAAGGCTCCGCCGATAATCACGCCCACCGCCAGCCCCAGCACGTTGCCCTTGTTAATAAATTCCTTGAATTCCTGCAAGAATTTCTTCATGGAAGCCCACCATTAAAATTCCGGGTCGAAGTCGGCCTCCACGGCCTCATCCGCGGCGGCCTGGGCCTCGTCGGCCAGCAGCTGGGCTTCGTCCGCGGCCATCTGTGCCTCGTCGGCCGCGGCCTGGGCCTCATCGGCGGCCATTTGCGCCACCACGGCGGCGTCCGGCTCGTCGTCGGCAAAGAGGGCGGCCTCCTTCTTGGCGGTGACGGCGTTGAAGATGGGGCCGGTGAGCACGCCTTCCATCAGGTCAAGGCCGATTTCGGTGCTGGAGCTGTCCGGGTTGGGGGTTACGTCCAGCTTCCACAGCAGGGACTGGAAGGTCTGCCTGCCGCTCTCCTCGTCCTTTTGGATGCGGACGGGGACGACGGCGGCCAGGGCGGCGATGCCGAGGGCTTTCCAGAACTTTTTCATGGTAGTCTCTCCTTATAATTTGATAAGCGGGTTTCGTGGGGAAAGGAGGAGCTTGCGACGGCGTTGTCACGCTCGGGCTGGACACATTATACGCCCCGGCTTCCTTCCGACTCGGGGCAAATCCGGCGGGCTGTGCCCGCCTGGGTTTTGCCCCTCGCTCCGGTCCATCCGGGGCTATGTGTCTGCCCTCGCGCTTCGCGTTTCACGTGAAACGTCACGACGGCTCAGTGCTTCGGAGTGAGCACCTTCGTCCCGCCCATATAGGGCCACAGCGCCTGGGGAATTTTCACGCTGCCGTCGGCCTGCAAATTGTTCTCCAGCAGGGCAATGAGCATCCGGGGGGGCGCCACCACGGTGTTGTTCAGCGTGTGGGGCAGATAGGTGCCGCTCTCTCCCCGCACACGCATTTTCAGGCGGCGGGCCTGGGCGTCGCCCAGGTTGGAGCAGGAGCACACCTCGAAATACTTCTGCTGCCGGGGGGACCAGGCCTCGATGTCGCAGGATTTCACCTTCAGGTCGGCCAGGTCGCCGGAGCAGCACTCCAGCTGGCGCACGGGGATGTCCAGGGAGCGGAACAGCTCCACGCTGTACCGCCACATCTTTTCATACCAGTCCATGGACTCCTCGGGGCGGCACACCACAATCATCTCCTGCTTCTCGAACTGGTGGATGCGGTACACGCCCCGCTCCTCGATGCCGTGGGAGCCCTTCTCCTTCCGGAAGCAGGGGGAGTAGGAGGTCAGCGTCTGGGGCAGGGAGGCCTCGGGCAGGATCTGGTCGATGAACTTCCCGATCATGGAGTGCTCGCTGGTGC
>CAQCFX010000060.1:1521-7289 GCA_948766235.1 uncultured Oscillospiraceae bacterium | reverse complement strand
AGCGCGGCGGAGTCCGACCTTGACGCTCTCTCCGCCTCAGTCAGCGCCCAGGCGGAGGCGGCCCGGGGAAAGCTCACCCTGGTGTATGTCATCTCCCTGGTCACCAGCGCCGTTACCCTGATTGTGGGCATTTTCCTGGTGGCCGCCGCCTTCCGAATCATCCGAAAATATGTGCTCACTCCCATTCACGACGTGATGGGCACCCTTCAGGACAGCTCCGAGCGCATCAGCGGCGTGGTGGGAGAGGTGCGCCAGCGGACCCAGACGTCCAACGGCAGCGTCCGAAATCTCTCCGCCCTCACTCAGCAGCTCTCCGCCGCCCTGGAGGAAATCGCAGGCAGCGCCTCCGCCATCACCCACAGCGCCGCCGGCACCCAGGCGGATGCCCAGAGCATGGCGGAGGAATGCTCCGCCATCACCGCCTACTCCACGGAAATGCGGGAGCGGGCCGAGGAGCTGGAGCGCTCCGCCCATCAAAAAACCCAGAGCGTTCAGGCCAAGACCGCAGATATCATGGCCATGCTGGACCAGGCCATCGAGCAAAGCCGCAGCGTGGAACAAATCAGCGCCCTGACCCAGGACATTCTCAGCATCTCCTCCTCTACCAATCTCATCGCCGTCAACGCCTCTATTGAGGCCGCCCGGGCCGGGGCGGCGGGCGCCGGTTTTTCCGTGGTGGCTCAGGAGGTCCATCAGCTTGCCAACTCCTGCGCCGAAACCGCCAACCATATTCAGCGGGTCAGCACCGCCGTCACCGGCGCGGTCAGCTACCTGTCCGACAGCGCCCGGGACCTGGCCGCCTACCTCAGCCAAGTCATTGCCGACCTGTTGGAGCAGTCCGTCCAGACCGGGCAGCAATACCGGGAGGACTCGGACTATATCGGGCACGCCATGGAGGAGTTTAACGACCGAACCGAGCGGCTGAAAACCGCCATGGACCAAATTGCCGCCTCTATCACCAGTATTTCCGGCGCCATTGACGGCGCCGCCTCCGGCATCTCCGGCGCCGCCGGCAGCACCCGGGTCCTGGTGGACGATATGGCGGGCATCACCACACGCATGGACACCAATCAGGAAATCGTGGGTGAGCTTCAAAAGCAGATGGACGTGTTCGCCAACCTTTAACCGGGCAGTTCCCACATTATGCCACAACGCCATTTTACGGAGAGGAAAGAGACGATGAAACGAGAAAACTTCCGCTCACGGCTGGGCTTCCTGCTGGTGAGCGCCGGGTGCGCCATCGGCATCGGCAACGTATGGAAATTCCCCTATGTCGCCGGGGAGAACGGCGGCGGCGTGTTCGTACTGTTCTATCTGCTGTTTTTGGTGGTCATGGGGGTACCCGTGCTCACCATGGAGCTGGCCGTGGGCCGAGCCAGCCGAAAAAGCGCCGTGCTGGGCTACAAGGCCCTGGAGCCGGCGGGCTCCAAGTGGCACATCCACGGCTGGTTCTGCATGGCCGGGTGCTACCTGCTGATGATGTACTACACCACCGTGTCCGGCTGGATGCTGGGCTATTTCTTCAAATTCGCCGGCGGGGCCTTCGCCAATCTCACCAACCAGGCGACGGACGGGATGTTCTCCGCCATGCTGTCCAATCCAACCGAGATGACGGTCTGGATGGCGGTGACGGTGCTGGCGGGCTTCCTGGTGTGCTCCCTGGGCCTTCAGGGCGGGCTGGAGCGCGTCACTAAATGGATGATGCTGGGTCTGCTGGGCCTGATTGTGGTTCTGGCGGCCCACAGCCTCACCCTCCCCGGCGCGGGGCAGGGCGTTCGCTTCTACCTCCTGCCCGACTTTGGCCGGGCGGTGGAGCAGGGGCTGGGCAAGGTCATCACCGCCGCCATGAACCAGGCCTTTTTCACCCTGAGCCTGGGCATCGCCGCCATGGAGATCTTCGGCAGCTACATGAGCCGGGACAACACCCTGGCCGGGGAGGCCGCCCGCATCTGCGGATTGGACACCTTTGTGGCCCTGATGAGCGGCCTTATCATCTTCCCCGCCTGCTTCTCTTTCGGGGTGACGCCGGACGCGGGGCCGTCCCTCATCTTCGTCACGCTCCCCAAGGTGTTCACCGGCATGGCCGGGGGCCGGCTTTGGGGGTCCCTGTTCTTCCTGTTCATGTCCTTTGCCAGCTTCTCCACGGTGATTGCGGTGTTTGAGAACCTGCTGGCCGGCTGCATTGACAACTTCGGCTGGAGCCGGAAGAAGGCCGCGCTGGTAAACGGGGCGTTCGTACTTATCGCCAGCCTGCCCTGCGTGCTGGGCTACAACCTGTGGCATTTTGAAGCCACTCTGCCCAACGGCGCAGTGGGCCAGGTGCTGGACATTGAGGACTTTTTGGTGTCCAACCTGCTCCTCCCCCTGGGCTCCCTGGTATACCTGCTGTTCTGCGTCACCAAATGGGGCTGGGGCTTTGAGCAATACCTGGAGGAGGCCAACAGCGGCAAGGGTTTGAAAATGCCCCGGGCGCTGAAGCCCTACTTCCAATTCGTGCTGCCTGTGCTCATCCTGGCGATTCTGATCCAGGGACTGCTGAGATAAAAAGGGACCCGGCCTCCAGAGGAGGCCGGGTCCGCTTGTCAGGCTCCTGTTATTTAACGTCAGATACAATGCGGCACCCGCAACTCCTTTCGAAGCCTCAGCAGCTCCCTGCTGGGGTTATCGTCATCGTTGGGGTGCATTCGAAGAACCAGGGGTGCATTCGAAGAACCAGCAGATAGTGAACCAACACCGCCAGCAGCAAGCTATTGACCCCCATGGATATTCCCACGCAGACAGCCTGCTCCACCGCTGAAACATACAGCTGCGCGGCAATGTTGGGCGAATAGGCGGCCACCTGGCACGCCAGAAGCCCACATCCCACAAACGCGAGACAGGAGATGAGCGTGCAAAGCGCCGTTTCCCGGGCTTTTTTCGGTGATCATCCGTGCACAAATTGGACTCCCTGCGCTTGAATAGCTGATTCAGCCCCAACGCGCCCCCAGCGTAGAGGACGGCCACCGCAGGCGGAACGACGCACAGTACAGCCAGTGGCGAAAAGAACATTTGAACCAGCAGCACCAGCGCCGCGTAGCAGCTTCTGAAGGGCTTTGAGCACAATCATGAACGGTTCACCTACGTTGGAAAGAAGTCTTTCCAAAAACATCAAAGCTCTTTTTAATGCTTTCATCATCTGCCTCCTTGGCACTCGTGGAAGGAGGCAGCGGGGCAATACCGGCGCAACGCTTTTTTACAGCTTGCGATGAATTCAGAAACGCCTTGGACTGTCCTCCGCAAGAGAACGGTCCAAGGCGTTCTTACAGCACTCTGCTTAATTTGGTCGATAACAGCCCTGCCTTAACAGGTGGCGCCGCCCTGAACGGTCTTGTTCAAAATCGCGGCCTTGTCCACGCTGCCGTTCACCAGCTTCTCGTTGACGTACTCAAACCCCAAGCGGCTGACGGTATCCGCGAAGCGCTCGCCGGACACGCCCTCGTCCCGGAACAGCAGGATAGCCTTCTCCACCACGTCCATAACCTCCTCCTCGGAGGTAAAGATTTTGCTCAGCGCCCTGCCGTGGGCGGTTTTCTTGCCCCAGCGCCCGCCAATGCATACCTTGAAGCCTTCCCTATACTCCTCCAGCGCGCCGAAGGGGCACCGGCCCTTACACCGGCCGCAGTTGTTGCACTCGCTGGGGTCAATCTGGATTTTGCCGTCCGCCAGCTTAGCCACCTTGACAGGGCAGCCCAGCTCCACCTGGCACTTCTTACAGCCGCGGCACTTGGCAAAGTCCACCATGGGAACCCGCTGGCCGATGATGCCCAGGTCGTTCAGGTCGGGCTTGACGCAGTTGTTGGGACAGCCCCCCACGGCAATCTTAAACTTATGGGGAAGGGTAACGCCGTGGTAGCCCACATAGAACCGCTGGTGAATCTTCTCCGCCAAATCAAAGGTGTCGCACAGTCCGTACTGGCAGGTGGTGCCCTTACACGACACCACGGGACGCACCAAAGAGCCGGTGCCGCCGGTAGCCAGGCCGTGCTGGTTCAAAAAGTCAATCAGAGGCTGAATGTTGTCATATTTCACGCCCTGAATTTCCAGCGTCAGACGGGTGGTCATGGTGACCGCACCGGAGCCGAAGCGCTCGGAGGCCTCCGCGATGGCCCGGTGCTCCTCGGCGGTAATCTTGCCGTTTCGGGTAATCACGCGCACGTTAAACACATCGGGATAGCGCTTGTCCTGCAAGCAGCCCAGTCCCTTCACCCGCTTGATTTCCTCGGGGGGCAGAGCGCCGCCGTCAAAGCGCACCTTCACCCGGTTGACGAACAGCCCGCCCTCCAGCGCCCGGGTGTTGGTGTACCCGTATGCCTTCAGCCGGTTTTGGAGGAAATAGGCGCGCTTGCCCCTCGCGCACACCAGCAGCAGCTTCTCATCCTTTTCCAGGCCCTCCACAGGTCCCGTCACCTTGGCCAGGTCAACCCACTTCGCGCCGGGAATGGCGGGCGCGGGGCTGACGTCGATGACCTTGCAGTCTCCGGCCTCGCCTGCGGCGTACTGGGCGGGAGTGACGCTCTCGTACGCGCCGCTCAGCTTGTTTTCCAGAATATAGCACGCCTGGACAAAGGGGTGGATGGCGGTGGAGAAGGGGGGCGCGTAGGAATAGTCCAGGGTATCGAAGTCCTCCGCCTTCGCGCCCATGGCTATGCCGGTGACGGCGATGTCCACCATCTTATCCACGCTGCCCGCACCCAGCACCTGGATGCCCAGCAGCCTGTGGCTGGCCCGGTCGGCAATGAGCTTGGTGACAAAGGCGGCCGCGCCGGGATAATAGTGGGCCTTATCGTCCGTGACGCAGGTGGCGGTGATTACATCCATCCCCGCCTGCCTGGCCTGGGCTTCGGTCAGGCCGGTGCGCCCCGCGTTCAGCTCGTCCGTCAGCTTCACCACCCCGGTGCCCAGGCAGCCGCCGTACGCGGCCGGGGTCCCGGTGAGGTTTTTGGCCAAGCACCGGCCGGTGATATTGGCGGTAGAGCCCATGGCGGACCACTGGCCCTGCCCGGTGAGGCGGTTAAACACCTGGGCGCAGTCGCCCACGGCGTAAATGTCCTCCACGTTGGTACGCTGGAGCTGGTCCACCACAATGGCTCCCCGGTTCATCTCCAGGCCGGAACCGGCCAAAAACCCGGTGGCGGGGCGCACGCCGATGGCCATCACCACCACGTCGCCCTCAAAAGCGCCCACGCTGGTGCGGATGCCGGCCGCCTTTTCCTCGCCCAGCACCGCCTCCAGTCCCGCCCCGGTGGCAACCCGGATGCCCTTGCTCTGAAGATGGCGGCGGATATAATCGGCCATCTCCACGTCAAACAGGTTGGGCAGAACCTGATTGGCCAGATCCGCTACCGTCACCCTCAGGCCGCGGGAGAGCAGATTTTCCGCAATCTCCAAGCCGATAAACCCGCCGCCCACCACCACGGCGCTGCGGCATTTATTTTCATCCACATACTCTCTCAGGCCAATGGCGTCGTCCGGCGTACGCATGGTGAACACCCCGGGAAGGCCCGCGCCGGGCACGTCCGGCACAAAAGGAACCGCGCCGGTGGCAATCACCAGCTTGTCGTAGGAAACGCGCTCGCCATTGGCGAAGGAGACGGTTTTGGCCGCCGGGTCCACCCCCACCGCCTCCATCTCGGTTTTCACCGCCACGCCGGTCAAGCCGGTGTACTTGGCCGGCGTGTTGACAATCAGCTCCTCCCGGCTCTCAATGCTTCCCCCCACGTAATAGGGAA
>CAQCFX010000060.1:1291-1511 GCA_948766235.1 uncultured Oscillospiraceae bacterium | reverse complement strand
CAGCCGGCGTAGGAGATGTCCCTGCTCTTGGTGTAGACGGTGACCTTTGCCCCGCGGTCCTGCCGGAGCAGCTTGGCCGCGGCCTTGGTTCCGGCGGCGACGCCGCCAATGACCACAATATTCATACATTTTGCTCCTTCTGACACAAATTTTTTCTATTTATTTTAGTATAGCATATCAGATACCGCAAAATCAACTTGAAATATCGCCTTCCCCTGAA
>CAQCFX010000060.1:0-1257 GCA_948766235.1 uncultured Oscillospiraceae bacterium | reverse complement strand
GCCGTTGACAAACCCCGGCTTAGCTGTTACAATAATCTGGCAAAGAAAATCTGCCGGATCGCACAGAGCGATGCAAGGGCTTTGAAACGATTTCTCTTTCCTCTTTAATTGGGATGGAGATTTTGCGCCCTTCTTCCGCTGCCGGCAATTTCTTTGTTTTTGTTTGTTAGGAGAATTGTTTATGAAAAAAGCGCTTCCCGCCCTTCTGGCGCTCTGCCTGCTCCTGTGCGCCTGTGCCCCCTCCCCCCTGCCCTCACAGGCCGCGCCCGACGGCGCCGTCACCTTTACCGACGACCTGGGCCGCTCTGTGACGGTGGACCGCCCCCAGCGGGTGGCCTGCCTGACGGCCAGCTTTGCGGATATCTGGTATCTGGCCGGCGGCGCGGAAAGCATTGTGGCCGCCACCGACTCCACCTGGCTCTACTTCGACCTGCCCCTGGGGGAGGATGTGGTCAACCTGGGCGGCGCCAAGCAGCTGAATTTAGAGACCCTCATCGCCTGCCGGCCGGACCTGATTCTGGCCAGCTGCGGCTCCGACGGAACAGTGGAGCTGGCGCACGCCTTTGAGGAAATGGGGCTGACCGCGGCATATTTTTCGGTCAACAGCTTTGAGGACTATCTGCGTATGCTCAAACTGTGCACCCAGATTACGGGCTGCGGGGAAAATTACAAAACCTATGGCGACGATATCCGCGCTCAGGTGGACACCGCTTTGTCCCGGGCGGACGGCTCCCGCCCCAGCGTGCTCTACATCCGGGCCACGGGCAGCAGCTGCAAGGTGAAAAACAGCCAGGGCTCCGTGCTGGGGGAAATGCTCTCCAATCTGGACTGTGAAAACATCGCCGACCGGGAGGAGGCTTTGTTGGAGCAGCTGAGCCTGGAGGCCATTCTGCGCGCGGACCCGGAGCACATTTTCGTGGTGCTTCAGGGCTCCGACCCCACAGACGCCCAGCGGACGCTGGACGCCGCGCTGCTGAGCAATCCCGCCTGGGCGTCGCTGAGCGCCGTGCAGGAAGGGCGCTTCCATATCATGGACCCAATGCTTTACAATCTCAAGCCAAACGAACGATGGGGGGAAGCCTATGAGCAGCTCGCCGATATCCTCTACCCGGCGCAGTAGACCGGCCTTTTGGGCTTCTCTCGCCACCCTGACCCTGGCCGCGGCGGCGCTCAGCCTGCTGGCCGGCTCCGTGGCCCTCTCCCCCGGCCAGGTGCTCTCCGCCCTGGCCGGGCGGGTGGACGACCCCACCGCCGCCC
>CAQCFX010000059.1 GCA_948766235.1 uncultured Oscillospiraceae bacterium | reverse complement strand
CCTGCGCCCTGGCCTTCCTCCTCAGCGGGCGGTTCTCCCTGTATTCCAGCCAAAAAATTGTGTATTCCAAGCTGGAGGCCCGGCTGAACGACCAATATCAAACGGAACAAGAAAAGGAGCGTTTGTCATGTTAAGATTACTACAGGAAACGGAATTTGACCGCTGTATGGACTTCGCCTACGAGCTGGCTCTGGACCCCGCCCGGTCGGGCTACCCCGTCTACTACGACGGGATGAAAACCCGGGAGGACTTTGTGTCCCGCGCCCGGAAGGCCCTGGAACGCCCCGGCGAGGACATCCTCCTGTTTGTGGAGGACGGGGAGGTGGAGGGCCTCATCGCCTTTGAGCATCCGGAGGAGGAGCACTACCTCCACACCTTTATCTTCAGCATCCGGCGGGACACGGGGACGGCCCTGGCGGAGTTTCTGGACTACTGCCGGGAGCGGTGGCCGGGATTCACCCTGGATCTGGGCTTCCCGGCGGAGAATGTGGAGGCCACGGGCTGGCTGGACGGGCAGGGAATCCCCTGCAACGAGCGGTCATGGAACTTCCTGCTCAACCTGGACGGGTATCAGCCCCTGCCGGAGCCCTCTGGGGTGAAGCGGATCACGGCGGAGAATTTTGAGGAGTTTGCCGCCATCCACCGCCAAATCCAGGGGGATATGTTCTGGAATTGTGAGCGGGTGCGGGCCGCCCTGGACCGGTGGGCCATCTTCGTCACCGGGGAGGGGGAGGCCGCCGGGGAGGTGCTGATGACCCTGGACGGCGACCCCCACGAGGAGATTTTCGCCCTGGAGTTTGCGGACCGAAAACACCACGGGGAGCCCTTCCGGGCCCTGCTCACCGCCGCGCTGAACTGCCTGAAGGGGAAGGGGACAAGGTGGCTCACCTTCTTTGTGGACGAGGGCTGTCCCGAAGGGGAAGTATTACAATCGCTGGGCTTTCGCTTGGTGGGGACGTTTATCTGCCACCGGCTGACGCTTTAAAAACCGCAGACACGCGGCCGCGATATGGGAGGGCAGTATGGAAGGATTGCATTTAAACCGCCGGACTGTATTTCTCTGGGCGGACCTGGCCCTGGTGACGGCGGCTCTGTGCTGCACCACCTATTTCATCTGCGACCTGGCCGACGGCCTGTCCTTCGGCGGGTTTTTCGTCCTGTTTATGCTGGTGGTTCTGGGCCTCTATTTTATGGGCCTGCTGGGGGCGCTCATCCTCCTGCCCCTGTCCATCCGCTCCGGGAGGGCGCGGTTTGCCGTCATCGCCGCCATTTTGCAGGCCATTACCCCCCTCCCCTGGCTGCGGCTGGTCCGGGCCTTTGAATCCTCCTTCTCCTGGTTTGAATTTATCATGCTGGCGGGCGTCGTCGCCGCAGCGGCGCTGCTGTTCGCCCTGCCGTTTTGGAGCAGGAGGGACCAAAACGAATAGGACGCTAAAGGGCCTGTCCACGTGGACAGGCCCCCTTTTCATTGTCACGCTCCGCAAACAGCTGCTCGCGACGGCTCAGCGCTGTCGTCACGCTTCGCCTGCTCGCGACGCGCGGTTTCCTTCCGACTCGGGCAAAACCCATTCGGGCCTTTGGCCCTCCTTGGGCTTTTGCCCTCGCTCCAGTCCATCCGCTCTGCTCGCGACGGCTCAGCGCTGGTACTCAAACTCCAGATTATAGAGGCAGATGATATCTCCGTCCTCAATGCCCATGTCCTCCAGCTGCTGGTACACCCCCGCGTCCCGCAGACGGCGCTCGAACCAGTTGCGGCTCTCGTAGTCGCCGAAGTTCACGTTGGCCATGAGCTGGCGCAGCCACGGCCCGTCCACCAGCCAGACGCCGTCCTCGCTGCGCTGAATCTCCAGCGCCTCGGAGGTGTCCACCTCGGGGGGCCGCTCCACATAGGTGGGCTCGTACACAATCACGGGGGGCAGGGTGGACAGCTCCCGGGCGGCGGCGTACATCAGCTCCCGGGTCCCCTGGTGGGCGGCGGCGGACAGCTCGAACAGGGGGCAGCCCTTGGCCTCCACGTGCTGGCGCAGCTTGTCCAGCAGCGACCGGTCCTCCATAATGTCCACCTTGTTGGCCGCCACCAGCATCCGCCGCGCGGCCAGCTCCGGCGACCAGCGCTGAAGCTCCTGGCAGATGGCGTCGAAATCGGCCACCGGGTCCCGGCCCTCGCTGCCTGACACGTCTACCACGTGAATCAGCAGGCGGCAGCGGTCCACGTGGCGCAGAAAGTCGTGGCCCAGCCCCGCGCCCTCCGCCGCCCCCTCGATGATGCCGGGGATGTCGGCCAGCACGAAGGACTGCCCGTCGTCCACGGGTACCACGCCCAGGTTGGGAGAGAGGGTGGTGAAGTGGTAGTTGGCAATCTTGGGCTGGGCGCGGGTGACCACGCTGAGCAGGGTGGACTTGCCCACGTTGGGAAAGCCCACCAGCCCCACGTCCGCCAGCAGCTTCAGCTCCAAGAGAACCTCCCGGTACTGCCCCGGCAGGCCTGCCTTGGCAAACCGGGGCACCTGCCGGGTGGGGGTGGCAAAGTGCTGGTTGCCCCAGCCGCCGTTGCCGCCCCGGGCCAGCACGAAGTCCTTCTCATCGGACATATCGCAGATAATCTCCCTGGTCTCCAAATCCCGCACCACCGTGCCCCGGGGTACGCGGATTATGAGGTCATTGCCGTCCTTGCCGGAGCAGCGCTTGCCCTGGCCGTCCTTGCCGTCCTCGGCCACGTATTTGCGCTTGTAGCGAAAGTCCATCAGCGTGGACATATGGGGGTCCACCCGCAGGATGATGTCCCCGCCGCGCCCGCCGTCCCCGCCGTCGGGGCGGCCACGTACTTCTCCCGGTGAAAGGCCACCGCGCCGCCGCCGCCGGTGCCCGCCCGGACGGTGATGCGGGCGGTGTCGATGAATTGATTGGCCATAGGGCCCTCCTTTATAAATCCAGTTGATACATGCGGTGCCTG
Source organism: uncultured Oscillospiraceae bacterium (assembly GCA_948766235.1). Taxonomy (GTDB): domain Bacteria; phylum Bacillota; class Clostridia; order Oscillospirales; family Oscillospiraceae; genus Enterenecus. Next base: position 4,681 of record CAQCFX010000059.1, on the reverse strand, counting down.
GGAATCCCCTCGTACCAGGCGAAGTACTCCCTGGGCATCTCGCAGACCTCCAGCAGTTTTCCGCCCAGCCCCTCGATGGTACGCCAGGAGGGGGCGTTGTCCTCCGCGCAGGTGATATAGAGCCGGGTCATCCCGTGAAACCGGGCCACATCCAGCACCAGCGCGCAGGCCCGGCGGGCATAGCCGTGCCCGCGGAACTCCGGGTCCACCTCATAGCCGATGTGGCCGTTGTAGTAAGTGTGGAAATTGTCCCCAATACGGATGCTGATTTTCCCCACAGGGACGCCGTGCGCCAGAATATCGTAATAGTAGTAGGGGAGCGTCACCCTGCCGCTCTCCGCCCGCTCTCGAATTTGCAGTGCAATATCCCCGCCGTCAATTCGATTGAAGCGGTCTTGAAAGGCAAATCCCATCAGGTCTTTCCTCTGCGCCGGGCGTACACGTGGCTGTTCACCCGCCACGCGCCGTCCTCCAGCACGGTGAAGTTCTGCCAGTGGAACGTGTCCTCTCCTATCTCAGAGAATACCCATTTCCCGGCGGGGTTATCAACCGGCGTACCCACCAGCCTCTCCCCCTCCTTCACAAAGGTGAGCAGGCGCACATGGCCCTCACAGCAGTAGGCCATGTCGTAGCGGCCCTCTTTGGCGTTAAACATCCGGATGGCCGCGCCGTATTCCCCGTCGGGCTGGGGGTTGTCCCTCATAGTGGCTCGGGAGGGGCAGATGAACAAGTCCTCAATCCCCGCCCCGTTGAGGGCGCGGCGGAACAGCCACTCCCCCTGGACCGTGCGGCCCCCGCCCAGACCGTCGGTGTAGGTAAAGTCCCAGTCCCCCAGCAGGGGGGCGAACCAGTCGAACTCCGGGGGGATTTTATTTTCCCCGGCGGTCAGGGCCTCCAAAAATGCGTCCATTGCTTGACCTCCTTCTTGTCAGGCTGCGAGCAGGTCAGGGCGCTCGCTGGCCTGCTCTGCGCCCTTCTCATGAAAAAAGCCGCAAACGGGAACCGTTTGCGGCCTTTCGATTTACTGCGCGATTTCTACGATAGAAACCTGCTTGCGGTCCTTGCCCAGGCGCTCGAACTTCACCTTGCCGTCCTTCAGGGCAAACAGGGTGTCGTCGCTGCCCTTGCCCACGTTGACGCCGGGGTGGATGTGGGTGCCGCGCTGGCGCACCAGGATGTTGCCCGCCAGCACGAACTGGCCGTCGCCCCGCTTCACGCCCAGGCGCTTGGCGTTGGAGTCGCGGCCGTTCTTAGTGGAGCCGCCGCCCTTTTTATGGGCGAAAAACTGGATATTAAGCTTCAGCATAGTCGTTTCCGTCCTTTCTGTTAAAGGTTAATCCTCATCATCATCCTGTAATAGGACGGTGAGATTATCGGGATATTCCTCCCCCATGGCCTGGAGATAGACCAGCAGCCCCGTGAGCAGGGCCTGACAGAGGCTGTCGCTCGCCTCGTTTAGGTTGGGGGGGAGCTTGAGGGAGATGCGGGCGCTTTTCTCCTTGGCCTTTACCGCCGCGCCCAGACCCATCACCTCATTGATGGTGCATTCGGTCAGGCCCACGGCGGCGGAGATGGCGGCGCACACAATGTCGCTGCCCGCCTCGGCGTACCCGCTGTGGCCCTCCACCACGAAGCCGTCCAAGCGGCCCTCGGCGCTGTGGAAGGTTACGGTGGTCATCGCCGGATTCCTCAGGCGTTGACCTTGGTGATCTCCACCTTGGTGTAGGGCTGACGATGGCCCTGACGGCGGCGGTAATTCTTCTTGGGCTTGTACTTGAACACCAGCACCTTTTTGCCCTTGCCGTTTTTCACCACGTTGGCGGTGACGGAGGCGCCGTCCACGGTGGGGGCGCCGAACTTGGCGCTGTCGCCGTTCAAAACGGCCAGAACCTTGTCGAAGGTGACGGATTCGCCGGCTTCCACGTTCAGCTTCTCGATGTAGAGGGTGTCGCCCTCGGCCACCTTATACTGCTTGCCGCCGGTCTCGATGATTGCGTGCATAGCTGCACTCCTTTCCTTTATTACGGGCTCGCTGTCGGGGGCGGGGGATGGTCCCCACTTGTTGTCACGCTGCGAAGCGGCCAAGACGTTCAGTCGCTTCTCCGCGCTTCTTATACCCAGTCCAAGCGGCTACAGTAGTATATCAATCAGTCCTTCGATTGTCAAGGCCTTTTCCTTGACTTTTTTGAAAAATAATGTTGACACAGCCGGAAAAGCACGTTATAATCTTTGTTACGCGATTCTGCGATATTCTGCCAACCGCGCCCCCTGGGGCGTTGTGGAGGGCGGCGCCCCAGGGCGTTTCGCCACATTATACAGGAGGTGTTCCCGCATGGTTCGTACCTATCAGCCCAAGAAGCGCCAGCGCTCCAAGGTCCACGGCTTCCGCAAGCGCATGGCTACCGCCAACGGTCGGAAGGTTCTGGCCCGCCGCCGCGCGAAGGGCCGCGCCCGCCTGAGCCACTGATGGCGCACACATCGGGATAATTCATACGACGCGGGGCGCGGGAGTTTTCCCTCGCCCCTATGTCAGTTTTCCGATGCAGATGATGTAGGGGAGGGGCTTGCCCCTCCCCTACAGATTTTTTTGGAACGTGGGGAAAAAACAGCCCCGGCATACCATGCCGGGGCTGTGTCCGTCACCGGGACAATCCCGCCTGGAAGTCCGCCGCGGCCCGCTTGTCCGCCGCCACGTCCTCCCAGCGGTCCAGGTACTCTTTGGCGTACTTGGGGTTGTTCAGCCGGACGATTTTCCTCTTATCCGGGTCCACCAGCTTGGTGATCCCCCCCGCCCCCAGGGAGAGCACGCTTTGCAGCTCCTCCATCATCACGATGTTGTAGGCGCAGGCCGTCCCCGGCTTGGCCCAGCCCACGTTTTCAAAGGAGCCGGACATATACTTCTGCCGGTAGAGGTAATAGGGGGCGTAGCCCGCCCCCCGCAGCCGCTCCGACGCCAGGGCCAGCATGGCCTCCACGGACGCCGGGTCGGGCAGGCCGCCGCCCTGCTCCGTCATCCGGGAGCCTTTTTTCAGCGACAGGGTGTGTACGGTGATGTTCTCCGGCCCCATGGCAAGCACCCGCTCCAGGGTGCGCCCGAAGCCCTCTAAGCTGTCCGCGGGCAGGCCCGCGATCAGGTCCATGTTCACCAGCCCCCCGAACCGCTCCCCCGCCAGGGCCATGGCCTCCCCGATCTGGGCGGCGGTGTGGGCCCGGCCCATGGCCTGGAGGACGTGATCCTCCATGGTCTGGGGGTTGATGGAAATTCTGTGGATGTTGTGGAACCTCAAAACGTCCAGCTTGTCCGCCGTGATGGTGTCCGGACGGCCCGCCTCCACGGTGAACTCGGCGCAGCCCTCCATGGGGAGAAATTCCTCCACGGCGGACAAAACCCGGTGGAGCTGGGCCGCGCTCAGGGTGGTGGGGGTGCCGCCCCCCATGTAGGCGCAGGAGACGCCCAGCCCCCGCTCCCGCAAAAGCGTGCCCGCCAGCTCAATTTCCCGGCACAGGGCGTCCACGTAAGGCTCCACCAGGGCCAGGGAGCCCTTCACGTCGGCGGAGATAAAGGAGCAGTAGGCGCACCGGGTAGGGCAGAAGGGCACCCCTAAATAGAGGGCCATTCCGCCCCTGGTCAGGCCGCTGTTGACAGACAGCGCGGCCCTGGCGCACTCCACCGCCAGCGCGGCCCGGGGGGCGGAGACGTGGTACTCCTTCTCCAGCTCCCGCTGGGCCTGTCTGGCCGTTTTGCCCCCCAGCATGGCCCGGGTGGGCAGCTTCACGGGCCGCACCCCCGTCAGCGAACCCCAGGGCAGGTCGTGGCCCAGCAGGGCCGTCCCCGCCTGGTAAAAGGCCCGCTTCAGCGCGTGGGAGACGGTGTGGTACACCTGCTCCTCCGGCTCGTCCAGCCTGTCCGCCGGGAAGCTGGCCACGCCGTTCCGGAGCCGGCCCCCCCGCTTCACCAGCACGCTGACGCTGGCCTTGGCCCTCCCACGGCTCAGGCCGATGAGGACGCCCTGACCGCCCTCCATGTCCGGGGGCGTCTCCGGGTACTGCGGCTTTTCGCCGGGGAACAGGGTGAGCAGCATCTGCTCCGTGGGAAAGCGGTAGCGATCCGGGTTCCAGGGCCAGTTGTGCTCCGCGAACCAGATGTTCATGTCAGCGTCCCATGGCGGCCCGCAGGCAGTAGTTGGTCTGCCGCTCCACCTCCAGGGTGGTCTGCCCCTCGTGGCCGGGGAGGACCTGATAGTCCCCCTCCAGCTCGCCTAAACGGCGCAGGGAGGCCATCATGGCCTGCCCGTCCCCGCCCTCGAAGTCGGTGCGGCCCATGGATCCGGCAAACAGGGTGTCCCCGGTGAACAGGGTGTTCCCCGCCCGCAGCGTCACCGAGCCGGAGGTGTGGCCCGGGGTCTCCAGCACCTCCAGCTCCACCCCCGCCACAGTGATCCGGTCCCCCTCCTTCCAGGGGGTGACGTTTCCGAAGGAGCGCACCGTGGGATAGGACTGCCCGAACATGGTGACGGTGTCCCCGGTGCCCAGGTCGGCGGGGTGGCAGTAGATGGGCAGCTCGGGCCACGCCGCCCGCAGGCCGGGAATGCCCATAATGTGGTCAAAGTGCCTGTGGGTGAGGAGGACGGCCTCCGGCTCCAGGCCCTTGTCCTTCAGCCACTTTGCCAGCTGCTCCCCG
>CAQCFX010000058.1:2629-8253 GCA_948766235.1 uncultured Oscillospiraceae bacterium | reverse complement strand
ATGGGGGAGGCCTGGCTTCTGAGCATGACCCGTTCGTCCGTGTCGAAATAGAAGGTGTCCGACCAGTCCCGGGAGGGGTGGCCCTCCTCGGCGTTGAGCCGGTCGAAGTTCAGCTCGGCCAGCTCAATCTCGGGCCCGTCCAGCACGGTGAAGCCCATGCCGATGAAAATCTCCTTCATCTCGTCCAGGGCGGTGTTCATGGGGTGGCGGCGGCCCACCTGCACCTGCCGGCCGGGGATGGTCACGTCCACCGTCTCCGCTTTGAGCTTGAGCTCCAGGGCGGCCTGCTCCATTTTTTGCGAGGCGCTGTCCAGCGCGTCCTCCAGCGCGGCGCGCACCTCGTTGGCCAGCGCGCCCATGGCCGGGCGCTCCTCGGCGGACAGCCGGCCCATCTGCTTCAAGACCGCCGTCAGCTCGCCCTTCTTGCCCAGGTACTTCACCCGCAGCTCGTCCAGGGCGGCGGCGTCCTTCACGCTGTCAAAGGCGGAGAGCGCTTCGGCACGAATTTTTGCTAACTGTTCTTTCATATATCCTTTATCTCCTTTTCAAGTGTTGTCGTCAGTCCAGGCGCAGGATATGGCAGACGACGGAAAATTCCTCGTTCCCCGGCATCCGGCCGGCGGCGGTCTCCACCTCCCGAAAGCCGCAGCGGTGGTAGAGGGCCAGGGCGGGCTCATTGCCCGAGAGCACCTCGATGGACACGGGCCGCCCCATGCGCGATAGCGCGTCCTCCACCAAGGCGTGGCCCACGCCCCGGCGGGACAGAGCCGGGTCCACGTAGAGCCAGGCCAGCTCATCCTGAGTAAAGGCGGCAAAGCCCGCCGCCTCCCCCTCCAGCTCGGCTACTCGAAGGGTGTACTCAAACAGCCCTTCCCGCTCTGCGGCCACGGACAGGGGCAGAAACGCCTCCTCCAGTCCCGCCAGCTGCAGCTCCTCCCGCCGGGCGGCGTCGTGGATGGCCATCAGCCGGGGCCAGTCGGCCGGCTGATAGTCCCGCAGCAAAAGTGCGCCGGCAAAAGGTTTTTTTACCTGTTCTTCCATGGTGTTCTCCTGATTGCGGCCCGCTCACAGGTCCTGGTTGACCTTGAACACATCGGCCACGTCGCTGATGGTGATGTAGGCGGAGGGGTCGGCCTCGTGGACGATGTCCCGCATCTGGCTGATTTGAAAGCGGTTGACCACAAAATAGACCATGGCCTTGCGGGTGCGGGAGAAGCCGCCCCAGGCCTCCATCCAGGTCACGCCGCTGCCGAAATGCTGGGACAGGGCGTCGCACACCTTTTTGGGCTGGCTGGTGACGATGGTGGCCGCCTTGGAGCGGTCGATGCCCTCCACCACAAAGTCCACCGTCTTCAGGGCGGCGGCATAGGTGACGATGGAGTACAGCGGCAGAATCCAGCTGCTCAGGGCCGCGCCGCACACGATGTACAGCGCCACGTTATAAATCATCACGAAGGTGCCCACCGTCAGCCCCAGGCGCTTGGCGAAGATGACCGCCATGACCTCCACCCCGTCGATGGCGCCCCCCAGGCGGATGGTCAGGCCGCTGCCCAGCCCGGAGATGATGCCGCCAAACAGGGCGCACAGCAGCAGGTCCTGCCCCGCCAGAGGGGAGGCAATGGCCACGTCGATGGGCAGCACGTCGGTGATGAGCCAGGCGCTCACCGAGTATACCGCCACGGCAAACAGGGAGTAGACGGTGAACTCCTTTCCCTGCCGCTTCAACCCGAACAAAAACAGCGGGACGTTGAGCAGCACCAAAAACAGAGACAGGGGCACCCGCTCATGGGTGAGCTGGGCCAGCAGCATGGATGTGCCGGACACGCCGCTGTCGTACAGGTTGACGGGATAGAGAAAGATGGTCACGCCCAGGGCGTTGACGACGCCCGCCAGCAGCAGGGCCGGAAAGCGGCCCCATTTCAGGTTGAGCTGTTCGCTGCGCATTGAGTCCCTCCTTTAAAAATAAAAATGCCCCTCCTCCCCGCAACTTGGGGACGAAAGGCAAGCCTTCCGCGGTACCACCCGCATTCGCATTGTGATATGCGCACTCCTGGACCCGGTAACGGCGGGCCGCAAACCGTCCCGCTCTCACGGGCCGCTCCCGGGCGAACAAGCGGCACATACCGGGGCGGCTTTCAGCCGGTGACCGCCCCTCTCTTGGATACGCAAACCCGCTATTTTCCCGTTCTTCGCATTTCGCTTTTTCTTTTATATCATATTAAAGGTTGAAATGCAAGGGGGAAAACGCTGATTTATTGGATTCTCCCCGCCGGAGGCGGGGGGAATCTCTATCTCAGCATAATATGGTTGAAATGCAGGGGGGAAAACGGTATAATGTTGAGAAAATGAAAGGGGGCCGACGTGATGGAGCTGTATACCGCCGCGCAGATGAGGGAGATTGACCGCCGGGCCATTGAGGAGCGGGGCGTCTCGTCCGTTCAGCTGATGGAAAACGCCGCCCGGGCGCTGGTGGAGGAGATACGCGCCCTGCCCATACCCGGCCCCGGCTTCCGGGACGGACCCACCGCCTGGTTTACCGCCGACGGCGCCCATATGCCCACGCGGGAGGAGCAGGCGGAGTTCTGGGCGCTGCGCCAGCGCTCGGCCATCGCCTTCTGCGGTCCGGGCAACAACGGCGGGGATGGGGTGGCCGCCGCCCGGATGCTGCTGGAGGCGGGCTGGCGGGTGCGGTGCGTGCTGGTGGGCAGTCGGGAGAAGATGACCGACGACTGCCTGGAGATGGAGCGCCGGCTGGTGGAGGCCGGGGGCGTGCTGGAGGATTTCAACCCGGAGGACCGGGGGCGGTATATCGGCTACGATGTGGCCATCGACGCTCTGTTCGGCGTGGGGCTCAACAGCGACCTGCGCCCGGATGCCGAAACGGCGGTGCGGCGGATGGCGGCCTCGGGCTGGGTGGTGTCGGCGGACGTGCCCAGCGGCATCCACGCCGACACCGGGGACGTGATGGGCATGGCGGTGCGGGCGGACATCACCGTCACCTTCTCCCGGGGCAAGCCGGGGCTGTTTGTGGGCCAGGGCGCGGCCCACAGCGGAAGGATTGTGATTGCGGATATTGGCATACCGGACGAGCTGTACCCGGAGAGGGGCTGCGAAGCCGTGCTGGTGGAGCGGGAGATGCTCTGCCTGCCCCGCCGGCGGATTGACGCCCACAAAGGGGACTTTGGCCGGCTGTTCCTCCTGGCCGGGAGCCGGGGGTGCGTTGGAGCGGCCTGTCTGGCCGCCAAAGCCGCCGTTCGGGGAGGCGCGGGGCTGGTGACGCTGGCCGTGCCGGAGGAGATATACCCCATTGCGGCGGCAAAATGCTGCGACGAGGCCATGGTGTGGCCCTGGGGGTCGGACGACGAGGTCGTTCTGGAAAAGGCCAAGGGCTGCACCGCCGCCGTGATTGGTCCCGGCCTGGGCCAGGGGGAGCGGGCGCAGCGGCTGGTGCTCAAGCTGGTGAGGGAGCTTGCCTGCCCGGTGATTCTGGACGCGGACGGTCTAAATATTATTTCCCGGCATATCAATGTATTGGACGAGCGGGAGGGACCGGCCATTCTCACCCCCCACGACGGGGAGTTTGCCCGGCTGTCCGGCTGTGAAGCGCCCGTCCGGGACCGGCTGGGGGCGGCCCGCGCCTTTGCCCGGGCCCACCGCTGCGTTTTGGTGCTGAAGGGCCACCGCACCATCACCGCCGCCTGGTCCGGCGTGTGCGCCATCAACCCCACCGGGAACCCCGGCATGGCCAAAGGGGGCAGCGGAGACGCCCTGGCGGGGCTGATGGGGGCGCTGGCGGCGCAGAAAGAGCAGGACGCGGCGGCGCTGGCGGTGTGGCTCCACGGCCGGGCTGGAGACCTGGCGGCGCAGGACAAGGGGGAGTACGGGATGACCCCGTCCGACCTCATCGAGCAGATACCCTATGCGATGAAGGAATTGACGTAAAGGAGGAGCGAGGAAGTGCGCAAGGCGTTGTCTTGTGTACTGATGATGACCCTGCTGCTGTCCGGCTGTCAGGCCGGGGGCGCGGGAGAGACCCCGGAGGAGGCAGCGCTGCGTGTCCGGGACGCATTTAAGGAGATGACGGGCTGGTCCGCCGCCGTGGACGTGACGGCGGCGGTGGGGGACAAGGTGTTTGACTTTTCCATGGACGCCCAGTGGCGGCGGGAGGGGGAGACGGTGCTCACCGTCACCGCCCCGGAGCTGCTCTCCGGCATCACCGCCCGGATTGCCAAGGGGGAGACCGTGCTGGAGTACGACGGCGCGGGGGTGTCCCTGGGGCTGCTGGACGGGGACGGGCGCACCGCCGTGTCCGCCGTTACGGGAATCATGGAGCAGATTGACAAGGGATATATGGCAAAGTGCGCCTGGGCCGGGGAGGAGGAGCAGCTTCTCCAGATTACATACCGGGACCCGGAGCGGGAGCCCAACACGGGGACGGAATACGTGCTCACCTTCGAGCGGGAGAGCTGGGCGCTGCGCAGCGCCGAGGTGAGCGTGGCGGGCGAGACGGTGCTGACGGCAGCGGTGAGCAATTTTACAATAGAGGGGACGACCCAAGATGATACGGGAGATAACGCGTGAGACAGCGCGGACCTGGGCTGAAATCAGCCTGGGGAATTTGGAGCACAACTACCGGGCGCTGCGCGCCTGCGCCCCGGACAGCAGGTTTTTAGGCACGGTGAAGGCCAACGGCTATGGCCACGGGGCGATTCCCGTGGCCCGGCGGCTGGTGGAGCTGGGGACAGACTATCTGGCGGTGGCCTGCCTGGACGAGGCGGCGGCGCTGAGAGGGGCGGGGATTGACGCGCCCATTCTCGTTCTGGGGTTCACCCAGCCGGCGCTGGCGGACGAGGTGGTGGCGCTGGACGTGGCCCAGACGGTGTTCACCCCGGAGGCGGCGAAGGCTTTGTCCGCCGCCGCGGGAGCGGCGGGAAAGCGGGCCCGCGTCCATTTGAAGGTGGACACCGGCATGAGCCGCTTAGGCGTGCTGGACCACGACCCGCAGGCCGCCGCGAGGGAAATCGCCTCGCTGTGCGCCCTGCCCCACCTGGAGCCGGAGGGGATTTTCACCCACTTTGCCAGCGCCGACGGGGACGAGGAGTACACCATGCTTCAGTTCACCCGGTTTTTGGACGTGCTGGACGAGCTGAAGCAGACATACGGCCGCACCTTTGAAATTCGCCATTGCGCGGCCAGCGCCGCTGTGTTAAACTATCCCTGTACACACCTGGACATGGTGCGCCCCGGCATCGCCCTGTACGGCCATTACCCGGACCCCTCCTGCGAGGGGCTGGACGGTCCCGGCCTCAAGCCCGTCATGGCGCTGTACAGCCGGGTGGCGGCGGTGCGGGATTTCCCGGGTGATACCCCGGTGAGCTACGGCTGCACAGCCTCCTTCGGCGCCGGCGGCGGGCGGACGGCGGTGCTGCCCATCGGCTATGCCGACGGCCTGCACCGGGTGCTGTCCAACGAAAGCGGCGTGTGGCTGGACGGGGAGTGCCGCCCCATTATGGGCCGGGTGTGCATGGATATGTGCATGATTGGGCTGGACGAGAGGGCTGATGTCCGCCCCGGAGATGTGGCGGAGGTATTCGGTCCCCGCCTGCCGGTGGAGCGGCAGGGCC
>CAQCFX010000058.1:0-2534 GCA_948766235.1 uncultured Oscillospiraceae bacterium | reverse complement strand
GGTGAAACGGCGGCGAGCCGCGGCGGTTTTTCCCGGCCAAGCCGGTATAAAAGCCGCCGCCCCGTGGGAGAATGATAGTACCCGGACTACATAGACGTAGCCGGGCACTATATCCGGCGGAGTGTGAGATCCTGTGGACAACAGCGTCAAGCGCGGCGACATTTTTTATGCGGACTTAAGTCCGGTGGTGGGCAGTGAGCAGGGCGGCGTGCGCCCGGTGCTCATCGTCCAGAACGACACCGGCAATAAGCACAGCCCAACGGTGATTGCCGCGGCGATTACCTCGCAGACGGGGAAAGCCCGCCTGCCTACCCATATCACCCTGGCCTCCCACAGCTGCGGCCTGCCCAAGGATTCGGTGGTCCTGCTGGAGCAGATTCGCACCCTGGACAAAAAACGGCTGCGGGAGCACATGGGACGGGTGGACGACCAGGTGATGCGGCGGGTGGACAGCGCCATCGCCGTAAGCTTCGGCCTCAGCCCGGAGAGATTAGTATAAGGAAGCGCAGAGAAGCGGACAGTGAGGGCGGTGCTTGCCAGTGGCGCACGTTCAGCGCCGACCGAGCCGAAAGCGAGAACGCTATGCGGCCCGGAGACCAGCCCGAGACGGAGGGAAGCCGCGGCATCGCGAACAGGCGCAGCGTGACAACATCGAAACGTGACAAAAAGCGCACAGCCCTGCCCGGCTCGATAAGCCGGGGCAGGGATTGTGTGCCGTCAAAAACCTGGGAGGACTTACATATGAAAAAATGGAAGATTGCGGCCGCCGCGGCCTGTCTGTGCTTTTTGTGCACCGTGGCCTACGCAGCCAACGCCGGCTCCGCCGGAAGCTCCGCCGACCCGCTGATCACCCTGAGCTACCTCAACGGCACCTTTGCCAAGCAGGTGCAGACCATGGTGGACGAGAGCGTGGCCGCCCGAAAGACCGAGATGGAGCAGGCGCTGGACAAGCTCATCGCCGGCGGCGGCAGTCAGAGCGGTACGACGGCGGGCAGCGGCAGCGTGTTCGCCGTAGTCACTCTCAGCCAGGGACAGACCCTGGTGGGGGACGTGGGGTGCGAGGTGATGCTGCGCATCGGCGCCGCCGTGTGCGGCTCTGCGGACAGTGTGGGCCTCATCGACACCACCGGGGGAGTCAACCTGCCCGGCGGCGGTGCGCTGGTGACCAATCACCTCTATATGGTGACCATCAGCACCCGGTCGGTTACCGCCGCGTCGGACACGGTGAAGCTGCTGGTGCGGGGGCCTTATACAATCTCCTGATTTTTTGTGGATTCGCCAAAAACGCCGCCGCTCGGGCGGACGGGCTTCATAAAATTTTAACAATTTTTTCGCAAAAAATCCATGGTTTTTCCAGGGGATATGTGGTAGACTATATTCAGTCAGGAAAGCAAGCCCGACGATCCAAAACCTCCCTGCTCTCATAACCGGGGCTGCTCCGGCAAGGCCGGAGCCCCCCGGACCAACTTCCCCGAAGCCGTACCGGCTCCGTTTTCAACGCCCCGCGGGTCATCCGCGGGGCGTTTGTTTTCGCCGAGGGATGGAAGGGGCCGCCCGCCTGAGCATTGACATCAATCCTCAAAGTATAGTATAATACCCGCAAATATGTGGACCAAACGGCGAATTTATCATAAGGAGTTGGCTTTTGCATGAGCAAACGTGTTGCTGACGCACTGTTCCCCGATATCAAGATGACCTATCAGGAGGCCGAGGCTCTGTATCCCCCCAGGAATCTGCCGGAAGGGGCGGTGTGCACCCGTTTTGCCCCCAGCCCCACGGGCTTTATGCACATCGGCGGACTGTATACGGCTTTGCTGAACAAAATCTTCACCAAAAGCCGGGGCGGCGTGTTCTTCCTGCGCATTGAAGACACCGACCAGAAACGCCAGATCGAAAACGGCGTGACCGAGATCATCAGCGCTCTGGGCCAGTTCCAGATCGACTTTGACGAGGGGGCGGTGGGCGAGACCGAGGACAGCGGCCGGTACGGCCCGTACCGCCAGTCCCTGCGCAGGGAAATTTATCAGGCTTTCGCGAAATATTTGGTGGAGACTGGCCGGGCCTATCCCTGCTTCTGCACCTCCGACGAGCTGGAGACCATCCGGGAACGGCAGGAGGCGGCCGACGCCCTGCAAAAGGGCTACTACGGAGAGTGGGCCGCCTGCCGGGATCTGGACGAGGAGACTGTTTTAAAGCGCATTGCCAACGGCGATAGGTGGATCGTTCGTATGCGCAGCAGCGGCAGGCTGGGCGTCAGCCGGGTCTACCACGATATGATCCGCGGCGACATCTCCATGCAGGAAAATATTCTGGACGCCGTCATCATCAAAGGGGACGGCCTGCCCACCTACCACTTTGCCCATGTGGTGGACGACCACCTGATGGGGACCACCGACGTGATCCGCGCGGATGAATGGATCGCCTCCATCCCTCTGCACGTGGAGATGTTTGAGATGCTGGGCTTTCCCGTGCCCCGCTACACCCACCTGAGCCCCATCATGAAGAATGAGGCCAAGGAGGACGGCGAGGGCGTC
>CAQCFX010000057.1:6275-8313 GCA_948766235.1 uncultured Oscillospiraceae bacterium | reverse complement strand
AAGCCTCCAGCACCTTCCGCTCCGGCTTGTGGCCGATGTAGGCGTGGAGCAGCCGCGCCGTCTCGGCGGTGACAAGCTGCTTGGATGCCTCGTCGTAGTAGGAGCAGAGGCCATAGGCCCGCATGAAGTCCACGTCCGGGGAAATCATCAGAATCATGTTGTCGGGAATCAGCCTGCGCAGCGTGGGATGCGCCGGGTCCGTGATTCTGTCCATGTAGACCTCCTTGTAGGAGTAGATTTCCAGACCGGAATCCGTCAGATAGCCGTGGTAGCGGACGCCGTTGGGCAGTTCCCGTGCGTTGAACTCGCCCGCCTGATAGCGCCGGTTGTCCATCTTCTCCAGGATGCCCTTGTCGTTTTTCAGCAGCTTCAACGCCTTCCGCCCGCAGATGATACGGTCCACGTTGGCAAATCCGTTGGTGTAGACCCTATCCACCCAGTCCTCCAGGGTGCCAAGAATGTCCGCGCCGGGCTGGCCCCACTGTTCCGCGCCGGTCAGCACGACCTTGTTGGTGAAGCCAAAGTCGATTTCCTCATTGACACCCTTGCCCACAATCTGAATCGCTCCGGTGGTAAGCGCCTGGGCGCACATCCATTCCTCCCGGCGGCTGATGGAATCGTCAAGCCGCCGGTATTCCCGTACAAGCTGCTCCGCTGCCCGCTGGGCGGGGGTCCGCTCACTGTAAATGGTTTCGCCCGGCGCGCGGTGCATATAGCTCTCCGCCGTGGTCACGATGTCGGGGTTGACCATAGGGGGCTTGTAGCTCTTAGTCTCGTAGCCCTCTTCCGCCATCGTCTCCGCGCCCAGCTTCGGGTGGACGAACGCTGCCATCTCGCGGTCGCCCTTCACGATGTCGATGTCAACCTCTTCCGTGGTAAAGGTCTTGATGTTCGTGAAGAACGTATCTCGCAGGAATGTATGTACCGGGGGCGCGGAGCGCACCACTTCGGCAAGGTATCGGGGCTGGTAAATGTCAATCGTATTCGACATGATTGTTTCCTCCGTTCGTGTGCAAAAATTTTCCCGCCCTCCTGCGGAGAGTGGGAATTGTTATTTCAGGAAAATTCCGATGTTGCGCAGGGCAATCTCGATGTCTGCGGCGGTCACGCCCTCTTCCAGCGCCAAACTGTCGGCAAAGTATTCGCCGGTGAGCCACACCGGCCCCTCTTCGCCCGCCCGGATGCTGTCCGGGGCGAGGCCGTACACGCTGGCCTTGTTGTCTGCCGTCAGCAGCGCCAGCTTTCCGTCGCTGTCCAGCGCCACGGGGGCGTGGGCGGGGATGTCCGCTGCCGCTTCCTTCACGGCCTTGGCAACCGGGCCGACACCCGCTTCAAAGTGATGCGGGTCGTAGCGGTAGGTCTTAACTGCAAGGTCCATGCTCATGTCGTTTTCCTCCCTTTAGTTCTTGGGCGCAACGCCTTTGATTGCCGCGATAAATGCGTCCCCCTCGGTCTTGTCAGTGGGCGGGGTGTTGGTGACGCCGTTCACGCCGCTGTCCTGTGCGTCCTTCTGCACCTGCGCCAGATAGGTAGCGCCCTGGGTCTTGGCGTTCTTGACCATTGCCTCGGCAAATTCCGCCGCGCTCATGGTCTTGGTGAACTTGGCTTCCGCCGCCAGCTTCTCGCTTCCGGGCAGGGCCATATCCTCAATGCTCTGGATGCGTGCCCGCTCGGCGTTGGTTGCAGCCTCCGTCGCCGCCGCCACCGCCGCTTGCTCGATTTGGTCAACCAGCGCGGGATAGGCTTTCCGCAGGTCGTCCACAGTCTTGATTTCCATGTCCTGTACCTCCTTGATGTGTCCCGGCTGTCCCGCCGGTTTTGTATTTGCAGGCTGTCCGGCGGAGTTTCCCGCCAGGCTGTCTTGCACGAATCGGGGGGCCTTGTTGAAAGGCAGGCCCATGTTGATGCTGTTAGCAAAGAGAACGCCGTTGCGGTTCTCGTAGACTGTGCGCTGCCCCTCGTCTGCCAGCTCGTCCGCAAATCCGTTTTCCTTGGCCTGCGGCCCGGTCCACCAGCTTTCCGCGTCCATCCAGGCCGT
>CAQCFX010000057.1:0-6267 GCA_948766235.1 uncultured Oscillospiraceae bacterium | reverse complement strand
GCCGTTTTCCTTGGCCTGCGGCCCGGTCCACCAGCTTTCCGCGTCCATCCAGGCCGTTACTTCCTCCTTGGTCCGCCCGGTCTTTTTGGCGTAAAGGCTGATGATGTTTTCTTTGATGGTCGCCAACGCCTCCAGGTATTTTTGCAGGTCCGCCGCGTTGGCATACCCGCAGTACATACTGACCGGATGCACCATGTAGGTACTGTCGTTGGCGGCAATGACCTTGTTGCAATGGCAGGCGATGATTGTCGCCGCCGATGCACACACTCCGCCGATGCGGGCCGTCACGGTGGCCGGGTGCTGTTCCAGCAGGTTCCCGATTTCCACCGCCGCAAACACATCCCCGCCGCCGCTGTTGATTCGGACTGTGATGTTGCTGACCGTTCCCAGCCCGGCCAGGTCCTCGGCAAACTGCTTTGGCGTCACATCGTCGCTGTACCAGCTTTTTTCTCCCGCAATATTCCCATACAGCAGCAGTTCTCCGCTCCCGTCCGCCGCATTGCGGAATTGCCAGAATTTATTAGGCACTTCCTGTCCCTCCCTCTGTAGTCTTGTCCTCTTCTCCTTTGCCGTCTCCCGCCTGCGGTCCCGGCGTCTGCGCGGGCGGCGGCGTCGGATTCAGGATTTCCAGGAGCTGCCGCATTTTTTTTGCTTCCATCATCCGCTGCTCCATGTTGCGCATATAGTCCCCGCCGGTCATTTCCGCCGTTTCCTGTTGCGCCGTGGAATATCCTGCATCCACCCGCATAATAGCCGCCTCTACTTCGTCTTTTGGGTTCAGGCTCGTTCTGGCCGGTCCCGGCCACACACAGGCGCAGTAGGCTTTTCTCCTTGCCGGGTCGCTGAAAAAGCCTGGCGCGTTGATGCGGCCCCGTGCCACAGCTTCCGCGAGGACCTGCTCATAAATCGGCTGACAAAAGCTGTCCACAAAATCGTCCCGCTTCACGTCGCACACCCGCCAAAACTCGTTGAGTGCGCCCCGTGCCGCGCTGAAATTCTGCGTAAACTGCTTTTCCATCACCTCCGGCGGTATCTCCATGGCAGCGCCGATTTCTTTAATCATGGCGTCAAAGAACGCATTGTAGGCGGTGTTCGGATGCGTCGGGTCCGCAAACGCCACATCATCCCCCGGATTCAGGGAGAGGATGGTCCCCTGTCCCATTTCGATACTGCCGGGGTCCGCGCTGTCCACCTGCGCCTCCCGCGGTACATACTGGCCGATTGGCGACCCGTTCTGCACCGACGCCGGTTTGACAAGCACAGTGAAGTACGCGCTGATTACTGCGGCGTCGATTTCCGCCTGGGTATACCGCCCCAGTTGTTTCAGCGTCTCCAGGACCGGCGCGAGGATAGGGACGCCCCGGAGTTGGCCCGCCCGCTCCCGCGTCATAACGTGGAGGACGTTGTGCCGCCCGGCGGCTCCATAGGCTTCCACCCGCGTCCAGTCCAGCGTCCCGCTCTGCACGGCAAGGCTGGAGTGGGGATGCCGGTTACATATCCAGTAGGCCACCACCATTCCGCCCTCGTCCGTCTCCACGCCCTGGATGATGCTGTGGACGTGGTAGCCTCTTACGTCAGTCGGCACAAGGCGGTCGTAACCGTCAGGGGAACAGATGCGGTCCGCCTCGATGATTTGCACCTTTGTTGCGTACTGGCTCCCTGGCCGCTCCTTGAACGGCAGCAGCGCAAAGCTGTCCCCGTTCATCAGGAATCCCATGTAGGCGAGCTGTTGGAGCTTGTAGAAGTTCCCCAGTCCGTCCGCGTCGCACTCCGTCGTGTCTGCCCATAGCGCAAACTCCCGCATGATTTTCCTTTGCAGCTCTTCCGCCTGCTCCCGTGTCAGCCCCAAAACCTCCCCGTCGATTTGCGGGGACGGTATCAGCCCTCCCGCCACAACATTTGTGCAGAAGGTTTTCAATGCGGCGCTGGCCGTTGGGATTCCCATGTAGGCGTCGCGGGACCGCTGGCGGAGCGTGTCGATGTTGTCCTCGATGTCCTCCTTGGCGCTCCCGCCGCGAAAGAGCCACCCAATCAGGCTTTTCTTTGTCACGTTCGCGCCGTAGTTCCCGTATCCGCTGTTCGTTACCTCCAGCGCCCTCCTTGCGGCGGCGCGCTTCAATCCCTGAACCGGGGAGACGGCGGCAACGGCCCGGTCCAGAAAATTCATTTTCGCCATAGCCGCCCTCCCTAAATGTCACGGGGAACAAAATGGTAAGCCCTGATGTAGCCCCCATTCTGTTCCTCGCTCTCTGCTTCGGCCAGTTTCCCGGCCCAGTATTCAAGCTCTTTCCGCACGTCGTACAGGTCCGCCCGCGTCAGGGACCGCCCTTCGATTTGGTATCGCTGGCCGGTTGCGATTGCTTCCTCCGCCGCAAGCCAGATTTTCAGCCTTTGCCTGCACAGCTCTTTACTGAATACAGCCATTTACACACCTCCGATGCCGCCGCTCAATTTCCGCCACCCCTTCCGGCGGGTTGCTTGTCCCGCTCCAGGCTCCGGCTTCTGGAGAGGCGGGTTGTAGATTTCCAGCGCGGCGGTCGCGTAGTTGCGCAGGTCCAGCGGCTCGTTGCGCTTGTATCCCTCGTCCCGCAGCACCCAGGAGACGGTCATTTTCCCCTTGCGGAACCGCGTGATTTTCATTTCGCTTGCCAGTCCCTTGAAGTAGGTCGCGTCGTACCCTGCCCCCTCGTCGGACGGGAAGTGGCAGTAGTTCGGCCCCCGCTCGGTGACGCGCAAGCGCTGGTAGATAAAATCCTTCCCGGCGTCAACGCCAATGGTGAACAGCGGCGTCTTGACCCGGTTATCCGTGGACGGGTTGCGGATGTATGGCACGCCCTGTCCGCCCTTGCCCTTGATGGCGAACACATAGCGGTTGAACTTGTCCACGGTGAAGCTGTAGACCTGGTTGGACCTGTAGCCGCTGTCGATGCACGCGGCGGAAATATAAAGCGCCGTTCCATCCTTCTTGTGAAACGGCGTCAGCAGAAAAGCGTCCAGATTTTCCCACACGGGATTTTCCATTGTGTCCCCGATGATTTTCTGATAGCGGATGCCCCAGCTCTCTTTGCCGACGCCCCAGCCCACGACTTCCACCTCGAAACGGTCCGCCTGCACGTCCACGCCTGCCGTCAGCACCAGCACATCGTCCGGCACCTCCGCGCCGTACAGCTCCCGCCGTGTGATAAGTGCGCCCTCGTCCACCCGATCGCCCGGCTCTTCCCACGTCTCGCCCAGCTCCGTGTTGACCCACGTTTTCATCTTCTCCGGGTCCCCCTGGCGCAGAAGCTCGGTAGCAAGCTGGTGTTTCTCCACGACTTCATGCCAGCCGCAGAAGTTGGAGGCCAGCGTATTCAGGTGGAAGCCCCGCGCCTCGGCGTTCGGATTCTTCGCCACGAAATGGCCGTGCTTGCCCTGGCGCTTCCACTCGTATTCCCCGAATACCTCCCCGCACCGTTCACACTCGTACAGGATTGGCTTTGTCAGGTCGTCCTTGTCGAACTTGATTTGTCCCCACTGGAGCGGCTGGAAATGGCCGCACCCAGGGCAAGGCACGTTCCACTCTTCCATTGTACTGTCCAAAAACTCGGTTTCAATCCGGCTGTGTCCCTTGATGGTCGGCGTGGAGACAATGACCGTTTTCTTGTCCCAAAAGGTCGTTTGCCGCTTCTGCGCCAGCAGCAGCGGGTCCCCCTCTGTCCCGGCGCTCTCCGGGTAGCCGTCCACCTCGTCGGCCAGCAAAACCTTGATGGGCCGCATACGCAGGCCCACGGGGCTGTTCGCTCCCACGATGGTCACATGACCGCCGGGGAAGTTTTTCTTTAGGATGGTGTTTCCGCTGTACCGGCTCTTGGTGTCCACCAGTGCGGACAGCACCGGCATATCCCGAATCATTGGCGCGAGGAAGTCCTTGGAAAGCGCCTGCGCCATATCAAGGGTAGGCTCCATCACCATCACCGGCGCGGGGTAGTAGTGCATATAGTAGCCCAGCACGTTCATCAGCATAGCCGTTTTTCCTATCTGCGCGGCGCTCATAATGACCACCTTGCGGATATGGGGATTCCCGATGGCGTCCATGATTTCCCTCTGGTATGGCGCGTTGTCCGTGTTCCATCGTCCGGGCGCTGCGGCACTCTCCGCCGACAGCACCCGGTACATATCCGCCCACTGGGATAGCGTCAGCGTTGGCGGCGGCTTCAGCAGCGCGGCGCAGCGGGCGAACATCGCTTCCGTCTGCGGCGCAAGCTCAACAATCCACGCCCTGGCTTCTCTGGTGTTCATCGTCCCTGTCCTTCCTGCTCCCGCCGGGCGGCAGCTTCCCCCGCACGCACTGGGGGAATGGGCAGAATACCCGCCGGTCGCTGATTCTGTTTGCCCATATACACCCTTCGCACGGGTCAACCGCTTTCTTCTTCATCGTCGCCCTCCGCCAGCGCAAGGAGCGTCCGGTAGTCGGACAGCTCTTCCAGCGCCTCGTCCACGGCCCGTTTCATTTCGTCGAAAATCTCCGCCTGGTTGCCCTCCATCTGTGCCAGGCGCGGGGACAGCTTGGCGGGCAGCATCAGGAGCTTGGCGCGGATATTCAGGCACATGGTCTTGATGCCCTTTTCGATTTCCTCCGAACTGTGCAGCGTCCCCCGCCGCAAATCGTTCTCCATGTCCGCCGCTTCCCGCTTGGCGCGGGTAAGCAGCGCCCGCTCGTCGTTCAGGTCGGTTTTCCCGCTCCCCTTCCGCAGATACATGATGTACCGCGTGATGGTCGCTTTCATTTCATACAAGCCTGGCATCCGCTCGCTGATAATGCCCTCATCCCGCAACTGCCGGACCCGGCGCGGCGTCAGCGCCAGCCAGTCCGCCACGGCTTCACAGGTGTATAGCCTCATTGTTCATCCTCCAGTACCTTGTCCGGCGGGTCGTCCGATTCTTCCATGCCGGGCACGTCCACGCTGCCGGATGCCCGCATCCGCAAAATGTCCAGCCGTTCCCGCTCCATGGCAAGGCGTGCTGCGCTCTCGTCCAGCCCCCGCAGGCTGTCCGTGATTTTGGCGATACGTCCCTGTACCTTGTAAAGCGCCTCCTGCAAACTCTGGACCCGCTTAAAGGCGCTGTCAGAAAACCGCATGGTCGTGTCGTTCTTCCCGCGTATCTCCGTCATGGCGCTAAGATATACCGCGCCCTCTTCGGCCTTTTCGTACTCCGCGATTTTTTTCAGTATCTTATGCTCGCGGAATTTCAGTATCTTCATTTCGTGTTCCAACGCGGCCCGAACCTCCAGCGGTGTTTTCTCCACAATCTCCCGCTCCTGGTCCGTGAGCATATCAAGAAAGACGGCGCTGTACGCTCCGTCTTTTTCTGCGTTCTTATTTCCCGTTGGTGCTCCCGAATGGGACCCCGCTGCATTTTTCTTTCCTTTACTATTCTTGTTCCCCGGCTGTCCGCCCCTCTTCCTCTTCGGTTGGGGCGGCACAGCTTCGTCCCATTTATACTTACTCTTCCAGTTCCGCAAGGTCTGACGCTTCACGCCCAGCCGGTCGGCCAACTCTGCCAGATTGACTTCCTCGCCACGGCTCCGGCGCTCTATGTATTCAGCCCTGGCGGTATCACGCTCCGCGCTCCGCCTCGCCACAGCGCCGCACCCCCTCTAATGGTAACGGCCCGCGCCGCCTACATATATACCCCGCGTGGAAACGTAGGGCTTCGGCGGACACGGGCACGAAAACAGAAAAGCCCGCAGCGTTTCCGCCGCAGGCTAAAAATTCATACTATCAATCTATCACGAAAATCGGGACACGGTGTGCCACTTCCTGAAAGTTCATAATTTGTTCACAACTCGGCCTCAATTTTTATCCCCCATTTTTTCAGGCCCCCCCTTATTTTTTCAGGTCAGCGCGGGGGAAGCCGAAAAAAATTCTTCATACCTAAAAAAATCCTGCGCTCACGGACCCGCAGGCGGCGAGGGGTGTCCAGGGAGTACCTACGGCCTCGCGCGCGGTTTTGATTCGCGCCTGTGCGCGTATGTGTTGAATCTTGCGCGGGCGCGGTTTTGTGGTCCGGCGTGGCCGGTCTGTCCCGGTCCCCGTCCGCCGGTCCGGTCCTGGCCTGGCCCGGCTGGCTGATGGGGGGAAGGGGGGCGTATATATCCAGCTATCAGGAGACTATACCGCGCGCATAAAACCCCTCCGGCGCGGCTGGCGGGCGGTCCCGGCCTCCTGCCTGGCGGAGTTTGGCGCGCCGGTTTTCAATCGCCGTTTCAATCCGCCCGGCAACAGC
>CAQCFX010000056.1 GCA_948766235.1 uncultured Oscillospiraceae bacterium | reverse complement strand
CCCCAAAAGGAGAAAAAGCCGAAAAAAGAGAAGCCGGCTATGGCGGAAAAGCACAAAAGGGAGCCCAAGGAGAGCCAGCCCGGCACCTTGTCCCGGCTGATGAAGCTGCTGCCGGTGGTGGGACAGGCCTGCGGCGCGCTGAAGCGGAAAATCCGCATTGACGATTTGGAGCTTCAGCTGATTTGGGGCGGGAGCGACCCCGCCGCCATCGCCCTGGGATACGGTCAGGCCAACGCCGCGCTGGGAATGATTTGGCCCGTCTTGGACAATAATTTTAAGGTAAAGCGCCATTGCTTCCAAATCGGCATGGACTACGGCCGGACCCAGCCGGCGGCGGAGCTTCAAGCGGCGGTCACCCTGACCATCGGGCAGATTGTCACGTTAGGCGTGCACTACGGCGTAAAGGCGCTGTTCACATGGATGAAAAGCGGGAGGCCCGCGGTCAAAAGACAGGAGGCAATGAGTCATGAGTGAAAACAACCATCCCATCAACGAAGTGCTGCAAACTACTATGAACAAAATCCGGGAAATGGTGGACGCCAACACCGTAGTGGGCCAGCCCATCACCACCCAGGACGGCGTGACGCTGATCCCGGTGTCCCGGCTGTCCTTCGGCTTTGCCACCGGCGGTTCCGACTTCGGCAAGACCCAAAACGTGGCGAAAAATTTCGGCGGCGGCGCGGGGGCGGGGGTCAATGTGATTCCCGTGGCGTTTCTGATTGTGAAGGACGGCTCTGTGCGCCTGCTGCCCGTGGCGCCCCCGCCGGGAGATACCGTGAGCCGGGTGGTGGATTTGGTGCCCGAGATGTTTGAGAAGGTCACCGGATATATCGACAAAAAAAGCGCCGAGGGAGGCGGGGAACCGCCGGTGTAAATCCCTTGGCCGGATAAGGCCAAATCATCAGGGTCATACTACTCCCATCTGAATGTTCGGATGGGAGTGACCTTTCTATGAAGAAAATATCTGCCTTTTTGGCCGCGCTGGGGGCGGCGGTGCTGCTGTGCCCGCCCGCTCACGCCTTGAGCATCCACGCCGCCAGCGCCGTTGTGATGGACGCGGAGAGCGGCCGGGTGCTCTATGAGCACGACGCCCACCGCCCCCGGCTGATTGCCAGCACCACAAAGCTGATGACCGCCCTGGTGGCGGCGGAACGGGCGGAGGATTTGGAGCAGGTGGTGACGGTGAAGGGGGAGTGGCTGGGCAGCGAGGGCTCATCTATCTACCTCCAGGCCGGGGAGGAGATTACGCTGCGGGGGCTGCTGTACGGTCTGCTGCTCCAGTCGGGCAACGACGCCGCCATGGTGATTGCTTGCCATCTGGCGGGGAGCGAGGAGGCCTTTGCCGCGCTGATGAACGAAAAGGCCGCCCAGCTGGGAATGAAAAACAGCTCCTTTGCCAACGCCAGCGGACTGAATGACGACAACCACTACTCCACCGCCTACGATATGGCGCTGCTGGCCCAGGCCTGTTTGAGCAGCGAGACGGTGGCGGAAATCTGCGCCACCCGCTCCATCACAATCGGAAGCCGGACGTTTGTCAACCACAATAAGCTGCTCCACCGCTACGAGGGGTGCGTGGGAATGAAGACCGGGTTTACCGAAAAGGCGGGGCGCACCCTGGTGTCCGCCGCTGTGCGGGATGGGCAGACCCTGATCTGCGTTACCCTCAACGATGGGGACGACTGGAACGACCATACAAAGCTGCTGAACTACGGCTTTGAGACCTACCCGCGGCAGGTGCTGTGCCGTGAGGGAGAGGCGCTGGGCGCGATTACAGTGGATGGCAGCCTTATCCCCACGGCGGCGGCGGTGACGGAAAAGGAAATGGGCTATCCCCTGAAGGAGGGGGAGCGGCTGACCATGGACATTGAGCTGGAGCGCTATGTCCGGGCCCCCTTTGCGGCGGGGACGCAGATTGGCGAGGCGGTATGGAAAAAGGACGGAGAGACGGTGGCCCGGGTCCCCCTCATGGCGCAGGGCGGAGCGGGCCTGGACGTCCGGGAGCCGCTGGACTTTTGGTCGCGGCTTTGGCTGCGGCTGAGCGGCGGGGCGTAATGTGGAAAAAGAGGTGGCGGCGATGGAGGAACGGCTGCAAAAACTGCTGTCGGCGGCGGGGGTGTGTTCCCGCCGCAGGGCGGAGGAGTACATTTTGGCAGGGCGGGTGACGGTGAATGGAAAACCCGCCGGACTGGGGGATAAGGCCGACCCGGCGCGGGATGACATCGCGGTGGACGGCGCGGCGCTATCCCGTCCGGCGGGCTGTACGTACATAATGCTCCACAAGCCCAGAGGCTATGTCACCACCCTGTCCGACGAGAAGGGCAGGCGGACGGTGGCGGACCTGGTGCGGGATTGTCCGGCCAGGGTGTGGCCGGTGGGGCGGCTGGACATGGATTCGGAGGGCCTGCTGCTGCTCACCGACGACGGCGCGCTGACCCAGCGGCTGACCCATCCCTCCCATGGAGTGGAAAAGGAGTACCAGGTCTGGGTGGCGGGAGATTTGGACCGGGGGCTGCCGGTGCTGTCCGCGCCGGTTTGGTCGGACGGGGAGGAGCTGACGGCCGACCGGGTGGAGCGCACGGGAGAGAATACCCTTACGGTTGTGATTCACCAGGGAAAGAACCGTCAGGTGCGGCGCATGTGCGCCGCCGCCGGCCTTACGGTGAAGCGCCTTCGACGGGTGCGGGAGGGAGAATTGCGGCTTGGTGCGCTGAAACAGGGGAAATGGCGGCTTTTAACGGCGGAGGAGCGGGCTGTTTTGCAAGTTTGACAGGGAAAACGTGCAAAACCTCTTGCATTTTTGGATGAAAACCGTTATGATAGTGTGCGTCGGCAGGCCGCTATGATAGTGTGCGTCGGCAGGCCGCCAAGCGGCTTGCCTCTTTGAGAGAGTAAGAGATAAAAGAGTAGGGTAGGTTGCAATGTTATGAGCCGTGATGTATTAACCACCATCCAAAGCAGGATGAGTACGTTTTCCAAGGGACAAAAGCTGATCGGGCGGTATATTCTGGAGAATTACGACAAAGCGGCCTTTATGACAGCGGCCAAGCTGGGCCAGACGGTGAAAATCAGCGAATCCACAGTGGTTCGCTTTGCCGCTGAGCTGGGCTATGACGGCTACCCCGCCATGCAGAAGGCCATGCAGGAGATGATTCGCAGCAAGCTGACCACGGTGCAGCGCATTGAGGTGTCCTATGACCGGCTGGGCACCCAGGATGTGCTGGACAAGGTGGTGCAGTCGGACATTGAAAAGCTGCGTATGTCCCTGGCGGAGCTGAGCCGGACGGATTTTGCCGCCACGGTGGAGGCGATTGTGAAGGCCAGGCGCATATACGTCCTGGGGGCACGCTCCTCCACGGCGTTAGCGGACTTTCTCACCTTCTATTTTAAGCTGATTTTTGACAACGTGTGCCAGGTGCAGGCCAGCCTGGCCAGCGATATGTTTGAGCAGCTGCTGCGGGTAGGGGAGGGCGACGTGGTGATCGGCATCAGTTTCCCCCGGTATTCCACCCGGTCGGTGCGGGCCATGGAGTTTGCCCGGGACCAGGGGGCCACGGTGGTGGCCATTACGGACAGCGAGCTGTCGCCATTGTACGACACCGCCAACTACCGCCTGCTGGCCAAGAGCGATATGGTGTCCTTCGCGGACTCGCTGGTGGCGCCGCTGTCTGTGATTAAC
Source organism: uncultured Oscillospiraceae bacterium (assembly GCA_948766235.1). Taxonomy (GTDB): domain Bacteria; phylum Bacillota; class Clostridia; order Oscillospirales; family Oscillospiraceae; genus Enterenecus. The sequence goes on along the minus strand of CAQCFX010000056.1, from coordinate 4,660 downwards.
GCGCTGATTGTGGCGGTGGGGCGGAAAAAGTCCAATGAGGTCACCGCTACCTTTGAGCGGCTGGAGCAGATTTGGGACGAGTATCAGGTCTATGAAAAGGTGGAGTATGGGCCGCAGCAGTGACGGCGGGCTGAGGCAAAGGAGGGCTTTGCGGTGAGCGGACGGATTGTGGTGGCCGGCGGCGGCGCGGCGGGAATGATGGCCGCCGTCACAGCGGCCAGAGCCGGCGCGCAGGTGCTGCTGCTGGAGCCCAACGAAAAAGTGGGGCGGAAGCTCTACATCACCGGCAAAGGCCGCTGTAATGTGACCAACAACTGTGCGCGGGAGGAGCTGATGGCTTCCATCCCGCGCAACGGAAAGTTTTTATTTAGCGCCTTCAGCCGTTTTTCTCCCCAGGACGCCATGGCTTTTTTTGAGCAGCTGGGCGTGCCGCTGAAAACGGAGCGGGGCGGCCGGGTGTTTCCGCGCTCGGACAAGGCGGCGGATATTGTGGACGCGCTGCTTTTTGAGCTGCGCCGCCAGGGTGTGGAAATCCGCCGGGACCGGGTGTCCGGCTTGACGGTGAGCGGGGGGCGGCTTGCGGAGGTGACGGCGCAGGCCGGGGGGAAAATCAGCGGCTGCGAGGCGCTGATTCTGGCCACCGGCGGAGCGTCCTATCCCCGCACCGGCTCCACCGGGGAGGGCTACCGCCTGGCACAGCAGGCGGGGCACACCGTTGTCCCCATCCGGGGGTCGCTGGTGCCGCTGACCTCAGACGACCCGTGCTGCGCCCGGCTTCAGGGCCTGTCGCTGCGAAACGTGGGCTTCTGTGTGCGGGACCACAGGGGAAAAATCGTGTTTCAGGAGCAGGGAGAGCTGCTGTTTACCCATTTCGGCCTGTCCGGGCCGCTGGCGCTGTCCGCCTCCGCCCATATGGATTTTGCCAAATGGCAGTATACCGCCCACATCGACCTGAAGCCCGCCCTGGACCAGCAGAAGCTGGACGCCAGGCTGCTGCGGGATTTTGAGGCCCGTGCCAATCAGGACTACGCCAACGCTCTGGGCGGTCTGCTTCCCCGGAGCATGGCGCCGGTGTTTGTGCAGCGCACCGGCATTGCCGGCAGCACGAAGGTGCACGATATTCGAAAGAAGCAGCGCCGCGCTCTGCTGGAAGCGCTGAAGGATTTTTCCATTCCGCTCACCGGGGTGCGCCCGGTGGAGGAGGCGGTGGTCACCTCCGGCGGGGTGGCGGTAGGCGAAGTGGACCCGAAAACCATGGAGTCAAAAAAGGCGTCGGGACTGTATTTTGCGGGGGAACTGCTGGATGTGGACGGCTATACCGGCGGGTTCAATCTGCAAATCGCGTGGTCAACGGGCTATGCCGCGGGGCAGGCCGCCGCCCGGCGGGTGCTGGACGCCTAAAGGAAAGGACGTTGGAGTATGAAGCACTGGGGAATCGCGATTGACGGGCCGTCCGGCGCGGGAAAATCCACGCTGGCCAAGCGCCTGGCTCAGGAGCTGGGCTTCCTTTACGTGGACACCGGGGCCATCTACCGCACGGTGGGGCTGGCGGCGCTGCGAAGGGGCATTGACGCCGCCGATGGGCCGGCGGTCACGGCGATGCTGCCCGAGCTGGTGATTACCATCGGATATGGGGAGGACGGATTGCAGCACATGGCGCTGAACGGGGAGGACGTGACGGCGGAGATTCGCCGCAACGAGGTATCGGCCTGCGCCTCAAAGGCGGCCTCCATCCCGGCGGTGCGCGGTTTCCTCATGGAGATGCAGCGGCAGCTTGCCCGGGAGAACAGCGTAATTATGGACGGGCGGGACATCGGAACGGTGGTGCTGCCCCAGGCGGATTTAAAGATTTTCCTCACCGCCGCCCCCGAGGAGCGGGCGCGGCGGCGCTGGGAGGAGCTGCGGGAGCGGGGACAGCAGGTAGAGCTTGACCAGGTGCTGGCCGAGGTGGTGGAGCGGGACCGGCGGGACAGGTCGCGGCAGGCCGCTCCGCTGCGCCAGGCAAAGGACGCGGTGCTGGCCGACACCACAGGGCTGGACCTGGAGGAGAGCTTTCAGCTCCTGCTGGAGCTTGTCCGCGGCCGTATCGGGTGCGTGAAAGGGGAAAAGGGATGAATAAGGTATACGCTGTGCTGTACCCGATTATTTGGATTTACATGAAACTCTTTCATCCGTGGCGGGCAGTGGGCGTGGAAAACGTGCCGGAAGGCGCGGCGCTGATTTGCGGCAACCACAGCACCCTGGGCGACCCGCTGTATGTGGTGTGCTGTCTGGGCTGGCGAAAACAGGTCCACGTGATGGCAAAGGAGGAGATTATGAAGTGGCCCGTGCTGGGATTTCTGCTGAAAAAGGCTGGGATTTTCGGCGTGAAGCGGGGCAAGGCGGATGTGGGCGCACTGAAGGAGGCCATGCGCATCCTGCGGGGCGGCGAGAAGCTTTTGATGTTTCCCGAGGGCACCCGGGTGAGGGATGGGGAGGACTCCGAGGCCCGCACCGGCGCGGCTATGTTTGCCACCCGTACCGGCGCGCCCATCCTGCCGGTGTACATACCGACCAAAAAACGGCGTTTTCGCAAAACCACCGTGGTGTTCGGAGAGCCCTATCACCCGGAGTTTGAGGGGCGCAAGCCCACTCCGGAGGACTACCAGCGCCGACGAGCTGATGGAGCGCATACGCGCCCTGAAGGAGCGGGCAGAATGAAGGTGGTGCTGGCCAAGACCGCGGGCTTTTGCTATGGCGTGCGCCGGGCGGTGGAGCTGGCGGAGCGGGCGGCGGAGCAGGGGACAGTGTACCTGCTGGGGCATATCACTCACAACGACCATGTGATTCGCCGGCTGGAGGACATGGGAGCCGTCACTATTTTTTCCCCCGATGAGGCCCCGGAGGGTTCCACCGTGCTCATCCGCGCCCATGGGGAGCCGGACGCGGTCTACGCGGCGCTGCGGGCCCGGGGCTGCGCTATCATTGACGCCACCTGCCCCAACGTCACCCGAATTCACGAGATTGTCCGCCAGGCCCAGGCGCGGGGACGGCTGCCCGTGGTAGTGGGCGAGGCAAACCACCCGGAGATTGTGGGAATCCTGGGGTGCACAGAGCGGGGAGTGGCGGCGTCCGGCTGGGAGGAACTGGAGAATATTTTGTCGCAGAGGCCGGAATTGTACGCTCAGCCGCTGACATTTGTTTCTCAAACCACGGCGATTGAGGCGGATTGGAAAAAAACCGTGGAAAACGCAAAAAAAGTGTGTACAAACTCAGAATTTTTTGATACAATATGTGGTGCTACGTCCAGGCGCCAATCTGAAGCCTTGGAACTGGCCGCTCAATGCGACGCTATGATTGTAATCGGTGACCCGAAAAGCTCCAACACCAGGAGACTGGCCCAGCTGTGCGCCAGCAAATGTCCAGTGGTCATACAGACGGAGCGGGGGACAGGCATTGACCGGGAGCAGTTTCGCCGGGTCGGTACGCTTGGAATCACTGCCGGCGCATCTACGCCGGAGTGGATAATAAAGGAGGTCAGCAACAAAATGAGCGATGAAATTATGGAGATTGAACAGTCCTTCGCGGAAATGCTGGAGGAGTCGTTCAAAATTTTGAATACGGGGGATAGGGTCACTGGCACGGTCGCCGCGATTACGCCGACTGAGATCCAGGTCGAGTTGGGCGTTAAGTATCCCGGGACCATCCCCCTGTCTGAGTTGAGCGACGATCCCGACGTCAAGGCGGAGGATATCGCCAAGGTGGGCGAGGAAATTGAGGCTATCGTGGTGCTGGTCAGCGACCGGGACTGCGTGGTGAAGCTGTCCAAAAAGCGCCTGGACGCCGACAAGAACTGGGAAATCGTGGAGAACGCCGTGGAGAACAAGGACGTTCTGGAGGGCATTATCACCGAGGAGAACAAGGGCGGCCTGGTGGCCAGCGTGAAGGGCATCCGCGTGTTTATCCCCGCTTCCCAGTCCGGCAAGCCCCGCGGCGCTGATTTGGCGGAAATGGTCAAGACCCGTGTGCAGCTGCGCATCACTGAGGTGAACCGCGCCCGCCGCCGCGTGGTGGGTTCCATCCGCGCCGTGGCCGCCGAGGCCCGCGCCGCCGCCGCCGCTGCCATCTGGGACAACATTGAAGTGGGCAAGCGCTACAGCGGCACCGTCAAGAGCCTGACCTCTTACGGCGCGTTCGTGGACATCGGCGGCGTGGACGGCATGGTCCACATCTCCGAGCTGTCCTGGAGCCGCATCAAGCACCCCTCCGAGGTGGTGTCCGTGGGCGACCCCGTGGAGGTGTACGTCATTTCCTTCGACCCGGAGAAGAAGAAGATCTCCCTGGGCATGAAGGATCACAGCCAGGAGCCCTGGACTGTGTTCACCACCAAGTACGCCGTGGGCGACACCGCCGCCGTGCGGGTGGTGAAGCTGATGACCTTCGGTGCCTTCGCCGAGATCGTCCCCGGCGTGGACGGCCTGATCCACATCTCCCAGATCGCGGATCACCGGGTGGAGAAGCCCGGCGACGTGCTGGCGGAGGGCGATGTGGTGGACGCCAAGATCATCGCCATCGACGAGGAGAACAAGAAGGTTTCCCTGTCCATCCGCGCACTGCTGGAGAGCGCTCCTGCGGAGGACATTCCCGCCGATGAGGAGGCTCCTGAGGAGGAGTAAGGGCA
>CAQCFX010000055.1:2200-8364 GCA_948766235.1 uncultured Oscillospiraceae bacterium | reverse complement strand
CGGGCTGAAGCGCAGGTCCCGCCAATGCCGCAGCAGGAAGTTCAGCACTTCCTGGTCCCGGGGTTCGCCGCCGAAGGTGACTTTACACACCCGGCAGCCGCTCTCATCCTCCCGCTGGAACAGCCCGACCCAAAAGGGCGGGTCAAAGTACACGGTCAGAGTTGTCTTGGAAACGCACATATTCAGTTGTCCTCCTTTTGTTTTTCCACGGAGAAGGGACAACCAAGGAGGCAGGTTACTGGCAGGAGGGAGGGCTCCCGCGCCCCGACTACCCGACGGGGACTGTGTTTTTATCTCCGCAGAGGCATTATACTCTATTTTGCCGCAAATGTACAGAAGCAGCTTGCGGAGGGCGGTGAATTTGCTGCAATTTTAGGTAAAAAACAGAAAGCGGCGGGCCGTTGGCCCGCCGCTTTTCAGCGTATTCACAGCTGTTTGTACATGGCCTCCGCGTCGGCCTTGCCCACGATGTCGGCGGTGGAGAGCACCTCCACCCGAATCAGCTTCTCGCCGAATTTCAGCTCCAGCACGTCGCCGGTCTTCACGTCGTAGGACGCCTTGACGGGCCGGCCGTTGGCGGACACACGGCCCGCGTCGCAGGCCTCGTTGGCCACGGTGCGGCGCTTGATGAGACGGGAAACCTTCAGCCATTTATCCAGTCGCATTTTGTACCTCCAACGAAAAAGGCAGGGCGCATTGCCCTGCCTTATTGGGTTTATTTTACTGCGCCACGGTGTCCTTCAGCGCCTTGCCAGCCTTGAATACGGGCACCTTGGAGGCGGGAATCTGGATTTCCTCCTTGGTGTGGGGGTTGCGGCCAGTACGGGCGGCGCGGGCCTTTACCTCAAAGGAACCAAAGCCCACCAGCTGCACCTTCTCGCCCTGAACCAGGGACTCGGTGATGACGTCTACCATAGCGGCGACGGCGGACTCGCTGTCTTTCTTGGAAAGGCCGGTCTTCTCGGCCACGGCGTTGATGAGTTCTGCTTTATTCATGACTTTTCCTCCTGTAAAATCCCAGATAGATTGCGGCCTCGCCGCAGATTTATACTTAAAGCGCGGCGTGGCGCTGTTAAGTCGTCAATGTGCTTCCCGCCAAAGCGCAAGCTGCTCCGCATCGGACAGCTCGTCCATCTTGAGCCCGCGCTGTGCGGTCAGAGCCTCCAGCCTGCGGAAGCGGGCGGAAAATTTGTCGCAGGCGGCGTGGAGGGCGTCCTCCGGGTCGGCGTTTAGAAAGCGGGCCACGCAGACGGCGGCAAAGAGCAGGTCGCCCAGCTCCTCGACCGGGTCGCCGTCCCCGTCCAGGGCGGCGGCGCGCAGCTCGTCCAGCTCCTCGGACAGCTTGTCCAGGGCGCCGGCGGCGCTGCGCCAGTCAAAGCCCGCCTTTGCGGCTTTCTTCTTGATTTTCTCCGCCCGCCATAGGGCCGGCAGAGAGCGGGCCACGGCGTCCACCGCGTCGGCCTGGGTGGCCTGGCCCTTCTCCTTTTTCTTCAGCTCCTCCCAGTTGGAGAGGATTTCCCCGGTGGAGTGAACGGTCACGTCGCCAAACACGTGGGGGTGGCGGTAGATGAGCTTTTTGCAAACCCCATCCGCCACGTCGTCCAGGTCGAACCGGCCGGCGTCGTCCTCAATGTCGGCGTGGAACACCACTTGGAGCAGGACATCTCCCAACTCCTCCTTCAGATGTTCCGTGGAGCCCTGGTCGATGGCCTCCGCCACCTCGTAGGCCTCCTCCAAAAAGTTGCGGCGGATGGACTGGTGGGTTTGTTCCATGTCCCAGGAGCAGCCGCCTGGATGGCGCAGAATGCGGACAATTTCCCGCAAATCCTGGCAGTTATAGGCAGGTTTGTCTGTCCAGTTTACCATATTGTCACCTGAATTGCAATAGATTTTGCATAACTAATCTTTGAAATTATAAAGATGGAAAAAGTTTTCATATCACTTCACTGGATATGAAGCAGTCGGGCGATTTTGTCCCCCTTGGGCATAAGGGCCAAATCCTCCTTGGAAATGGCGCGGGTGAGCAGGATGAGGGCGAAGTAAATCACCACAGCCACGCCGATGGCGGCCATCACCGCCAGGGCGTTGCCCCGCCAGGACAGTATGGCCGCGCCCGCCTCGTTGAGCAGGGGGGCGCCGTCCTCCGCCAGGGTCTGGAAGGGCTTCAGTTCGGTGAGCAGCCGGGACAGCAGCCCGTAGATGGCCCAGGCCGCCAGCCCCATGACGGCGGCGGCGCCGGCGGGCTTGACAAATACCCGGACGTAGCTGAGAGAGCGGGGCAGGGTTCGTTTGATGATAATCAGGTCCAGAACGGCGATGAGGCCAAAGCACACCACGGTGCTGACCGCGCCGCCCTTCACGCCGATATCGGGATTGCCGATGAGCCAGTAGCCCACGACAAGCTTCAGGACGCAGCCCAGCAGGGTGGTGACCATGGGCAGGGTGACCAGCTTGTGGGCCTGCATGATGGAATTGCTCACCAGCATGAAGCACACGCAGATGGAGGCCAGCCCCAGCACGGACAGCATCCAGCCCGCCAGCTCCACGTCGGTGGAGGGGTAGAGCAGGCGGATAATGGGCTCGCCCAGGGCGAACAGGCCCACCCCCGCGGGCAGAGCCAGCAGGGCGGTGGTGCGCAGGGTGGTTTCGCTGATTTGAGCGCCCTGTCGGTAGTTCCTCACCGCCCGGGCGGCGGACACCGCGGGGATGACGCTGGCCGTCAGCGGGACCATGAAGGAGGAGGGCAGGTTGTAGAGGGTGAGGGTTTTGTCATACACGCCCTTCAGGTTTCGGGCGGCGTCCTCCGTGCAGCCCAGGGCTTCCTGGAGGCGGTCCATGAGGATGCTGGTGTCCAGAATGTTGGTGGCGGCGATGATGGAGGAGCCCAGGGTGATGGGGATGGCCAGCTTGGCCAGGGTGGTGAGAATTTCCCGGGTGTCTCCCGGCACGTCATTGCTGGGGCGCAGGTGGGCGCGGTGGCCCCGGTAGCAAAAGAGCATATAGACCATGCCCAGCAGGCAGCCCACCGACACGCCCAAAATAGCGCCGGCGGCAGCCAGGGACTCGTCCACCTCCCGGCTGGTAAGGATGGAGGCCAGGACCAGGCCCACCGCCAGCTTGCACACGGCCTCGATGATTTGAGAGACGGCGGTGGGCGTCATCAGGGAGTGGCCCTGGAAATAGCCGCGAAGGGCGGACATGGGGCAGATGAAGAACACCGCCGGGGCCAGGGCCAGAATGCTCCAGTAGCTGCGGCTGTTGTTCATCAGGCCGGCCAGCTGGGCGGGGAACACCGCCATGATGAGAAAGCTGATGGTGCCCAGTACGCAGAAGGCCACCAGCGCCAGCTGGAAGACCTTGTGGACCTGGTTGCCCCGGCCCAGGGAGTTGGCCTCGGACACCATCTTGGAGAGAGCCACCGGCAGGCCGCCGGTGGAGATGATGATGAGCAGGGAATAGATGTTGTAGGCGGTGTTGAAATCGGCAAAGCCCGCGTCGGTGAGAATGCTGCCCAGCGGGATTTTATAAAGGGCCCCGATGAGCTTGACGATGATGATGCCGGCGGTCAAAATAGCCGCGCCGCCAAAGAAGGAGTTCTTTTTAGGGGTGGAAGCAGACATTTCCTCAGACCTTTCCTGTCAATGGAAGATAAGGGGCAGGGCGTAGTGTTGAATCTCGGCCTTGATTTTGTCCAGGTCCAGGGTCAAAAAGGCCCCGTTTTGGTATATGACCTTTCCCCGCGCCATATTCATGCACACGTTGGAGCCGTGGGCGGAAAAGACCAGGTTTTCCGCCTCGTCGTGGCAGGGAATCAGGTTGGGAGCGTCGAAATCCACCAAAATCAGGTCGGCGTCGGCCCCCGCCTCAATGCGCCCGGTGTTCCGGCCCAGGGCGCGGGCGCCGTTGACGGTGGCCAGCTCCAGCGCCTGCCGGGCGGTGACGGCCATGGGGTCGCGCTCCACGCCGTTGTGGAGGATAGCGGCCAGCTTCATGTCTGCAAACGGGTCCACGCTGTTGTGGGAGCTCACCCCGTCGGTGCCCAGGGCGATGTTTACCCCCGCCCGGATCATGGCGGGGATGGGGGCCACGCCGGAGCCCAACTTCAGGTTGGAGTAGGGGTTGTGGACGCAGGACACGCCCTTGTCCGCCATGACGGCCCAGTCCTCGGGGGTGGTGTATACGCAGTGGGCGGCGATGGCCCGGGTGTCCCACACGCCGTACTGGTTCAGGGTTTGGATGGGGGTCAGGCCGCTGTGGCGGGCCTTGCACTCCTCGTGCTCCTTTTTCGTCTCGGAGACGTGGACGTGCATTCCCAGCCCGTGGGCGTTGGCAAAGTCCGCCATCCACCGCCACAGGGGGGCGGAGGAGGTGTACTCTCCGTGGATGGAGGCGTCGGTCAGGATTTGCCCGTCTCCCGCGCCATGCCACTGCTCATACAGGGCGCGCATATTGGCGCAGTCTTCGCAGGTATCGGGATTAAAATCCTCCGGCGCGCCGAAGTACACGCCCCCCACGGACAGGTTGGCGGAGATGCCTGCGTCCAGCACCTGCTGGGCAACCACCCCCATGCGCATATACATATCCGCGATGCAGGTGACGCCGGAGGCAATCATCTCGGCAAGGCCCAGGCCTGTGGCGGCGGCGATGGAGCGGTCGTCCCAGCGGTCCTCGGCGGGGAAGATGAAGTCTTGAAGCCAGCTCTGCAAATCGTGCCCGCCGCCGTAGCCCCGCATGAGAGTCATGGGGATGTGGGTGTGGCAGTTGACAAAGCCGGGCATCATCACTTTGCCGGAGCAGTCGATGGTCTGCTCAAAGTCCCCGGCCGGGCGGTCGGCGCCCACGTAGGAGATTTTCGTCCCCTCCACCGCCACGAAGCCGCCCCGCAGGGTGGTGAAGTCCTTGTCCATGAGCAGGGCGGTGACGTTGGTAAACAGCGTGGTCATGCAAGCCCCCCCCTTTACAGCTTTTCCAGGCAGGCCAGCACCAGCCGGGAGAACTTGTCCTTGGCCGCCTCGGCGGCGTCCAGCACCTCCTGCTCGCTCAGGGGCTGGTCGAGAATGCCGGCGGCCATGTTGCTCAGCAGGGTGAAGCCCAAAATCTCCATGCCGCAGTGGCCCGCCACGATGGCCTCCGGGGCGGTGGACATGCCCACCGCGTCCCCGCCCAGGATGCGGGCGGCGCGCACCTCGGCGGGGGTCTCGTACTGGGGGCCGTAGCAGTAGAAGTACACGCCCTCCCGCAGGGGGATGGACAGCTCCGCCGCCGCCTTGCGGGCCACGTCCTGGAGCCGGACGGTATACAGGTGGGAGGCATCGGGGAAGCGCACCCCGAACTCCGGGATGTTCGCGCCCCGCAGAGGGGACTGAGAGAACAGCTTTATCTGGTCGGTGATGAGCATCAGGTCCCCCGCCTGCCAGTCGGTGCGCACGCACCCGGCGGCGTTGGTGACAATCAGCGTGTCGCAGCCCAGCAGGCGAAGCACCCGCACGGCGTAGGACACGTCGTCGTAGCCGTAGCCCTCATAGTGGTGCATCCGGCCCTGCATAACGGCCACATTCCGGCCCGCCAGGGTGCCGAACACCAGCCGGCCCTTGTGGCCGGGGGCGGTGGACGCTTTGAAGTGGGGAATCTCCCCGTAGGGGATGGCGGTGGGGGTCTCCACCACGTCGCCCAGAAAGCCCAGGCCGGAGCCCAGGACCATAGCAACTTTGGGGATAAAATCTCCGATTTTTTCCTTGATGTAATCAGCGCTCTCCTGATATTGTGCAAACGTATAGGACATAGCGGAAGCCTCCTATGGTAAAATTTTGTTGAATCAATATAGTTTACACCATTTTCAGCGGGAAATCAATGAACAGGCTATGAATTCCATAAAAAATAGGGAAGGGGTCGGAATTTATATAGGCTTCCCGTTGCAATTCAGGGCGTTTTGGGGTATGATACCGCAGGGAAGCGCGGAGAAGCGGACAGCGAGGAAGCTTGGAGCGTAGCGAACTTTGCAAACCAAGAATCGCGGAGCGATTCTGTTTGTGAAGTGAGTCGCAGCGAAAGCGACCGAGCGTCCTGGGCGCTTCGCAGCGTGACAAGTGAGAAGCGCGAGCTTAGGCGCACAGGGCTGGATGGACCGAAGCGAGGCCGAGCGCAGGGGCCAGCGGCCCCGGAGA
>CAQCFX010000055.1:0-2182 GCA_948766235.1 uncultured Oscillospiraceae bacterium | reverse complement strand
AGACGGAGGGAAGCCGGGCCGTTAAGCCAGCCCAACGCGAGCGTGACAACAAGGAACTGATAAAGGAGGCCGGATGGATGAGAGACGGCTTTGTGAAGGTGGCGGCGGGCACGCCGAAGATTCGGGTGGCCGACTGCGAATATAACGCGGGGCAGATCATCGCGCTGATGAAGGAAGCGGCGGCGCAGGGGGTAAAGGTGCTGGCCTTGCCGGAGCTGTGCCTCACCGGGTACACGTGCGGGGACCTGTTTTTGCAGGACACGCTTTTGGACGGGGCCGAGCGGGAACTGGCCACAATCCTGTCGGAGACGGTAGGTCTGGATATGCTCACTGCGCTGGGTATGCCGGTGCGATGTGAGAACAAATTGTATAACTGCGCGGTAGTAATACAAAAGGGATTGATTTTAGGCCTGGTTCCCAAAACGCACATCCCCAATTATGGAGAGTTTTATGAGGCGCGGTGGTTTGCTTCCGCTGCTGATTTGACCGGGCCGAAATACCTTCCCTTTGCTGGACAAGACATGGTGGAGCTGTCCAGCGGCACATTGTTCCACTGTGTCAGTCTCCCCGAGCTGGTGGTGGGTGTGGAAATCTGCGAGGACCTGTGGGTGTCCCAGCCGCCCTCCGCGCAGCTGGCGGCCAGGGGTGCCTCTTTGATTCTGAATCTGTCCGCCAGCGACGAGGTGGCGGGCAAAGCGGACTACCGCCGCTCGCTGGTTACGGGCCAGTCCGCGCGGCTGGTGTGCGGCTATGTGTATGCCGACGCGGGGGAGGGCGAGTCCTCCACCGACCTGGTGTTCTCCGGCCACGACATGATTGCGGAAAACGGCGCTGTACTGGCGGAAAAACGATTTGAAGGCGGGTTGGTTGTCAGTGAAGTCGACGTAAAAAAACTGTCTTATGAGCGGCGGCGGATGTCCAGCTTTTCCCCCGCCCCAATTCTCCCCTGTTCTCCTCTGAGCAGCTTCGAGCTGGAGATGGGGCAGCCCCCCCTCACCCGCCCCATCTCCCCCACCCCCTTCATCCCGTCGGACGCGGGGCACCGGGCCGAGCGGTGCGAGGAGATTCTCACCATCTCCGCCCTGGGCCTGAAAAAGCGGCTGGAGCACACCAATGCCGCCTGCGCCGTGGTGGGGCTCTCCGGCGGGCTGGACTCCACCCTGGCCATCCTCATCACCGCCAAAGCCTTCGATCTGCTGGGCCGGGACCGCAAGGGCATTCTGGCCGTCACCATGCCCTGTTTCGGCACCACCAAGCGCACCCGCTCCAACGCCGAGATATTGGCCCAGGAGCTGGGGGCGGACTTCCGGGAGGTAAACATCGGCAGGGCGGTGGAGCAGCACTTCGCCGACATCGGCCAGTCCATGGACGACCAGTCCGTCACCTTTGAAAACGCCCAGGCCCGGGAGCGCACCCAGGTCCTGATGGATCTGGCGAACCTTACCGGGGGGCTGGTGGTGGGGACCGGGGACCTTTCCGAGCTGGCCCTGGGCTGGGCCACCTATAACGGGGACCATATGTCCATGTACGCTGTGAACGCCTCCATCCCCAAGACGCTGGTGCGCCACCTGGTAGCCTATGAGGCGGATAGGCTGGGCGGACGGGCCGGGGACGTGCTGCGGGACATTCTGGACACCCCCGTGTCCCCCGAGCTGCTTCCACCCAAGGACGGGGAGATTGCCCAGAAGACGGAGGACCTGGTGGGGCCCTACGAGCTCCACGACTTCTACCTGTACTACGCCATCCGCTGGGGCTTCCCGCCCCGTAAAGTGCTCCGCCTTGCCCAGTACGCTTTTGAGGGACGATATGACCGGAAGACGCTGCTCAAGTGGCTGAAAAACTTCTACCGCCGCTTTTTCTCCCAGCAGTTCAAGCGCTCCTGTCTGCCCGACGGACCCAAGGTGGGGTCGGTAACGCTGTCCCCCCGGGGCGACTGGCGGATGCCCAGCGACGCGGTGGCGAAGCTGTGGCTGGATGAATTGGAAAATCTGTAGGGGAGCACAATGTGCGCCCGCCTGCACAGACCGAATTTAAAACCAACGGGCGCACGATGTGCGCCCCTACGAGGTGACTTTTTATGAACCTTCTCGTTGACCTGTTCCTGACCTTCGCCCGCATCGGCGTGTGCACCTTCGGCGGCGGCTACGCCATGCTGCCCATCCTCGAACGCGAGCTGATCGTG
>CAQCFX010000054.1:6900-8493 GCA_948766235.1 uncultured Oscillospiraceae bacterium | reverse complement strand
ACGGCTATGAGACCGCCTCCGGCGCGGTACGCAACCACGACCCGGAAATTATGATTGAGGCGTTCCAGCTGGTGAAGCTGGGCGAGGAGGACGTGAAGGCCAAATTCCCCGCCATGTACAACGCCTTTACCTATGGTGCGCCCCCCCACGCGGGCGCCGCCCCCGGAGTGGACCGCATGATTATGCTGCTCACCGGGGAGGAGTCCATTCGGGAGGTCATCCCCTTCCCCATGAACCAGCGGGCCCAGGACCTGATGATGGGCGCACCCAGCTTTGTGGAACAGAAGCAGCTGGATGAACTGAACATCGCCTGCACCGCAAAAGAGGAAGAATAGGAAAGCGCCCATCATTGGGGTCCCCGCAAAGCCGTCCTTCAGGCTTTGTGGGGAGAGGAGGCACAGCGGAGCGGACGAGCTTTCGCCAAAGGCGGAAGTGAGTAAGCGCAGCTTGTGCCGACGAGGGTGCGCCCAGCACTGTGGAACAAAAGCAGCTGGATGAGCTGAACATCGCCTGCACCGCAAAAGAGGAAGAATAGGAAAGCGCTCATCATTGGGGTCCCCGCAACCGAAGAAGCATAAAAAAGTTCCCCCTCCTGGGTCAGGAGGGGGAGCTTTTTTCCTCGCATCCTATTTGCATAACTTTCCTGATATCGGAATCCATCGCAGCGGTCCAGCCGGCAAAGAAGGTGGCGCGCAAAAGCCTGCTGATATGCTCCACTTCCCGTTCGCACAATTCGCTGTCCAAAAATTCGTCAAACGCTTTATCAAACTCAATTTCATTCATGATATCACCCCCTCATATTGTATATTATCTAATATGAATTGTCAATATTAGCTCGGCAATCATGCTATGATGAGGCAGGTGATAATATGAAGCCACTGAAGACACGCATCAGCATCACGCTGGACGACCCTATCTATCAAAAAATCAAAGGATTGGCCGAATATGATGATCGGTCCGTTTCCAGCTATATCAACCTCGCCCTGCGGGATCACCTGAAACGGCTGGAACAGGAGGAGGAAGAATAGGAAAAAGCGCCGGGATAACCCGGCGCTTTTCTCATTTCAGCTTCTGCCATTCCCCCACCGCCAGCTCGTCGCAGCGGTTGTTATAGGGGTTCTCGGCATGACCTTTTACCCAATGGCAGTTGACGGTGTGCCTGGCGCACAGCGCCAGCAGACGCTCCCACAATTCAGGGCCGGTTTTTTGTCGCTCTTGATCCAGCCCCTGGCCTGCCAGCCCTTGGCCCAGCCCTTCTCCAGCGCGTCGATGACGTACTTGGAGTCGGAGTAAAGCTCAACCATACAGGGCTCCTTCAGGGCCTCCAGAGCGCGGATGACGGCGGTGAGCTCCATGCGGTTATTGGTGGTATTTCGCTCCCCGCCGCTCAGCTCCCTTTTGTGTTCGCCGAACATCAGGATGGCCCCCCAGCCCCCGGGGCCAGGGTTGCCGGAGCAGGCGCCGTCGGTGTATAACGTTACGGTTTTCATCGGCAGAAATTCCTTTCTCTTCCAGGCGTGGCCAAAAGCGGCTCCGGCACAGGGGAACGGCTGACCGGGCTCTCTCTGCGAGCCAGTCAAGGCTACGGGGCGC
>CAQCFX010000054.1:0-6888 GCA_948766235.1 uncultured Oscillospiraceae bacterium | reverse complement strand
CGGCCCACCGCCCGCGCCCCTGAGGCGCGGGCGGTGGGCCCTGCTCCTTTTCTCAGTCCAGGCACATGACCACTGTTACTCCTCCGGTGCGCCTCCGCCTACAAAACCTTGTAAACCCACCTTTTCAGCCGCTCCATCCCGTCACAGAAACACAGGAAGGCGCTGAAGCCCATACTGACCACAGCCCTGCTTCGATACCAATACAGACCACGGCGGCCGTGCAGAATCCGGCTGATCTCATCGTTCCGCTGCATATTTTCACGGATCGTGGCGAAATCCAGGCTTTGAAGCGACGCCTGCTCCGCTTCCAGCTCTGAGACCTTCCCATGCAGGAGGACCGCCGTTGTCAGGGACAGGAGGAAAAAGACCAACAGGCCCAGGGTGATCCAATTTCGCTTCTTCCCCATGGGACCGTCACTCCTCTGCAGGCATCTCCGCGTCGGGAGCTGAAAGGCCGCTGGCCTCCTCTCCGGAAGCTGTGCTCTCCCCCGGCTCCTTTTCCGCCAAAGACAGGGCAATCACCCGGTCGCCCTCCTCCTTAAAGCGCATGACGATAACGCCCATGGTGGACCGGCCCGCCATGCGGATGCCGTCCACGTCGGTGCGGATAAGGGTGCCCGACTGGGTGACCAGCAGCAAATCCTCGCTGCCGTCCACCACCTTCACCCCCACCACGGGGCCGGTCTTGCCGGTGACCAGATAGTTCTTCATGCCCAGGCCACCCCGGTTGTGGACCGTGTACTCCTCCACCGCCGTGCGCTTGCCGTAGCCGTTTTCCGTAATGGTGAGCACCGCGCACCCCGGCTTGGCCCGGGCCGCGCCCACCACGTAATCTCCCCCGCGCAGGCGGATGCCCCGCACGCCGGCGGCGGTGCGGCCCATCACCCGCACCTGCCCCTCGTCAAAGCAGACGGCCATGCCGTCGTGGGTGGCGATGAGCAGATTCTGGCTGCCGTTGGTCTCCTTCACCTCAATGAGCTCGTCGTCTTCGTCCAGGGTGATGACCCGCAGGCCGTTGTTGCGCAGATTCTTCAAAGACGCGGCGTCCAGCCGCTTCACCGTGCCGTTTCGGGTAAACATGGTGAGATAGCGGGGGTTTTCCCCCTCGCTGATGTCCCTGGTGTGAATCATGGCGGCCACCTTTTCCCCCGCCTCCACCTGGAGGACGTTGACAATGTTGGTGCCCCGGGCGGTGCGGCCGGCCACGGGTATCTCATAACCCTTCTTGCGGAACACCCGGCCCTTGTCGGTGAAGAACAGGATATGGTCGTGGGTGGAGGCGGTGAACACGGTGTTCACATAGTCCTCCTCCCGGGCGGTCATCCCTTTGCGGCCCATGCCGCCCTTGCCCTGGGCGGCGTACTCGCTGGCGCTGGTGCGCTTGATATAGCCGCCCTCCGTCATGGTGAAGACGGACTGCTCCTCCTCAATCAAATCCTCAATGTCAATCTCGTCGGCCACGTCCTGAATCTCGGTGATTCGCTTGTCGCCAAACTTGTCCCGAATGGCAATCAGCTCGTCCTTCAGCACGCCCCGCAGCTTTTCCTCGCTGGCCAGCAGCTCGTTGTAGTAGGCGATTTTCGCCTCCAGCTCCTTATACTCCGCCTCCAGCTTCTCCCGGTCCAGCCCCTGCAAACGGCGCAGCTGCATCTCCAAAATGGCCTGGGTCTGCACCTCGTCCAGACCGAAGCGCTCCATCAGGCGCTGCTTGGCGTCGTCATAGCTGGTGCGGATGATGTGGATGACCTCATCGATATTGTCCTGGGCCACCAGCAGGTGGGCGCGTTCCTGGGCCTTCCGCAAATCGTACTGGGTGCGGCGGCGGATGACCTGCTCCTGGAAGGCGATGTACTCGTCCAGGATGCTGCGCAGAGACAAAATCTTGGGCTGCTTTTGGTCGTCCACCAGGGCCAGCATGATGATGGAGAAGTTGGACTGCATGGCCGTCTGCTTGAACAGCTTGTTCAGCACCACCTGGGGGTTGGCGTTCTGCTTGAGCTCAATGACGATGCGCATACCGTTGCGGTCGGTCTCGTCCCGCAAGTCGGAGATGCCCTCCAGCCGCTTATCCTTCACCTGGTCGGCGATGTTGCGAATCATCTGGCGCTTGTTCACCTGATAGGGCAGCTCGGTGACGATGATGCGGGTGCGGTCCTTGCCGAAGCTCTCAAACTCCGTCCTGGCCCGGAGCACAATCTTGCCCCGGCCGGTGGCATAGGCCGCCCGGATGCCCGCCCGGCCCATGATGATACCCTTGGTGGGGAAGTCCGGGCCCTTGATGTGCTCCATCAGGTCGGCCAGGGTGGCGTGCTCGTTGTCCAGCACGCACACGGCCGCGTCAATCACCTCCCGCAGATTGTGGGGGGGGATATTGGTGGCCATGCCCACGGCGATGCCCGAGGAGCCGTTTACCAGCAGGTTGGGGAAGCGGCTGGGCAGCACCCGGGGCTCCTTGCGGCTCTCGTCGTAGTTGGGGTCCCAGTTTACGGTGTCCTTGTCGATGTCCCGCAGCATCTCGTTGGCCACACGGGCCAGACGGGCCTCGGTGTACCGGGGGGCGGCGGGGGGGTCGCCGTCCACGTTGCCGAAGTTGCCGTGGCCCTCCACCAAGGGGTAGCGCATGGAAAACCTCTGGGCCAGGCGGACCACGGCGTCATAGATGGACGCGTCCCCATGGGGATGGTACTTGCCCATCACGTCGCCCACGCAGGTGGCCGACTTCTTAAAGGGCTTGTCCGAGGTCAGGCCGCTCTCGTACATGGAGTAGAGAATGCGGCGGTGGACGGGCTTCAGGCCGTCCCGCACGTCGGGCAGGGCGCGGCCCACGATGACGCTCATGGCGTACTGCTTGTAGCTCTCCGCCATCTCCCCCACCAGCTCGGACTCGGTGATGACCTGATTGGGGAAGGCGATGTCTTCCGGTTTATAGTTTCGGTTGTGTCCCATAATGACCTCCGGTTATGTGATAGCTCTTGTTGTCACGCTCCGAAGCGGCCAGGACGTTCGGTCGCTTTCACTTCGTCTCGAACAAAACCCGCCTCCGCTGTGCGGCGGCTGGGCTTTTGTTCTCGCTCCGCTCCAAGCTCCCTCACTGTCCCCTTCTCCGCGCTTCTTAATAATCCAAATTTGTGGCGTACCGGGCGTTTTGTTCAATCCACTCCTTGCGGGGCTCCACCTTTTCCCCCATCAGCACGGTGAAAATGTGGTCCGCCGCCACCGCGTCCTCCAGGGTGATGCGCCGCAGAGTGCGCCGTTCGGGGTCCATGGTGGTCTCCCACAGCTCCTCCGGGTCCATCTCGCCCAGGCCCTTGAAGCGGCTGATATCCACCTTCACATTGGGATTGTCCCCGCGCAGCTCGGCGGAGATTTTATCCCGCTCCTCATCGGAATAGGCCACCCGCACCGTCTTGCCCCGGGTAATCTTATACAGCGGCGGCACGGCGGAGTAAACATACCCCCGCTCAATCAGCGGGCGCATATAGCGGAAGAAGAAAGTCAGCAGCAGGGTGCGGATGTGGGCGCCGTCCACGTCGGCATCGGACATGATAACAATCTTGTGATAGCGCAGCTTTTCAATGTTGAACTCCTCCCCAATGCCGGCGCCCAGGCCCAGCACCAGGGGGTAGAGCTTGTCGTTGCCGTAGATTTTGTCCGCACGGGCCTTTTCCACGTTGAGCATCTTGCCCCACATGGCCAGAATGGCCTGGAAGCGGCTGTCCCGCCCGTCAATGGCGGAGCCGGCGGCGGAGTCGCCCTCGACGATATACAGCTCGCACAGGGCCGGGTCGCGCTCGTTGCAGTCCTGGAGCTTGTCGGGCATCTGGCCCGACTCCAGGGCGGTCTTGCGCCGGACGGACTCCCGGGCCTTTCGGGCGGCCTCCCGGGCGCGGCTGGCCATGAGGGCCTTTTCCAAAATGGCCTTGCCCACGGCGGGGTTTTCGTCCAGGAACTGGTCCAGCTTGTCGCTGACCACGTTGTTCACCAGGGTGCGCATTTCGCTGTTGCCCAGCTTGGCCTTGGTCTGGCCCTCGAACTGGGCCTCGGTGAGCTTCACCGAAATCACGCAGGTCAAGCCCTCCCGGCAGTCGTCGCCGGACACCTTTTCCTCGTTCTTCAAAATCCCCGCCTTTTTGCCGTAGGCGTTGAGCACGTTGGTCAGGGCGCGCTTCAAGCCCTCCTCATGCATTCCGCCCTCCGGGGTGTGGACGTTGTTGGCAAAGGAGACGATGATTTCATTGTAGCTGTCCTCGCTGTACTGCATGGCAATCTCCGCCATGGAGTCGTCCCGGCTGCCCGCCATGTAGATAATCTTCTCATGGAGGGGGGTCTTGTTCTGGTTGATGAAGGTGACGAACTCCCGGATGCCGCCCTGGTAGCGCATATCCTCCTGGGCCTCTTTGCCCGGGCGGCGGTCGGCCATGAGAATGCCCACCCCGGCGTTCAAAAACGCCTGCTCCCGCATCCGGCGGTGGAGGGTCTCGTAATCGTACACCGTGTCCTCAAACATCTCGGGGTCCGGCTTGAACATCACCTCGGTGCCCGTCTTATCGGTGGTTCCTATCACGGTCATTTCCTGGGTCATATTGCCCCGGGAGAATTTGACCTCGTATATCTGGCCGTTTTTATGAACCCGAACCTCCATCCACTCCGACAGCGCGTTAACCACGCTGCCGCCCACGCCGTGCAGGCCGCCGGACACCTTATAGCCGCCGCCGCCGAACTTGCCGCCGGCGTGGAGGACGGTGTACACCACCTCCAAGGCGGGCCGACCGGTCTGGGCCTGGATGTCCACGGGGACGCCGCGGCCGTTGTCGGTGACGCGAATCACGTCGCCCTCTAAAATCTCCACCGTGATATAGTCGCAGTAGCCCGCCAAAGCCTCGTCAATGGCGTTATCCACGATTTCATATACCAGGTGGTGCAGACCGGAGGACGAGGTGGAGCCGATATACATACCCGGGCGCTTGCGGACGGCCTCCAGGCCCTCCAGCACCTGGATTTCCGACGCGCCGTACTCGTGGTCCACCTGGGTGGGATTGTTCTGTTCCATCATATCAGACATAGCGAAACCTCCATGGGTAAAAATGCTACAGCTCATTCCACGCGCCGCCCGACCCCCGCTTTTGCAGGGTGGCGGGAGACAGCTGCGTGATGTATACCGCAGGAAGACCCTCCCCCTCCTGGGTGAGGACGAAGGAACGGGGCAGGTCGTCCCCCACGGTGATTACCCGGCCCTCCCGCTCCGCTTTGTCCAAAAAGCGGCGGGTGCGGAAGGACCAAGTGGTGTTGTCCAGGTCGAAGATGCCGATAACGTCCTGGCCGCGGACCATGACGTTTTGGCCAAGGTGAAGGTACATCCTCCAAGCCTCCTTCCTGTAGAGGCAGCGGCCTCCGGCCGCAATCTGTCAAACGGAAAACAGGGAGCCCTGTTTCACGTGAAACGCTTTGCCGTCCCGCAGCCTTGACAGCTTCTCCTCCTCGCAGCAGGTGATGAACACCTGGCCTGAGGTGATGCGGTTGAGGACGAATTCCTGCCTTTTGGCGTCCAGCTCGCTGAGCACGTCGTCCAGCAGGAGCACCGGCCACTCCTCCGTCTCCTGGCGGAAGATGTCCCGGGCGGCCAGCTTCAGCGAGAGCGCCGCCGTCCTGGTCTGGCCCTGGGAGGCGTAGGCCTTGGCGGGCTGCCCGTTGATTTCCACCGCCAGCTCGTCCTTGTGGGGGCCGGACAGGCAGGAACGGGATGCAATCTCCGCGGCGCGGTGGGCCTCCTGGTGGGCGAGCAGCTGGGGCAGAATGGCCTTGGGGGGGGCCTCCGGGTCGGTAACCGCAGCCACCGTCTCATAACGCAGGGCCAGCTTCTCCCCGCCCCCCGAGCAGTCGGCGTGGACGCCGGGGGCGGTTTGGCTCAGCCGCTTGATAAAATGGGCCCGGTAGTGCACCAAAATGGCCCCGCACTGGGCCATGCGCAGGGAAAAGTCGTCCAGGGTGTCCAGCAGGCCGGGATACTGCTCGCTGTCCTTTAAGATGCGGGTTTTGTGCTGGTAGAGCCGCTTGTACTCCCCCAGGGCCTGGGCGTACCGGGGCCGCAGCTGGCAGATGCACTCGTCCAGAAACCGCCGCCGGGCCTCCGCCCCCTCCCGGATGAGATACAGGTCCTCCGGGCAGAACAGCACCGTGTTGAGAAGCCCGGACAGCTCCCCCGCCCCCTTCAGGCGCACCCCGTTGGAGCGCAGCTGCCGCCGGGTTCCCCGGTGCAGGTCCGCCTCCAAAACCAGCGCCCGCCCCCGGCTGGTTACCTCCGCTTTGAGAAAGGCGTGGTCCACCTCATGGCCAATCAGCTCCCGGTCGTACCGCGCCCGGTGGGAGCTGGCCGAGGACAGATAGGCGATGGCCTCCAGCAGATTGGTCTTGCCCTGGGCGTTTTCCCCCACAATCACATTGACGCCGGGGTGAAAGGCGGCTTCCGCGTGGACGTAATTTCGGAAAAAATCCAGGGTGATATGATTGACTGTCATTCCACCAAGAGAATCCGGCCGTCCAGCTCCGCCCGGTCGCCGGGATAGAGCTTTTTACCCCGCATGGTGCACACCTGGCCGTTCACTTTTACCTCGCCGCCCTGGATGGCCAGCTTGGCCTCTCCCCCGGTCTCCACCGCGCCGGAAAACTTCAGCAGGTCCTGGAGCTTAATAAACGGGGTCTCTATTTTAACGCGCTCCTCCATGAAAACCTCCTCGGTCACCTTGTCGTCATGCTCTAAACTTCCGCTCCGTGTTTCGATGTTGTCACGCTGCGCCTGTTCGCGACGCGCGGCTTCGCTCCGACTCAAGCAAAACCCGGTCCCACTGCGTGGGCCCTGGGTTTTTGCTTTCGCTGCGCTCCATCCGCGCT
>CAQCFX010000053.1 GCA_948766235.1 uncultured Oscillospiraceae bacterium | reverse complement strand
CCAGTACTACTTCCTGTCCGGCTTCACCTCCAAGCTGGCCGGCACCGAGCGGGGCATCACCGAGCCCACTCCCACCTTCTCCGCCTGCTTCGGCCAGGCCTTCCTGGAGCTGCACCCCACCAAGTACGGTGAGGAGCTGGTGAAGAAGATGGAGAAGTCCGGCGCCAAGGCCTACCTGGTGAACACCGGCTGGAACGGCACCGGCAAGCGCATCTCCATCAAGGACACCCGCGGCATCATCGACGCCATCCTGGACGGCTCCATCCTCAAGGCCGAGACCAAGACCATCCCCTACTTCAACTTTGAGGTCCCCACCTCCCTGCCCGGCGTGGACCCCGCCATCCTGGATCCCCGCGACACCTACGCCGACGCCAGCGAGTGGGATACCAAGGCCAAGGACCTGGCCGGCCGCTTCGTGAAGAACTTCGTGAAGTACACCGGCAACGACGCCGGCAAGGCCCTGGTGGAGGCTGGCCCGAAGGTGTAAGACCCTCGGCACGCCCAATGGCGCAATGCCTGTAGGGGCGCACATCGTGCGCCCGCCGTAACCTGGGCCACCGCGGGAGAATGCGGGCGCACAATGTGCGCCCCTACACCCGGTTTATCACAAGCTCGTCATAGTAATTCCAAATCCATTAGGCGAAACAGGGCGCCGCGCTGCGGCGCGGCGTCCTTCTTCCCTGAACACACGGTTCAAGCCAAGAGAAATTTGGAGGTGTATCCAATTTGAAGAAAAAGGTTCAGTTCACGGAAACCGTGCTCCGTGACGCAAACCAGTCCCTGATGGCCACCCGCCTGCCCTACTCCGATTATGCCGACATCCTGTCCACCATGGATAAGGCCGGCTATTACTCGGTGGAGTGCTGGGGCGGCGCCACCTTCGATTCCTGCCTGCGCTACCTGGGCGAAGATCCCTGGGAGCGGCTGCGCAACATCCGCAAGAATATGCCCAACACCCGGCTGCAAATGCTGCTGCGCGGCCAAAACCTGCTGGGCTACAAGCACTATCACGACGACGTGGTGGAGAAGTTCGTGGAACTGTCCATCAAGAACGGCATCGACGTCATCCGTATTTTTGACGCTCTGAACGACTTCCGCAACATCACCACCGCTCTGGAGGCCACCAAGAAGTACGCAAAAAAGAACACCGTAGCCTCCGGCTGCATCTCCTACACCCAGAGCCCTGTGCACACCGTGTCTAAGTACGTGGAGATGTGCAAGGAGCTGAAAAACATGGGCTTCGACACCATCTGCCTGAAGGACATGGCCGGCACCATGAGCCCCAACGAGGCCGAGGGCCTCATCAAGGGCATTAAGGACGCCATCGGCAATATGCCCATCATTCTGCACACCCACTGCACCACCGGCATGGCCTACATGACCCTGATGAAAGCTATTGATTCCGGCGTGGACGTGATTGACACCGCCACCTCCTGCTTCTCCAACGGCACCAGCCAGGCCGCCACCGAGACCATGTTCTACGCCCTGCAGCAGTACGGCATCGAAACCGGCCTCAATGAGGACGTGATCAACAAGGTCAACGACTACTTCAAGCCCATCAAGCAGAAGTATATCGACTCCGGCCTCATCAACCCCAAGAGCATGGCCACCGACTCCCAGGCCCTGGTGTACAAGGTTCCCGGCGGAATGCTGTCCAACATGATCGCCAACCTGAAGGACCTGAACGCCATGGATAAGTTCGACGCCGCCCTGGCCGAAATCCCCAGCGTCCGCGCCGACCTGGGCTATCCCCCGCTGGTCACCCCCCTGTCCCAGATGGTGGGCAACCAGGCTGTTACCAACGTGCTCATGGGCGAGCGGTATAAGCAGATCTCCAAGGAGATTAAGAACTACTTCAAGGGCGAGTACGGCATCGCTCCCGCCCCCGTCAGCAAGGAGCTGGAGACCAAGATTCTGGGCGAGGGCGGCAAGCCCACCGACTGCCGCATCGAGGACTCCAAGCGCACCGGCGAGGAGTTCAAGGCCGCGAAGGAGGCTCTGGGCGAGCTGTGCCGCAGCGAGGAAGACGTGATGAGCTATATCTGCTTCCCCGACCAGGCCGAGAAGTTCTTCAAGGACCGTTTGGCCAAGGAGGAGAACATGGCCACCTACACCATCACCGAGGCGTAAGGGGGCAGTCATATGAATACGATTGCTCTTACCGCGTCCCGGATGGGCATCGGCGACGCCGGCATTGCCGCCGTACTGGGCTATGCCGTGGTCTTCTTCGGCCTGGTGCTGCTGATGTGCGTGGTCATTCTCATGGGGAAGGC
Source organism: uncultured Oscillospiraceae bacterium (assembly GCA_948766235.1). Classification (GTDB taxonomy): domain Bacteria; phylum Bacillota; class Clostridia; order Oscillospirales; family Oscillospiraceae; genus Enterenecus. The sequence goes on along the minus strand of CAQCFX010000053.1, from coordinate 6,658 downwards.
CATGGCGGGCACTCGCGCCAAAAAAGCGGAGGCTCCCGCCCCCGCTCAGGCCGCCCCCGCGGCCCCGGCCGCGCCCTCTGCGCCCCCGGCCCCCGGCAGCGCCGGCGAGGTCAAGCTGTTCGACGTGCCCGACAAGGAGGCCGCCATGATTATGGCGATTGTGGCTGACAAGATGGGCAGGCCGCTGAACGAGCTGCGCTTCAAGTCCATTAAGGAGGTCAAGTGAAATGAAATATAAAGTGACCCTGAACAGCCGCACCTACGAGGTGGAGGTGGAGGCGGGCAAGGCCATGCTGGTGGACGAGTACGAGGCCTATGCCCCCGCGCCCGCCGCTCCTGCCGCACCCGCCGCTGTGGCTCCTGCCGCCGCTCCCGTCCCTGCCGCGGCCCCCGCCGCCGCTGTCACCGCCGCGGGCGAGCCGGTAAACTCTCCCATGCCCGGCACCATTCTCCGGGTGGAGGTCGCCCAGGGCGCCGCCGTCAAGGAGGGCCAGCTGCTGGTGGTGCTGGAGGCCATGAAGATGGAAAACGAAATTCTCGCCCCCAAGGACGGCACCGTTGCCCAGGTGGTGGTGCAGAAGGGCAGCCATGTGGAGACCGGTTCGCCGCTGATCGTCCTGGCGTAAGGAGGGGCTTGTATGGATATCTTACAAACCCTGTCCAAGCTGGTGAACGAGTCCGGCTTTGCCGGGTTCTTCGCCAATGGCGGCTGGAAGTACCTGGTCATGATTGCGGTGGCCTGCGTACTGCTGTACCTGGGTATCGGCAAAAAGTTTGAGCCGCTGTTGCTGGTGGGCATCGCCTTCGGCGCGCTGCTCACCAATATTCCCGGCGCGGGACTGTACCACATGGCCATGTGGGATGCCTACGTCAACGAGTCCGCCTATGACCCTGTCAACGATGTGGCCCTGTACGAGACCACTGACGCCGGCATCCGGAAGATTTCCATTGAGGAGTATCTGGACAGCTACACCGGCGACAACAAAGCAGATGTGGAGGCAAAGCTGGTTGAGCACTTGTCCTTCACCGATGTGGCCCATCACGGCGGCCTGCTGGACATCCTGTATATCGGCGTCAAGGCCGGCGTGTACCCCTGCCTGATTTTCATCGGCATCGGCGCTATGACCGACTTTGGTCCGCTGATTGCCCGGCCCTCCTCCCTGCTGCTGGGCGCGGCGGCGCAGCTGGGCGTGTTCTTCGCCATGTTCGGCGCCATGCTGCTGGGCTTTACCGGCCCGGAGGCCGGCTCCATCGGCATTATCGGCGGCGCGGACGGCCCCACGGCCATCCTCACCACCTCTAAGCTGGCCCCTCACCTCTTAGGCCCAATCGCCATCGCCGCCTACTCCTACATGGCACTGATCCCCATGATTCAGAAGCCGCTGATGCGCGCTCTGACCACGGAGACCGAGCGGAAGGTGAAGATGGAGCAGGCCCGCGAGGTGTCCAAGGTGGAAAAGATTATCTTCCCCATCATCGTGGCCGTGTTCGTGATTCTGCTGATTCCCTCCACCGCTCCCCTGATTGGCTGCCTGATGTTCGGCAACCTGCTGAAGGAGACCGGCGTCACCGAGCGTCTGAGCGACACCGCCCAGAACGCCCTGATGAACATCGTCACCCTGTTCCTGGGCATCAGCGTGGGCGCCACCACGGTGGCCACCCGCTTCCTGACCCTCCAGACCATCGCCATCGTGGTGCTGGGCGTGATTGCGTTTAGCTTCTCCACCATCGGCGGCCTGCTGGTGGCTAAGCTTATGTATAAGCTGTCCGGCGGCAAGATTAACCCGCTGATTGGCTCCGCGGGCGTGTCCGCCGTGCCCATGGCGGCCCGTGTGTCCCAGGATGTGGGCCGGGAGGCCAACCCCTCCAACTTCCTGCTGATGCACGCCATGGGTCCCAACGTGGCCGGCGTCATCGGCTCCGCCATCGCGGCGGGCTTCCTTATCGCCGTGTTCGGTGGTTAAATCCTCTGCGAAACACAACAACAGCCCGCCCCGGAAAACCAGGGCGGGCTGTTCTTATTCCACAAAATCCTCCGAGCCGCAATTTATGAACCACGGTATAGTTCCCATTCTCCCAGCGGGAGACCTTCTTGTTACCCTCAGCCGCTCCCCCAGCTCCTCCTGGGTCCAGCCCTTCTCCCGGCGCAGCTGGGCGATAAATGCGCCAATCCTCACCTGGTCCATGGTCCCGCCTTCTTTCTGCGTTCAGCATACCCGGGCGAGGCGTTTTTGTCCCCCCCAAGAAAAGTGAATGCGCAAAAATGTCCGTCCCCAAATCGGGAGACGGGTATTTTTTATGTCCTCTGATACTCCGCCCGGCCCTGCCGGAACAGGTCTCCGCCCCGGCTGTCGATGGCCATGGTAAGGGGCAGCTCCCGCACCGTCATGCGCTTGACGGACTCACAGCCCAAATCGTCGAAGGCAATCACCTGGGCCGACTCAATACACCGGGCGATAAGCGCACCCGCGCCGCCCACGGCGGCAAAGTAACACGCCCCGTTGCGCACGATGGCGTCCACCACCGGCTGGCTGCGCTCCCCCTTGCCAATCATGGCGGCCAGCCCCAGGTCCAGCAGCCGGGGTGCGAAGGCGTCCATCCGCCCCGCCGTGGTGGGGCCGCAGGCCCCCACCGCCATGCCCTGCTGCCCGGGGGTGGGCCCCGCGTAGTAGATGACGGCGCCCTTCAAGTCAAAGGGCAGGGGCTTTCCTTCATCCAGCAGTTCAAACAGCCGCTTGTGGGCCGCGTCCCGGGCGGTGTAGATGGTCCCGGACAGCAGCACCCGGTCCCCTGCCCGCAGCTCCGGTAGCCGAGCCGCCAGCTCGTCCGTATGGATGGCCAGCGCGCTCATTCCAGCCCTCCCTGCTCCCGCAGGCCCTGGGCCGCCTTGTCCAACGTCCCCACCTGCTCCGCCGCCCTTCCCAGCGCCTGGGCCTGCTCCAGCAGCGTATCCATTCCCCGGCGCAGCTGTCCGTACTGCTCCAGCACTCCGTCCAGCCATTGCTGGGTGTCGCTGCGAATGCGCTCCGCCTCCGCCTGGGCCTGACTCACCGTGTCCTGAGCCTTGCGGTGGGCGTCCAGCTCCACAGTGGCCACCCGGTCCTTCAGCTGGGCGTAGCTGGCCGCCATAGGCTCCAGCGTGCCCACCTGGGCCTGAAGCCGCTCCAGCTCCTTTTTGGCCACCATCAGCTTGGACTCGGTCTGGGACAGCTCGCCCCGCAGCTTAGCCAGCGTCCGGGTGGAGGTCTCCAGGGAGGCGCGCACCTTGGCCTCCTCCGCGGCCGCGCCGCTCTTTTCGCTCTCCGCACCGGACAGAGCGGCCTCCAGCTGGGTGTTTTTCTCCTCCGCCTGGTCCAGCCGCTCCTGGAGCTGCGCCAGCTCCTGCCGGTGGGCGGCGGCGGTCTGCTCGATGTACCGCTGCACATCCTGGCGGTTGAAACCGCCAAGAGAGGTGCGGAATTTTTGAATCACCGTGTCCATCCCTGTCCCTTCTTCCTTTTCAATGTCGTATTTGATGATACCACATCCCGCCGCCGCTGACAATCCTTTGGAAAAATTTTGACAATCTCATTGACAAACGGGCGGGTTTCGAGGTAGGCTATAGGGGCGCCCGTCCTTGGGGCGGCACGCTGTTTTTCTACTACGGGTCCCGCTTTTATGCGGGCTTTCGGAGGTCATGACAATGCTTATTCCGGTTCTCTTATTTGCCGTGGGTCTGGTCTTCCTCATCAAAGGCGGCGACTGGTTTGTGGACGGCGCCACCGGCATCGCCCGGCGCTTTCATCTGCCCGAGCTGCTCATCGGCGCTACGGTGGTTTCTATCGGCACCACTCTGCCCGAGGTAATGGTGTCCACCGCCTCCGCCCTCAGCGGTCACGGGGAGATTGCCTATGGCAACGCCATCGGCTCGGTCATCTGCAACACCGCCCTCATCGCCGCCATCACCGTGGCTGTCCGTCCCGGTAAGGTGGACCCCAAGTCCCTGCGCCTGCCGGTGTGCTTTTTCTTTGTGGCGGCGGCGCTGTACGTCGGCATTGCCTACACCACCGGCTATTTCAGCCGGGTGGCCGGGCTGTTTCTGCTGGGGCTGTTCGCCGCCTACATGGTGTCCACCGTGTGGCAGATGAAGGCCTCACCCGCCCCCTCCCGTCGTGAAGCGACCGAGGAGAAGGACGGCTCCACCCTCAAGGACACGGCCCTGCTTGCCGCCGGGGCGGCGCTCATCGCGGTGGGGGCTAACCTGCTGGTGGACAACGGCACCCTCATCGCCCAGGCTCTGGGCGTTCCTGAATCGGTCATCGCCCTCACCTTTGTGGCGCTGGGCACCTCCCTGCCCGAACTGGTCACCGCCATCACCTCCCTGGCCAAGGGCCACGGCGCGCTGTCCCTGGGCAATGTCATCGGCGCCAACGTGTTCAACCTGGTGCTGGTGTCCGGGGTGTCCGTCACCCTGGCCCCCTTCTCCATACCACAAAATTCCTCTATCGCCGGATATAACGCCTCCCTGGTGCTGGATATTCCGGTGATGCTACTGACGATGGCGCTGCTCACCCTCCCCGCCCTGACCAAGGGAAAGCTGCGCCGGGGGCAGGGCATCCTGCTGCTGGTCATCTACGCGGCGTTCTGCGCGGCCCAGTTCACCCTTTAATCCCAAGCGGACCGGATATTCTCCGGCCCGCTTGTTTTTTTGGAGATAATCCCTATCATGCGCCGGCTCAGCTTCAGGAAAAACGGGCAATCCACGGATTGCATTTTTCTCTTTCCTGTGCTAAACTATTTGACAAACCATTATCAGCGCTTTGAAGCGAGAAAGGACTGCCCTGCCATGATCGACCAATGGAACCTCACCATCCCGGAGCTCACCGGGGACGAACCCCGCCGGGCCTATGTCTACGTCCCCGACTCCTGGGAGGAGGACCACGACCTGCGCTACCCGGTGCTGTATATGTTTGACGGGCACAACGTATTTTTTGACGAGGACGCCACCTACGGCAAGAGCTGGGGGCTGGGCGAGTACTTAGACGCCACCCAGACCCAGGTCATGGTGGCGGCGGTTGAGTGCAATCACCATCCGGACAACGGACGGCTGAGCGAGTACTCCCCTTTTACCTTCCGCACCCCCCAGTTTAAGCGGGTGGTGGGCCGGGGTAAAATCACCATGGACTGGATGACAAACGTGTTCAAGGCCGAAATTGACCGGGAATTCCCCACCCTTCCCGGCCGGGAGGACACCTTCATCGCCGGCAGCTCCATGGGCGGGCTTATGAGCCTGTACGCCCTGCTGGAATATAACCACGTGTTTTCCCGGGCCGCGGCGCTGTCCCCCTCCCTGTGGGTGGCCCCGGGCAAGACGGAAAGCATGATTCGCGCCGCCCGCCCCGCGCCGGGCACGGTGCTGTACATGGACTACGGCTCCCAGGAGCTGGGCAACCACAGCGGAATGCTCCGGCAGCTGGGCCGGGCCGCCGCGCTGCTCACCGAAAAGCAGCTCATGCTCAGCTTCCGCATCATCCCCGGCGGCGAGCACTGCGAGGCCAGCTGGGAGCGGCAGATTCCATTTTTCATGAACACCCTGCTCTACGGCCGGGAGGAGCAGTGACCGCCTCCCGCTCTATGGACGGGAGAATTCACAAACAGGAAGTCGAGGAGAAGCTATGCAGACACAGTATTTCAAGGACTACAGCCCCACCCTGGGCCGGGACATGGAGCTGAAGGTCTACGGCCACGCCGGCCGGCCCATGCTGTTCATCCCCTGCCAGGACGGGCGGTTTTTTGATTTTGAGAACTTCAAAATGACCGACGCCTGGGCCCCTTGGATTGAATCGGGCCAGGTGATGGTGTTCTCCATCGACACCATGGACGCGGAGAGCTGGTCGAACAAGGAGGGCGACCCCTACTGGCGCATCCGCCGGTACGAGCAGTGGATTGCCTATATCACCGACGAGCTGGTCCCCTTTATGCGCGCCATGGTAAACCAGCGCAACGGCTGGACCGGCGAGGCCGGCGTTATGGTCTTCGGGTGCAGCCTGGGCGCCACCCACGCCGCCAACCTGTTCTTCCGCCGCCCCGACCTGTTTGACCGCCTGCTGGCCCTGAGCGGCATCTACACCGCCGGCTACGGTTTTGACGGCTATATGGACGAGGTGGTGTACCGCAATTCCCCGGTGCACTACCTGGCCGATATGCCCAAGGACCATCCCTTCATTCAGCTCTACAACCAAAAGAAGGGCGTCATCTGCGTGGGCCAAGGCCCCTGGGAAATCCCGGAAACCACCCGGCAGATGGCCCATATCTGCCACGAGAAGGACATCCATATCTGGGTGGACCTCTGGGGCTGGGACGTGGCACATGACTGGGACTGGTGGTACAAGCAGGTGGCCTACTTCGCGCCCTATCTGCTGGAAAATTAATTCCATCCAAAGAGAGAGAAGGAAAACCAATGAAAAACGTCATCTTCATTTCCCCCAACTTCCCCACCAACTACTGGCAGTTCTGCCGGGAGCTGAAGAACAACGGCATGAACGTGCTGGGTATCGGGGACGCGCCCTATGACGGGCTGTCCGGCGAGCTGAGGGACAGTCTCAACGAGTATTATAAGGTGAACAGCCTGGAGAACTACGATGAAGTATACCGCGCTGTGGCCTACTTCATTTTCAAG
>CAQCFX010000052.1 GCA_948766235.1 uncultured Oscillospiraceae bacterium | reverse complement strand
GTGGCTCTTCCGCCCTGCGCAGGACGCTGTTCCTGGTGATGAGCGCTATCCTTCGGCGTTCTCCTGCAGATGAGCCGGTGTACCAGTTCATGGACAAGAAACGCGCCGAGGGCAAGCCCTACCGCGTCTACATGATGGCCTCCGCCAATAAGTTCCTGCGCATCTACTACGCCACGGTGAAGCAATACTTGGACAGCCTCGAAGTCTAACTTTCACCTCAGATTCGACTATCTCCAGCCAGCGCCAAAAAATTTCAATGGCGGTGGCTTGGTTTGTTATACTCTTTTTTCAGATATTAAAATCCACTTCCTTTTTCAATTTTAGGCTTGACTTTTGTTAGCAGGTCTGGATTTACAGAAGCTGTACAAAAAGCTGCTGAGCGGCGGCAGGGTGGAGCGGATCGAGTCCAAGAGTCAGCCCAAGGGGCTGAGCGCCAAAACGGTACGCAACATCAACCAGGTGATTTCCTCCGCCATGGATTTCGCCATCGACCAAAAGCTGATCGCCACCAATCCTACAGATGGCTGTGCCCTCCCCAAACTGGAGCACCGGGAGATGAAAACCCTTCCCGCCGAGCAGCTGGCGTCCTTTCTCCACGAAGCCAAGGAGAGCGGCGTGTTCGAGATGTACTACATCGAGCTGGCCACGGGCTTGCGCCGGGGTGAGTTGCTGGGCCTCAAGTGGGAGGACGTCGACTTGGAGCGGGGCACGATCCAGGTGCGCCGCCAAATCGCCCGGATCGACGGGGAGGTGGCAGAGGCCCCGCTCAAGACGAAAAACTCCTATCGGAGTGTGTCCATCGGAGCCGATGCGGTAGAAATTTTGAAGGAGCAGAAAGAGAAAACCAACAGCGAGTATGTGTTCCCCTCGCCCACAGGCGGCCCAATTTCCCCGGACAGCGTACTCCATATGCTCCATCGGGTACTGAAACGGGCAGGACTGCCTCAGATTCGATTCCACGATATGAGACACACGTTCGCCACAGTGGCGCTGCAAAACGGAGTGGACATCAAAACGGTGAGTGGAATGCTGGGCCACTACAGTGCCGGATTCACCTTGGACACCTATGCCCACGTGACCACACAGGCCCAGCGGCAGGCGGCGGATACCATGGCGAATATCCTCTCCGGTGCTGTTGGGAACTAAAGAATCGTTTCCCCGTATGGGTCAGCGCATGGGTCAAAGCGCTGACCCATTTTTTGACCCAGATTATTTTCCAACAAAAGCAGAGAAAAAGCCCCGAAATCTTGCGATTTCAGGGCTTTTTTGGTTGCGGGGGCCGGATTTGAACCGACGACCTTCGGGTTATGAGCCCGATGAGCTACCAGACTGCTCCACCCCGCGATATAAATTGGTGCCGGAGACCGGGGTCGAACCGGCACGGGATTTCTCCCACGGGATTTTAAGTCCCGGGCGTCTGCCAATTCCGCCACTCCGGCTTACCGATGCCTCATTATATTAGCACAGCAGGCTCTCTGTGTCAAGTCCTGTTTTGTGGCTCTTTCTGTCTTTTTTTGCAGGCGGCAGACAAAAGCGGGAGGGCTGAGCGACCGCACTGCGGCTGCTCAGCCCGATTTTTATGCGTCCAGCAATTTGCGCAGGGCCTCGTTTACTGTCTGAGGATTGGCCTTGCCCTTGAGCGCCCTCATGACCTGTCCCACCAGAAAGCCAAAGGCCTTCTCCTTGCCGCCCCGGTAGTCCGAAACTGACTGGGGGTGGGCTTGCAGCACTTTGACGCAGATTTCCTGCACCAGCTGGCTGTCGTTGACCTGTTCCAGGCCGTGGGCCGCCACATATTCGTCCACATCCCCGTTTGTGTCGAATACAGCCTCAAATACTTTGACGGCGGTGTTGCGGTTAAGCCGCCCCTCACCCACCAGGGAAATCAGCCGGGCCAGGGTGGAGGGCGTGAGCTTCATGTCCTTTGGCTCCATGGCCCGCTGGGACAGCGCCCCTAAGACCTGGCCCATCATCCAGTTGGCCCCTTGCTTGGGGGGGACGCCCAACTCCACCAGCGCCTCGAAGAACGCCGCCAGCGCCCGGTGGGACGTAATCATCTCACAGTCATAGGCGGGCAGACCGTAATCCGCCTGATACCGGGCCCGCTTGGCTTCCGCCAGCTCCGGCTGGCTGGCCCGCAGGCCGTCCAAATATTTTTGTGACAGCTCAATGGGCGGGATATCCGGCTCGGGGAAGTAGCGGTAGTCCTGGGCGTTCTCCTTGGAGCGCATGGCATAGGAGGCGTCCTTGTTCTCGTCCCAGCGGCGGGTCTCCTGGACCACCCGCTTTCCCTCCTCAATCAGCTCGATCTGCCGCCTGGCTTCATAGCCGATGGCTCGGGCGATGGCCTTGAAGGAGTTCAGGTTCTTCATCTCGGTGCGGGTGCCCAACTCACAACTGCCCAGGGGCCGCACCGACAGGTTCACGTCGCACCGCAGAGACCCCTCCTGCATTTTGCAGTCGGATACGCCCAGATATTGCAGCATTTCCTTCAGTTTTTCCAGATAGGCAATCACCTCGCCGGCGGTGCGGAAGTCCGGCTCGGTAACAATCTCAATCAGCGGCACGCCGCAGCGGTTGTAATCCGCCCGGGTCTGCTCCAGCCAGGGGTCGTGGACCAGCTTGCCCGCGTCCTCCTCCATGTGCAGCTCGTGGATGCGGATGGTCTTGTCCCCGGTATCGGTGCGGATGGGCACCGCCCCGTCCCTTGCAATGGGCAGATAGAGCTGGGAAATCTGATACGCTTTGGGCAGGTCGGGGTAAAAATAGTTTTTTCGGTCGAATCTGCTATACCGGGTGATGGAGCAGTTCAGCGCCAGCCCTGCCTTGACGGCGAATTCCAGCACCTTTTTATTGAGCACGGGAAGCGTCCCCGGCATCCCGGTGCACACCGGGCAGCAGTGGGTGTTGGGTGCGCCGCCGAAGGCGGTGGTGCAGGAGCAGAAAATTTTGGTTTTGGTGGCCAGCTCCACGTGGGTCTCCAGGCCAATGACAGTCTCCCAGGTCATGCCGGTTCGCCTCCCTTCGGGGTGCGTTTATGGTAGTCGGTGTCTTTCTGGAACGCGTGGGCGGCGTTCAGCAGCACACCTTCCCCAAAGTGGGGCCCAATCAGCTGCGCCCCGATGGGCAGGCCTTTGCCGTCAAACCCGCAGGGCATGGACAGCCCCGGCAGTCCCGCCAGGTTCACCGACACGGTGTACACGTCGCTTAAATACATTTGCAGCGGGTCGCTGAGACTTTCCCCCAGTTTGGGGGCGGTGGCGGGGGCCACGGGGGTCAGAAGCAGGTCGCACCGCGCAAAGGCCCTGTCGAAGGCCTCCTTGATGACGGCTTTTGCCTGCAACGCCTTTTTGTAGTAGGCGTCATAATACCCGGAAGACAGCACGAAGGTTCCCAGCAGAATCCGCCGTTTCACCTCAGAGCCGAAGCCCTGGGTGCGGGTCTTGCGGTAGAGCTCCCCCAGCCCCTGGCAGCCCTCTGCCCGCCAGCCATATTTGATTCCGTCAAACCGGGACAGGTTGGAGGACGCCTCGGCGGCGGCGATGATATAGTAGGTGGGCACCACGTACTCCATCACCGGGAAGGGCAGCTCCACGACCTGCGCCCCCCGGGCCTTGAGCACATCCGCGACGGCCAGCACAGCGGCTTTAACCTCGCTGTCCAACCCGTCGCCGAAGCACTGGATGGGCAGGCCGATGGTCCGCCCCCGCACGTCCCCGGTGAGGCCATGGAGTAAGTTTCCATACGGTCCGTCCAGGCTGGTGCTGTCCTTGGGGTCACGGCCCATGAGCGCGTCCAAAATGGCGGCGCAATCCGCCGCGTCCCGGCACAGCGGCCCAATCTGGTCCAGGGAGGAGGCGTAGGCAATCAGCCCGTACCGGGACACGGAGCCGTAGGTGGGCTTCATGCCCGTGACCCCGCAGTAGGACGCGGGCTGGCGGATGGACCCGCCGGTGTCCGAGCCGATGGCGTACCATCCCATCCCCGCCGCCACCGCCGCCGCCGCGCCGCCGGAGGAGCCGCCGGGGACGCGCTGTAAATCCCAGGGGTTTTTCACCGGGCCGTAGAAGGAGGTCTCCGAGGTGGAGCCCATGGCGAACTCGTCCATGTTCAGCTTTCCCAGAGACACCGCCCCGGCGCGGGCCAGCCGCTCCACCACGTCGGCGTCATAGGGGGGCGTAAAGTCCCCCAGGATTTTGGATGCGCAGGAGGTTTTCACTCCCTTGGTGCAGATATTGTCCTTGAGGGCCATGGGCACGCCGTACAGGGGGCTTTGGGCGTGCTTCACCCCGGCCTGTAACTGCTCCGCCCGCTCCAGCGCCCGTTCCCCGGTGACGGTGAGAAAGGCGTTGAGCCTCTTGTTCTGGGCGGAGATGCTGTCCAGCGCCGCCTGAACGGCCTGCCGGACGGACACCTCGCCCCTTTTGATGGCCGCGCCCAGCTCCAGGGCGGTCAATTTTGTCAATTCCATGTCCACGCCCTCCTTATTCCACCGCCTTGGGGGTCAAAAACGCTTCCTCATCCGGGACGGGGGAGCCGGAAAGCAGCTCGGCCCGGTCCTGGGAGGGGAGCACCTCGTCCTCCCGCAGTACGTTTTTCACTGGGAACACGTGGCTCATCGGCTCCACGCCGTCTGTGTCCAACTTGTTGAGCACGTCCATATAGGCGATGACCTGCCCCAGCTGGGCGGCCATGTCCTGCTTTTCCTCCGCTTCCAGCTCCAGACGGGACAGCTGGGAGATATAATCCACCATGACTGTGTCGATATTCATAAAAATCACCCTTTTTCAGATATTTCAACGTTTGTTGCCGACGCGGTACAAGGAATAATCGCATACGGTGGTAACGGTCAAAAAGTTCTTTTTGCCTACTTTTTCTTTCAAGAAAAAGTAGGTTATGGCTCTAATCTGCTTCGGTCTCTGGGAAACAGGCTGGCGCGGCGAATGTTGTCCAGACCGCACAGCTGCATGGTCAGCCGCTCCAGGCCGATGCCCAGCCCGCCGTGGGGCGGCATTCCGTGCCTGTGAATCATCAGGTAACTCTCAAAGTTCGACGGGTCCATGCCGCGCTCCTCCATTTTGGTCACCTGGGCCGCGTAATCGTGAATGCGCTGCCCTCCGGTGGTCACCTCCATCCCCCGCAGCAGCAGGTCGAAGGACAGGGTGTATTTGGGATCGTCCGGGTCGTTCATGGCGTAAAAGGGTCGCTTTTTGGATGGATAGTGGGTGACAAACACAAACTCGCTGCTGTACTCCTCTTTGGCGTAGCGCCCGATGTGGGCTTCCTCCTCCGGCTCCAGGTCGTAGGGATCGCGGATTTTGTACCCGTACCTTTCTGCCGCCAGGCGCTTGGCGTCGTCAAAGCGCAGGCAGGGGATGTTGTCCGCGCGGGGCAGCTCTACGCCCAGCAGTTCCAGCTCCCCGGCATACTCTTTTGCCAGCAGTTCCATGGCGCGGCGCAGGCAGCCCGTCTCCATCTCCATGATATCATAAAATGAGCGGATATACCCCATTTCAAAATCCAGCCCGGTGTATTCGTTGAGGTGCCGGGGGGTAGCGTGCTTCTCCGCCCGGAACACAGGGCCTACCTCGAACACCCGTTCATAGACCCCCGCCATGGTCTGCTTGTAAAATTGAGGCGACTGGGCCAGATAGGCCTTTTTGCCGAAGTAGTCCAGCTTGAAGATGTTGGAGCCGCCCTCCGCGCCCGCGTGGACAGTTTTGGGGGTGTGCACCTCGGTGAAGCCCTCCCCGGTGAGGTAATCCCGGAAAGCCCGCACCAGCCCCTCCTGGATTTTGAACACTGCCCGCTGCTTCGGATGGCGCAGGACGGCGGGCCGCAGAGCCAATTCCGTGTCCAGGTTCAATGCCAGTTTTCCTCTGCTCACAGACACGGGCATGGGCGCGGCGGGCCGGGAGAGCACGTGAATGCGCTCCGCCGCAATCTCAAACCCGCCGGGAGCCCGGGGTTCCTTTCGGACTGTGCCGGACAGTTCCACGCAGCACTCCGGGCACAAATCCGGGGGCAGGGTGGAGGGGGGACAAACGCATTGGACGCTTCCCCGGGCCATGCGCAGCGTGAGAAAGACGAGGCCGCCCATGTCCCGCAGCAGGTGGACCGCGCCGTGGACGGTGACGGGCCGGTTATTCCGCCCGCCCCCCGCGAGGTCTTGCCAAGTGGTCGCTTTTGAGCTTGTGCCGGTGACGAACTTCATAACCATTCACTCCCTAAATAAAATAAATCCCGGACTGTACAAACGTACAGTCCGGGACGGAATCAACACATTGAATCCGCGGTACCACCCGCGTTGTCCCTCCAGCAAGGGACCTCTTTCGAGCCCCTGTAACGTGGGGAGGACGGACGGCCCTACGCCCGCTGGGGGGTTCAAGCCGCCGGCTCGGAAGTGTTGCGCCATCTCGTCTTTCCGGGGCGGGCTTTCAGTCGGTGGCCCGCGTTCTCTGTCGGACGCCGTGAGGGGCGGTCTTCGTCGATGCCTTTTTGCTATCGCATTGTTGAAAAGAATTGTACACGCATTTTTGCGGGCTGTCAACTGAGGATTGTCCAAACTTACCGTAGCGCGGCGGGAGGATTTATGATATAATCTCCAAATAAACGAAGAATGGGAGGGATGAGCCCATGCCAAGCTGGGTAGAATTAGAGCGCCGGTGCCTGGACTGCCGGCAGTGCGCCCTGGCGGACACCCGAACCAACGTGGTGTTCGGCAAGGGGCCGAAAAGCGCCCGCGTCATGTTCATCGGGGAGGGCCCCGGGGAGAACGAGGATTTGCAGGGCGAGCCCTTTGTGGGCCGGGGCGGGCAGCTGCTGGACGAGATGCTGTCCCTCATCGGCTTGAGCCGGGAGAAAAATTTTTACATCACCAACATCGTCAAATGCCGTCCGCCCCAGAACCGGGACCCGCTGAACACGGAGCAGGACGCCTGCATCGGCTATCTGTGGGAGCAAATGGAGCTGCTGAAGCCAAAGATTGTGGTGTGCCTGGGCCGTATCGCGGCGCTGAGGCTCATCAAGCCCAACTACCGCATCACCAAGGAGCACGGCCAGTGGCAGGAGAAGGACGGCGTGTTTTACACCGCTATCTACCACCCCGCCTTTTTGCTGCGGGACCCAACGAAGAAGCCGGATACCTTCGCCGATTTGCGGGCCATCCGGGCGAAAATTCGGCAGGTGTGCCCGGAGGTCTATGACTGATTGTCCGCGCTATCAAGCAGGTTCATGATGGAAATTTCGTAGGCCGTGCGCTCTACCTGTTCTCCATCGATAAGCTTGTGGTACTGCCGGCTTTGAAGCCGGCCCTCCAGGCGCAGCGTGTCCCCCACCTCCAGGCCGCCGCAGTGGACGGCCAGCGAGCCCCAGGCGATGCAGGGGAGGTAGTCCGCCCGGCCGTAGGGCCGGTTGACGGCCAGCAGCAAATCGCAGATTTCCCGCCCCAGAGGGGTGCGGCGCTTCACCGGGGCCCGGCACAGCGCCCCGCCCAGCACCAGGCGGTTTTCCCCCGCCTGCTCCGCGCAGGGACAGGCGGAGCGTACCAGCACGGTAATCACCAGCTTGCTGCCCTGGCCGGACCGGTTGTTATAAGAGCGCACCTCGCCCTGCACGTCCAGCCACTGGTCCGGCGCCCACAGCGCCGGGTCCGGGTCGGAGGTTACCAGGTTCAGTACGTCGTCCACTCCGGACAGCCGGGGCACCCGCAGGGGGACCAGGTAGTAGCTTACCCCGTGGTTTTGGTGGGAGGGGACGGGCTGGCCCGCCGCCTGCCCCCGCAGTACGATTTTGTTTTCTCCTCTGAATTCATCCATTGGTATCACGCTCCGTCGTCATATGTCAGCTTGTTCACTATATGCGGGGCATGACCCAAGTATGACCATTGACAACAGGGGGGGAAGGCGTATAAAATAGGAGGGAGTCAGGAGAGCCGAAGGAGGGCTGAGCATGGAAGTGGAGTTGACTCGCAAGCAGCTGCGGCGGCTGCTGGATTTAGTCTACATCGGGAACTGGATTCTCAATTCCACCCGGGGAGAGGACCGCTTTAAGGATTACGACGAGGTGGAGAGCCTGCTGTTTGCCAGGGCGGCGCAGGAAGGTATGACCACCCTGGCCGAGACCTACCGGGGAGAGGTGATTCCCTCCCGTGCCTTTGCCGAGGGCGGTATTCATGAGGCCATCATGGAGTATGAGAACAACGTATTTTTTGAAATACTGGCGGAAGACCTGGCCCGCCGGGACATGGACGACGTGCCCATCGACGAGAGCAATTACGACGAGCTGGCCCAGCGCATCGACGCCTATATCGACGAGTTCGAGGCCCACGGCACGGACAATATCACCGTTGACTGTTGACGCGCAAAAAAAGAGGACGAAAGCAAGCCGCTTTCGTCCTCTTTTTTATTTCTTCTTTTTCTTGAAAAAGTCCTTCACCGGCGTGGCGGGAGCGGGCGTGCCCTCACCCATGGTCTCGGCGTAGGCCAGCAGGGCGTCCTTCTGCTGCCCGGTCAGGTTGGTGGGCACCTGCACCTGGACGGTGACGTACTGGTCGCCCCGGCCCCGGCCGTTGACGCTGGGGGCGCCCTTGCCCCGCAGGCGGAATACGGTGCCCGGCTGGGTTCCGGCGGGCAAATCGTACTTCACCTTGCCGTCGATGGTCTCAATCTCCAGCTCCGCCCCCAGGGCGGCCTGGGTAAAGCTCACCTGGCGCTGGGTGTACAGGTCGTTGCCGTCCCGCTCAAACCGGGAGTCGGGGAGGACGGCCACATTGACCAGCAGGTCCCCGGCGGGCCCGCCGTTGGGACCGGCGCTGCCCTGGCCCCGCATGGAGATGGTCTGCCCATCGTAAATGCCGGCGGGGACCCGGACCTTGATTCTCTTTTGGCGGCGGACCTGGCCGGCGCCCCGGCAGCTGGAGCAGGGCTGGTGGATGAGCTTGCCCGTGCCCCGGCATTTGGAGCAGGGCGCGGTGCTGGTGAAGGCAAAGCTGCCGCCGCCCCGCTGTATGCGCACCTGCCCGGAGCCCCGGCAGTCGGGACACACCTCGGCGGTGGTGCCGGGGGCGCAGCCGGTGCCGTGGCAGTCGTCACAGGTCTCCATCCGGGGCAGGCTCAGCTCCTTTTCGCAGCCGCTCATGGCCTCGGCAAAGGAGATGGTGATGCTGGCCCGGAGAGAGGCCCCCCGCTTGGGGGCGTTGGGGTCGGCTTGGCGCTGTCCGCCAAAGCCGCCGAAGCCCCCGCCGAAGAAGGAGCCGAAAATGTCCCCCAGGTCGATATCGCCCATGTCGAAGCCGCCGCCAAAGCCGCCGGCGCCAAAGCTGGGGTCCACCCCCGCATGGCCGAACTGGTCGTACTTGGCCCGCTTGTCCTTGTCGGACAGCACCTCGTAGGCCTCATTGACCTCTTTGAACTTGGCTTCCGCCTCGGCGTTGCCGGGGTTCACATCCGGATGGTACTGCTTGGCCAGCTTGCGGTAGGCCTTTTTCAGCTCGTCGTCAGAGGCGGTTTTGGCCACGCCCAGGACTTCGTAATAATCTCGTTTTTGATCTGCCAAACTGAATCACCTCTTTACGCGGGAAACGCGGGGCGTGATGCCCCGCTGTTTCCCGTCAGGGTTTTTTACTTGTTATTGTCGTCGTCAACGACCTCATAATCCGCGTCCACCACATTGTCGCCGCCCTGGTCCTGGCCGCCGCCAAAGCCCGCGCCGCCCATGTCGGGGCCGGGGCCGGCCTGGGAGTACAGCTTCTCGCTCACGGCGTAAAACGCCTTGGTGAGTTCCTCGGTGGCGTTTTTGATGGCCTGGGTGTCGGTGCCCTTCAAAGCGTCCTTCACCTTGTCCAGCTCCCGCTGGATGTTGGCCTTGTCGCTGGCGTCCAGCTTGTCGCCCATTTCGTCCAGGGTCTTCTCGGTCTGATACACCATCTGGTCGGCCTGGTTGCGGGTGTCGATTTCCTCCTTGCGCTTGGCGTCCTCGGCGGCGAACTGTTCGGCCTCCCGCACGGCCTTGTCCACGTCCTCCTTGGACATATTGGTGGAGGAGGTAATGGTGATGTGCTGCTCGGTGCCGGTGCCCAGGTCCTTGGCGGACACGTTGACGATGCCGTTGGCGTCGATGTCGAAGGTGACCTCAATCTGGGGCACGC
>CAQCFX010000051.1 GCA_948766235.1 uncultured Oscillospiraceae bacterium | reverse complement strand
GATCAGTTCGGATTTGTTCATGAATATAGTACCTCCCTAATTTTGTCTGCGGTCCGGTTTCCCGCCCGCAAACCGTCGGTTCGTTTCATAACAGTAGCAATCATATCACATCCAACCCCGTTTTTCAAGGGTTTTCGCAATTTTTTGTCCCTTTGGCAGCATCAACAGATCTTTCTTCTCCAGCGCCCGAAAAGCCAGCAGCCCCACCCCATAAACCGCCGCGCCGCCGCACACCGCCGCGCCCGCGGCCAGCGCCCCAAGCCCATTCGCACCGTCACCCTCCCCGCCGCCTTCACCGGGGCGGTGTCCCGCGCCCTGCAAAGCACGCTGAACATCTGCGCCTTTGTGGTGTTTTTCGCCGTGGTGCTTCGGCTGCTGTCCGCCTACGGCGTGCTCTCCGCCCTGGCGCAGCTCCTGTCCCTGGCCGGATTCGAGGCGGAGTGGGCCAGGCGGCTGGTGGCGGGGCTGCTGGAGCTGTCCTCCGGCGTGGCCTCCCTCCGGGGCGGCGCCCAGTTGGCGGGCCGGGTGTCCATGGCGGCGTTCATGCTGGGCTGGGCGGGCCTGTCCGTCCACTGCCAGGTGCTGTCCTTTCTGGTGGACAGCGGCCTGTCCGCCCGGGTCTATCTGGCGGGCAAGATGTGTCACGGCCTCATCGCCGCCGCCCTGACCTACGCCCTCACCCGCCTGTTTCCTCTGTCCGCTCCGGTGGCCGACTACCTGGTGGACCAGACCGAATCCATCGCCGCGCTGGACTTTTCCACCGCGCTGGCCGCGTCCACCCTGGCGGCTCTGGCCGGCTGGCTGATTTTGGCTGGGCTGTGCGGCTTCCTTTTGCGAAAAAGGTGTGGAAAAACGGCGTAAGCTGTGATATACTGGAGGGACATTGGATACCCCAGTACAGGAAGGAGCCGCGCCATGCTGTTTGAAAAGGATATGGACCCGCGCTGCGCCTACTGCCAGCGGGGTACGCCGCTGGAGGATGACAAGGTGATGTGCGTGAAAAAGGGGATCGTGTCCGCCGCCGGCTCCTGCCGCCGCTTTCGCTACGACCCCCTCAAGCGGGTCCCCCCCAAGCCCATGACCGCCCGCTTCGACCACCTGCGGGACGAGGACTTTGTGCTGTAACCCACCCATAAATACAAAAACCGCCCCGCCCGGCAATGCCGGGCGGGGCTGCTGCATCTATATTATCCTTCGTCCTCAATCAGGCCATAGCCGCCGTCGTTGCGCTTATACACCACGGCGAAGGCGCCGCCGTCCTCATCCTTGAACGCATAGAAGCTGTGGCCCAGCAGGTCCATCTGCAAAATAGCTTCGTCCACCGTCATGGGCTTGATGGGGAAGCGCTTGGTGCGCACCACCTGGTACTCCCCCGCCTCCTCCACATCGGGCACGAAGGAGGTCTCCTCCACCGGCTCGGGCTGGGTAAACGCGCCCTGGCGCAGCCGCTTCTCCAGGCGGGTCTTGTGCTTGCGCAGCTGCCGCTCCATGGAGGTGACCGCCGCGTCCACCGACGCGAACATATCCGACGTACTCTCCGCCACCCGGAGGATGGTGCTGCCGGAACGGATGGTCAGCTCCACCTTGTTCCGGTCCTTTTCCACAGAAAAGACCAGATTGGCCTCCGCCTCATTTTTGAAGTAGCGGTCCAGCTTTCCCACCTTTTTCTCGGCATAGTTGTGCAGGGACTTGGGCAGGTTGACCTTTTTGTCTGTAAATGTGAACTTCATGTGCTCAGCTCCTTTCGCCTCGAGGGCGTGTCGTTGGGGAAAGAGCACCCCCGGTATGACGTTATTATACCATACCTTCTCGGCCTGCGCCATACTTTTTTGGCGATTTTCACAAAAAATTTTCCTTTAAAGCGGCGGTCAAATCACCGCGCGGGCGTGCCGGGTGACGTGGCAGCCCAGATTCACCGCGCAGGGCAGCCCGGCGATGTGGGTGGGATAGGTCAATATGGCCGCCGAAAGGGCGGTGGTGCGCCCGCCCAGCCCCTGAGGGCCGATGCCCAGGCGGTTCACCCGCTCCAAAATCCGTTCCTCCATGGCGGCGTAGAAGGGGTCGGAATGCCGCTCTCCGGCGGGGCGCAGCAGGGCGCGCTTGGCCAGCTGCGCCGCCAGCTCCGACGTGCCTCCCAGCCCCACGCCAATCACCACCGGCGGGCAGGGATTGGACCCGGCGAGGGAGACGCATTCCACCACAAAATCCTCCACCTGCTCCGCCGTGACGGAGGGGTTGAACATATTAAGCCGGGTCATATTCTCGCTGCCAAAGCCCTTGGGGGCCACGGTGATGTCCACCCGGTCCCCAGGGACCATGCGCAGATGGACAACCGCGGGGGTGTTGTCGTTGGTGTTCACCCGCCGCAGCGGGTCGGCCACCACCGACAGGCGCAGATGCCCCTCCAAATATCCCCGCCGCACGCCGTCGTTTACCGCATCCTCCAGGGACGCGCCCACCAGATGGCAGTCCTGCCCCCAGTCCAGAAACACCACCGCCATCCCCGTGTCCTGGCAGATGGGCAGGCCCTTGGCCTGGGCAAACTGGCAGTTTTCCACCAGGTCGCCTAAAATGGCCTGTCCCACCGGGGAGGGCTCCGCCTCCCGCGCCTCCTCAATGGCCCGGCGCAGGTCCTGGGGCAGCACGGTGTTGGCCTGAACGCACAGCGCGCGCACCGCGTCGGACAGGGTTTTTGCCTCAATCTCCCGCACCATTTACTCCACCTCCTGCCCGTCAATGAGCACATGGGTCACCCGGCTGCGCCAATCAAAGGGATGGCCGTCCATCACCACGATGTCCGCGTCCTTTCCCGGCGACAGCGCTCCCAGCCGGTCCCCCACCCCGGCGATGCAGGCCGCGTTCACCGTGATGGCGGCCAGCGCCTCCTCCTCGTCCATCCCCGCCCTGGCCGCCATGGCCGCGCAGAAGGGCAGCAGGCTGATGGGGGTCTCCGGGTGGTCGGTGCAGATGGCCACCTGCACCCCCGCACGGGCCAGTATGGCCGTGTTTTCCGCCGTCAGGCGGTTCAGCTCCGGCTTGGAGCTGTCGGTGAGGAAGGGCCCCGTGATTACCGGCACCCCCTCCTTGGCCAGGAAGTCCGCCACCAAATGGCCCTCGGTGCCGTGGACAATCACGCAGTCCAGCCCGAACTCCCGGGACAGCCGCACAGCGGTGACGATGTCGTCCGCCCGGTGGGCGTGAAAGTGGGCGGCCAGCCGCCCTGTGACCACCGGGCGCAGAGCCTCCAGGCGTATGTCGAACTCCGGCTCGTCCAGCTGGCCATCCGCCCGGGCTCTGGCCCACTTCGCCTCATAATTCAGCGCCTGGGTGAGCTTTTCCCGGATGATGGCGGCGGTGGCCATGCGGGTGGCGGGCCCCTGCTTTTCGTGAATCCGCTTGGGGTTTTCCCCCAGGGCGAACTTCATGGACGCCGGAGCGCGCACGCTCATCTGGTCGATCACCCGCCCCGCGGTCTTCAGCAGCACCCCCTGCCCCGCGATGGGGTTGGCTGAGCCGGGGCCGGTGAGCACGCACGTCACCCCCGCCCGGCGGGCCTCCTTAAAATAGCGGTTGAAGGGGTCCACCCCGTCCAGCGCCCGCAGCTGGGGCGTACAGGCCTCCGGGCACTCGTTCAAATCATCCTCCGGCGCGCCGCAGCCGTACAGCCCCAGGTGGCAGTGGACGTCCATCAGGCCGGGCAGGATGTGCCCCTCCTGGGCGTCGATGACGCCACCGGGGTCCGTCCGCTCCAGCAGCTCGGACATGGGTCCAATCTGGACCACACGGCTGCCCTCCACGCGGACAAAGCCGTTTCGGATGGTTCCCACCTCCATGGTGTGAACAGCGCCGTTGACAATCAGCATAGGGGGTTCCTCCTTTTTTTCCGGGCGGGCCCGCGGCCGTGGCCCCAATTCGACAGCATTCTGTCCGCCGCTGTGGTACACTGACCTTGCGGCCCGAGCCGCGGCATGGGGATTTGCCCCATGTGGTCATTCCATTCTCCCGCGCAATATACCTTTGGGCTCTTTCTCCGCAAGGGGAAAGAGCTGATTTTTTACCTTCGGTGACCTACTTTCTGCTTGTGCAGAAAGTAGGCAAAGACACACTTAAGGGGTGGCCTCCGGGTGGAGCAGGCCAAAGAACAGGCCAGCTCCACAGTCGTCCGCCCCTTAAGAATCCCCATTTTACGTAAGTTCCCTATACGCGGCGCAACCACAAACCCTTTCGGCGCGCGCAGCTTTCGACGCGCGTCCCCCTATTTGTGCTGCCGCCGGTGCCGAAAACACCGACCGTCAGGCAGGGTCCACACCCCGCGCCTCAGCGGGCGAACCGTGCCGTCGGTGCTGGTCTCCGCGCTGTTCGCGACGGCTCAGCGCTTCTTTGCTGTCACGCTCGCGTTGAGCGCGCTGTTCGCCCCGGCTTCGCTCCGACTTGGGCAAAATCCGCCTGCCGCTATGCGGCGGCTGGGCTTTTGCCCTCGCTGCGCTCCATCCGGGGCGGCGCGCTTACGCTCGCGCTTCTACACAAAAAGGGGAGCGCCCCAGCGCCCCCCTCTCTCTTATTTCCTTCCGCCCCGGCGGCTGCCCCGCTTTTCATTCATGTGCAGCTCAGACAGCTTGCTGTCCGAGCTTGCCATAAACTGCTTGAGCTGGTCCTCAAAGCTGGCCGGGCCCCTGGGCTGGGCGGGTTCCGGCACAAAGCCGCGCCCCTGCGCCGGGCGTCGGGCCGGACGATGCTCCCCCTCAGAGCGGGGGCGGGGATTGGGACCGCCTGGCCTCGGCCCGGACGGACGCTCCGGCCGGGGGGGCGGCGGCGCCGCCTGCTTGATGGACAGGTTAATCCGATTGTTGGCGTCCACGCCGATGACCTTGACCTTGACCTCCTGTCCCTCACTCAGGTGGTCGTGCACGTCGTTGACGTAGGAATACGCAATCTCTGAAATGTGCACCAGCCCGGAACGGTTGCCGGGCAGGGCCACGAATGCGCCGAAGTTGGTGATTCCAGTCACCTTGCCTTCTAAGATAGAACCGACTTCAATCCCCATAAATCTCTTTTTTCCCTCTCAATATGTATTGGTTTTTATTTGCTGGAGTCTACGAATTCGATTTCGTCCGGCTCCAGCAGCCCCAGCCTACTTCTGGCGATGTCCGCCAGATACTCAGCTTCTCCGCTGTGGGCGATATCGTCTGCCAGGGCGGCGTTTGCCTCCTGCTGCGCCCTCACCTGCCGGGCCAGCTCGTCCCGGTCGGCCTGAGCCGCGCTCAGCTTTCCCTGAAGGGTGAGCAAAGCGACGGCCAACACCGCCATCAGCACCAGCACCAGCAGTTTTGTGGCTACGCCCGCGCGCTTGACCTTCATTGGCTGCCGCCTCCTCTCCGCCGTTTTTGGCAAAACGGTATACTACATTTATTTTATACCATTCCAGCCAATTTTGAAAGTCTTTTTTTTGGTTTTTTAAAACTTTTTTTCCGGCCCGCCCAGCACGCCGCACCGGCGCGGTGAAAAACCGCCACAGCCGCCGCGCCAGCCCTGCCGCCCACAGCAGGACGGGCAGCACCAGCCGGCTGGCCGTGGCGAAATACAGCCCGCCCCCCAGCAGAAAGGCGGCCATATGATAGATGCGCACCTGCCCGTCGTCCCGCAGCAGGGTCAGCGTAAACAGCGCCGCAATGGCCCCCAGCCAAAACAGCAGGTCCAGCGCGAAGGCCAGCGCGCGCACGCGGATGCTCCGCCGGGCGGCGCGCATCCCGTCGTAAACCACGCCCAGCAGCGCGCCCAGCAGCATTCCCTGCCCAAATATGGCCGCCTGGGCCCCAACGTCCACATTCATCGCTCAGCGCAGCAGCCGGGAGAAGAAGCCCCCCCGTCCGCCACCGGCGTCGTCCTCGTAGGTGACGGCGTCGATGTCGCCCTCCACCTTCAAATCGCCGCCGTCCAGGGAGAGCTTCTCAATGTGCAGATTCTCCCCCGTCACCACCATGGCGCCCCTGGAGGTGGACAGCACAATGCTGTTCTCGTCAAACCGCTCCACGTCCTCCACCCCGGACACGGTCAGGCTTTTGCGCTCCTCAATCACCACATGATGGGGCGCGGACAGGCCGCTGTCATATGTCATGGAACCATCTCCCTCAGTCTTAGATAGTCCATACATATGGAGTTTGTCCCAGGATTATGCCAACGTTCAGCCCTTGGGCGGCGCAGTCTCCCCGCTCTCCTCCTCCGCGGCGGGCAGGCGCACCCGCAGGTCCTGCTTGAGCAGGGTATAGGCCACCGCCGCCAGCGGAACGCTGACCACCATGCCCACCAGCCCCAGCAGGGAGCCGCCCACGGTGACCGCCGCCAGCACCCAGATGCCGGGCAGGCCCAGGGAGGTGCCCACCACCCGGGGGTATATCAGGTTGCCCTCCAGCTGCTGCAGCGCCACCAGGAACACCAGGAACCACACCGCCTGCCAGGGGTCTATCATCACCAGCAGCAGCACCGCCAGCACCGCCCCCAGGTAGGCCCCCGCGATGGGAATCAGGGCAAACACTCCCACCGCCACCGAGATTAGGGGCGCATAGTCAAAGCGGAACAGGCACATCCCCAGAAAGCACAGCCCGCCCAGAATAAACGCCTCCACCACCTGGCCGTTGACATACTTGGAGAAGGTGTCCGCCGTAAGCCGGGTGACGCTGAGCACCGTATCCGCCGCATTCTTCGGCAGATAGGCCTGCACCAGGCGGCGGCACTGGGCGGTGAGCTTGGGCGCGCCGGAGAGCATATAGATGGAGAACACCAGGGAAATCACCCCGGTGACCACCCCCGACACCACCACGCTGGTCATGCCGATGAGGTGGGGCAGGGTGTTGGTCAGCGCGTCCAGCGCCCCGGTGAGCAGCCCCTTCAGCGAGTCGCTGATGCCGGTGGACAAATCCAGGTTGGCCAGCTGCTCCAGCTCCAGCCGGGCCACCACCCAGTCCAGCAGCTCCTGGAAGTTGGCGGCGTAGATGCTGATGTTGCTGATAAACAGCTCGATGCTGTGGGTCAGCTCGGGCACCACCAGGGCCACCAGCGCCGTAATCAGCACCGCCACAATGAGATAGGCGGTGGCCACCGCTAGGGGCCGGGCCGCCCGGCGGACCTTTTCCGGCAGATGCTTTTCATACAGCCGGGCAAAGAAATTGCAGGGCCGGTTGAGGATAAAGGCAATGGCCGCCCCGATGATGAGGGGCTGGAAGGCCCCCAGCACCCCGCCCAGCCAGCCGGTGACCTCATCCAGCTTGACAATCACCGCCACCAGCACCACGGAGTAGGTGATAAGCAGCAGCAGGCTGCGAAACAGTTTTCTGTCCATAAAAACGCCACTCCATTTCAAAGTTTTCCTCAGTTTACCATTGAAAGGCGTTCTCGTCAATTTAAGTTTTTCCTAAGGTCTCCCGGAATCGGAGCCAGTCCGGCAGGCGCCGCTTTACCTGCTCGGACACGCCGGCGGGAAGGCTGTCCAGCAAAAAGAACCGCAGCTCGTCCACCTCGCCCTCAAATTTTGTCTTTGCAGGCCGTGTACCCTCAGTGTAACATCGGGGAGGCACGATGTCAATTCTCTCAGAACTTGGGGCGCACGTCGTCGCCCCGGGCCCGCTCCAGGTTGATCTGCTTTTTCCGGTCCGACGCCTGGGCCAGCATGGCCCGCAGGGCGTCCTGGTCCCCTGCCTCGATGGCCTCCCGGTACTGGCGCATTCGGTTTTCCAGCGTCCCCACCACCTTGGCCAGCGCCGGGGCGTTAAAGGTGAACAGCTGGGTCCACATGGCCGGATCCAGGGCGGCCACCCGGGTGCAGTCCCGGAAGGAGCCGCCCTCGAAGCCCTTGCAGGAAAACAGCTCGTCATTGTCGCACACCGACACCGCTATCACGTGCATGAGCTGGCTGGTGTAGGCAATCATCTCGTCGTGGCGCTCCGGGGTGGTCTCAATCACGTCGCCGAATTTGCACCAGTCCGCCATGCGGCGGAGCAGGTCCAGGTGCTCTTTTGTGGCCCTGGGGCCGGGGGTGACGATGAAGTGGGTGTTGCGGAACAGCCCCGCCTCGGCGTTGTCGATGCCGGACACCTCCTTGCCCGCCATGGGGTGGCAGCCGATGAAGTCCACTGTCTCCGGCAGGCACTTTGCCGCCTCCATCACCGCGGTCTTCACGCCGCACACGTCCCAGATGAGGCAGCCGGGCTTGAAACGGTCCCTGTGTTCATGCAGAAAATCAATGATGCCCGCCGGGTCCTGGCACAAAATCACCACGTCCGCGCCGGGCAGCTCGTCGGCGGGATGAAAGGTGAGCCGGTCCGCCGCGCCTTTGGAGCGCGCCTTGTCATGGGTGGCCTGGGAGCGCACCGCCCCCACCACCTCAAAATCCTCAAAGCCCTGGAGCGCCATGGCCAGGGAGCCGCCAATCAGCCCTAAGCCCACCACTAAAATCTTTCTCATGTGAAACACCTCTGTATTTTTCGGGATGTTTCACGTGAAACATCCGTTCTTTTTCATGCGCCTGTCCTCACACTTCCCTGTTGTCATGCTCGGGCTGGGCGCATGGCCGGGCCGCTTTCGCTCTGTCTCGGGCAAAACCCGCGCCGCCTCGCGGCGCTGGGCTTTTCCCCTCGCGCCGTTCCAAGCGGCCCTATGCGCCTGCCCTCACACTTCCCGGCCCACGCAGGCCGCAATGGCCTTCAGCTTGTCCATCATGGAGGCGAACTGCTCCGGCGTCACCGACTGGGCCCCGTCGCACAAAGCGCAGGCGGGGTTGTTGTGCACCTCGATGATAAGGCCGTCCGCCCCGGCGGCCACCGCCGCCATGGCCATGCGCTCCACCATCCACGCCTTGCCGCAGGCGT
This sequence comes from uncultured Oscillospiraceae bacterium, assembly GCA_948766235.1. GTDB lineage: Bacteria > Bacillota > Clostridia > Oscillospirales > Oscillospiraceae > Enterenecus. Next base: position 1,727 of record CAQCFX010000051.1, on the reverse strand, counting down.
GGGAGGGGTCCACCACCACCGGCAGGTGGCTCTGCTTTTTCACCGCCAGCACCGCCGAAAGGTCCAGGGTGTTGCGGGTGTAGGTCTCGAAGGTGCGGATGCCCCGCTCGCACAAAATCACGTTGGGGTTGCCCCCGGCCATGATATACTCCGCGCTCATCAGCCACTCCTCAATGGTGGAGGACAGCCCCCGCTTGAGCAGGATTGGCTTACAAGTGTGGCCCACTTTTTTCAGCAGGTCGAAGTTCTGCATATTCCGGGCCCCAATCTGAATTACGTCCACCGCCTCCTCAAAGAGGGGAAGCTGGTCGGCGCTCATCAGCTCCGACACGATGGGCAGGCCGGTGGCCTTTCTCGCCTCGTCCAGCAGAAGCACGCCCTCCACTCCCTTGCCCTGGAAGGCATAGGGGGAGGTGCGGGGCTTGTACGCGCCCCCCCGCAGAGCAGCGGCCCCGGACTTCTGGACGGACCGGGCCACCTCCAAAATCTGCTCCTCGCTCTCCACCGAACAGGGCCCGGCGATCACCGCGATTTTCTTTCCGCCCACGGCCACTCCGCCACCAATCTCAATCACCGAGTCGTCCGGGTGGTACTTGCGGTTGGCCTTTTTGTACGGCTCGCTCACCCGCATCACCCGCTCCACGCCGGGCAGCTGGGCCAGCTGCTCCTGGTTCAGCGCCCCGGCGTCCCCCTCCGCGCCTAAGATGGTGGTCTCGCTGCCCTTGGACACCATCACCCGCACGCCGCCGGCCTCCATGGCCCGGACGGCGCTTTCCAGCTGCTGGGGGGTGAATTCCCGCTTCATAATCACGACCATATGTGTTCGCTCCTTTATCGTAAAATCTGCGTTTGCTTCTCCGCGCTTCTGGTCTGTCACGCTGCGAAACGGCCAGGGCGCTCGCTCGCTTTCGCTTCGACTCGAACAAAACCCGCCTCCGCTGTGCGGCGGCTGGGCTTTTGTTCTCGCTCCGCTCCAAGCTCCCTCGCTGTCCGTTTCTCCGCGCTTCCACAAAAAAAGCGGCCGCCCTTAGGCAGCCGCGCTCCACAGAAAAGCCGCGCAACCTTCAAGGGCATGACAAAACGCCGCTATTATCATAATAGCGGTAATCACCATACCCATAGCTCCGGCGGTTCATACGCGGACCTCCTTTTTGCTCGCTGGGGATACTCTAACACTTTTAATCATGAAAGTCAAGGGGAATTTTGCGGGTGGAAATTTGCTTGACGCGCATGGGCTTATCTGTCAAAATAGAACCGCAGACAGACATGATTCTTCTTTCTGAAATACCGAAACCAGCGGCCAGCGGCACCACCACCCTGTTTCTCTGAGCGGACATCACTCCTTCCACTTTTTTCTTGCCCTTCTCCCCTTCCCATGGTATAATGTCTTGTTTATAAAATCATCAGCGGGAGGGTCCCCCATGTAGCTTACTGCTTTCATCGAAAACCACATCAACATCCAATGGAGGGACCCACCTATGTCACAATACGAATCCGAAATCAAACGGCGGAGAACCTTCGCCATCATCTCCCACCCGGACGCAGGCAAAACCACCCTGACGGAAAAATTCCTGCTCTACGGCGGGGCCATCGCCCAGGCGGGGGTGGTCAAGGGCAAGAAGAACGCCCGGGCCGCCACCTCGGACTGGATGGAGATTGAAAAACAGCGCGGCATCTCCGTCACGTCCTCCGTGATGCAGTTCCAGTACGAGGGCTTCTGCATCAAC
>CAQCFX010000050.1 GCA_948766235.1 uncultured Oscillospiraceae bacterium | reverse complement strand
CCACCCGCAGCTGACGGGCGGACAGCTTCTCGCTTTTCATGCCGTCATCCTCCACTCCTCCCAGTCAATCAGCCCGTGTCCCTCCCCGTCCAGCAGAGGCAGGGACACGCTCTCCCCGCCGTACAGCGCCGCCAGAGCCTGAACCACCGTGGGCGCCTCAATGCCCCGCCGCTCCAGCAGCTCCAGGCCGGAGGCCGGGTCCGGGCTGCCGTCCAGCAGCGCCGCCGCCCCCTCCTCCGCCAGCCAGACGGTGCACGCCGCCCCCAGCTCCTCATTGCGCAGCGCGCCCAGCAGCACCTGCTCCAAATCCACGTCCCGCCCCACAATCAGGTAGGACACGCTGGTGAGGGACAGCTCCTTTTCGCCCGACCAGGGCAGGCAGCTCAGCGCCTGGGCAAAATCCGCCCCTGTGCACCGCCCCCGGCTTTGGTCTCCCTGGTCGCCGCCGCCGCACACCGCCGTCAGCGTGACCGGGCCCGGTCCGTCCACCCCTAAAACCCGCACCAGGGCCAGCCCCTCCGGCTCCTTGGGTGCGGGCCGCCACCCCGCCAGCAGCACCGCCAGGCCAATACACACCAGCAGCCATTTTCTCACCCCTGGTTCCTCCTGTTCTCCGTGTTCAAGTAGTCCGGCCGGGTTTTCACGTCGGGCAGCGGCTCGCGCAGCACCGTGTGCCCCTCCTTCTGCCGCCCCGCGTTGGAGGCAAAGGGGGTGAGGTACGCCACCCCCAGGCTGGAAAGCTCCGCCAGGCGGTATACCAGCGCCATGCCCGCCAGCACCAGCCCCGTCAGTCCCAGCAGCCCTCCCGCGATGGTGATGCCGAACCGCCACAGCCGCAGCGCCCCGGCAAAATCCTGGCTGGGGGCGGTGTACCCGGCGATGCCCGCAATGGCCACCACCACCAGCACCGCGGGGGACACCAGCTTGGCCTCCACCGCCGCCGAGCCCACCACCAGGCCGCCCAGAATGGACACCGTCTGCCCGATGGAGGAGGGCAGGCGCAGCCCCGCCTCCTGCAAAACCTCAAAGGCCAGCAGCATCACCAGTATCTCTGTCAGGGTGGAAAAGGGCACGTCCTCCTTGGCCGCGATGATGGACAGGGCCAGCTTCACCGGGATAAGCTCCGGATAAAACAGCACCGCCGCCGCGTACAGCCCCGGCAGAAACAGGGTGATGAGCATACACACATACCGCAGCACGCTCAGCGCCCCGGCCACCGCCCAGCTGGTGCTGCGGTCCTGGCCGGTGCGGAAAAAGCTGTCCAGGGTGGCGGGGAACAGCCACCCCATGGGGATGCCGTCCACAATCACCCCCACCCGGCCCTCGGCAAGCCCCGTGCAGAACCGGTCGGGCCGCTCGGTATAGGCCGTCAGCGGGAAGGCCGTGCCGCTCTCGTCCGCCACGTACTGCTCCAGGTTCCCCGTCATCAAAAGCGCGTCGATGTCGATTTGCGAAAGCTTTGCCTTCACCTGCGCCGCCAAATCCGGGTCGGCAATCCCGTCCACATATAATACGTCCACCGGCGTGAGAGACTGCCGCCCCACCACCTGCTCCTCGATTTTCAGCTCAGGCGCCCGGAACCGCCGCCGCACCAAAGAGGTATTGGTGCGCAGGCTCTCCACAAATGCGTCTCTGGCCCCCTTCACGTCCGGCTCGTTTTCCGGGTCGGACACGGAGCGCTTCTCCTCCGTCCCCGCCGACAGGGTGAGCGCCCTCTCCTTCCCCGGGAAAAACAGGGCCACCGAGCCGTCAATCAGGTCGAATATCACCTGGTCCGCGGTGTCCCTGCTCTGCACCACCAGGGAGTACAGCCCGCCCTTCTCCATCAGGTCGAAGGCCGCGTCCATGTCCGCGCACTCCCGCAGGGCCTGGTTCTGGGTGAGGGGGCGCAGCACGTAGTCGCAGGCCCGCTCGTTGCGCACCTGTCCGGCGATGAACAGCATCTCCACCTGCCGCGCCGGGTCGTTGTTCAGGTAAAGCGTGCGCCGGTTGAAGTCGGCGCAGCGTTCAAACACGGCGGCGACGGCGTCCGCCGTCACCGGGCAGTCGTAGCGCGGCTCCTGCCGCGGATGGGGGGGCGGCGTGTGCTTTTTCGCGCCAAAAATACCCAATGGACCCGCCTCCTTTTTCCCCAGTATGCCATGGCGGGGATAAAACTATGCAAAAACCCGGCAAATCCCCATTTTTTGTCCGATTGTTTGGGAAATCGTAAATTGACGCTGGCGCTTTGCCGTGCTAAAATATAATGCGGAGCCCGCCGCGGGCTCCCGCGTTTCAAACACTGCAAAAAGAGGGGAAGCCTATGTACCGAATCCTGACCAAGCGCCCGCTCAACCCCACCGTCACCTTGATGGAGGTGGAGGCCCCCGCCGTGGCCCGCAAGGCCCAGCCGGGGCAGTTTATCATCCTCCGGGTGGACGAGGAGGGCGAGCGCATCCCCCTGACCATCGCCGACTTTGACCGGGAGAGGGACGCCGTCACCGTCATCTTCCAGGTGGTGGGCGCCACCACCGAAAAGCTCAACCACAAGGAGGAGGGAGACTTCCTCCAGGACTTTGTGGGCCCCCTGGGCCGGGCCACCGAGACCGAGGGCCTCAAGCGCGTGGCCGTGGTGGGGGGCGGCGTGGGCACCGCCATCGCCTATCCCGTGGCCAAAAAGCTCCACCAGTCGGGCTGCCATGTGGACCTGATTGTGGGCTTCCGCACCAAGGACCTGGTGATTTTGGAGGAGGAGTTCCGCGCCGCCTCCGCCCAGCTGCTCATCGGCACCGACGACGGCTCCTACGGCCGCAAGGCTCTGGTCACCGAGCTGCTGAGGGAGCAGATTGAGGCGGGCGCTCAGTACGACCGGGTGATTGCCATCGGCCCCATCCCCATGATGAAATTTGTCTCCCTGCTCACCAAGCAGTACGATATCCCCACCGTGGTGTCCATGAACCCCATTATGATTGACGGCACGGGTATGTGCGGCGGCTGCCGGCTCACCGTGGGCGGCCAGACCAAATTCGCCTGTGTGGACGGCCCGGAGTTTGACGGCCATCAGGTGGACTTCGACGAGGCCATGATCCGCGGCGCGATTTACAAGGATTTTGAGCGCCGCGCCCATGACGCGGCCTGCAATCTGTTCCGGCGGGAGGTGGAGTGAGATGGCCAACATGAGAGCAGATAAAAACCCCATGCCCCATCAGGACCCCCAGGTCCGCTCCCGCAACTTTGACGAGGTGGCCCTGGGCTACACCGCCCAGCAGGCCGTGGACGAGGCAAGGCGCTGCCTGAACTGCAAGCACCGCCCCTGCGCCTCCGGCTGCCCTGTGCAGATCAATATCCCCGACTTCATCGCCAAAACCGCCCAGGGCGACTTTGAGGGCGCTTATCAGGTCATCGCAAGGGATTCTGCCCTGCCCGCCGTGTGCGGCCGGGTCTGCCCCCAGGAAAACCAGTGCGAGGCCAGGTGTGTCCGGGCCGTCAAGGGGGAGAGCGTGGCCATCGGCCGTCTGGAGCGCTTTGTGGCCGACTGGCACAACGCCCACGCCGCGGAAAAGCCCGTGCGCCCCGCCCCCAACGGCCACAAGGTGGCGGTGATTGGCTCTGGTCCGGCGGGGCTGACCTGCGCGGGCGACCTGGCCAAGAAGGGCTATGACGTGACGGTGTTCGAGGCTCTCCACCTGGCCGGCGGCGTGCTGGTGTACGGCATCCCCGAGTTCCGCCTGCCCAAGTCCATTGTCCAGAAGGAGGTGGACACCCTCAAGGAGCTGGGCGTGAAGATTGAGACCAACATGGTCGTGGGCCGGTCGGTCACCATTGACGAGCTGAAGGAGGAGCAGGGCTTCCAGGCGGTGTTCATCGGCACCGGCGCGGGCCTGCCCAAATTTATGAACATACCGGGGGAAAACTTGAAGGGGGTCTACTCCGCCAACGAGTTTCTCACCCGGATTAACCTGATGAAAGCCTACCGGGACGGGGCAGACACCCCCATCCAGCACGCGGCGCGGGTGGCTGTGGTGGGCGGCGGCAACGTGGCCATGGACGCGGCCCGGTGCGCCAAGCGCCTGGGCGCCGAGGTGACCATCGTCTACCGCCGCTCTGAGGCCGAGCTGCCCGCCCGGGCCGAGGAGGTGGAGCACGCCAAGGAGGAGGGCATCATCTTCAAGACCCTCACCAACCCGGTGGAGATTCTGGGCTGCCACAACCCGGACGACCCGCGGGACCCCAAAAACGGCTCCGTGTGCGGCATCCGCTGCGTGGAGATGGAGCTGGGCGAGCCGGACGCATCGGGCCGCCGCCGGCCCATCATCAAGGAGGGCAGCGAGTTTGAGATGGAGCTGGACTGCGTGATTATGGCCCTGGGCACCAGCCCCAATCCCCTGATCAAGTCCACCACCCAGGGGCTGGACACCGAGAAGTGGGGCGGCATCATCGCCGGCGAGGACGGCCTGACCAGCCGGGAGGGCGTGTACGCCGGGGGCGACGCGGTCACCGGCGCGGCCACGGTGATTTTGGCCATGGGCGCGGGCAAGACCGCGGCGAAGGCCATCGACCAGGCCCTTTCCAAACAGGAAAAGCTGTGATATAATAACTGCCAGGGTCTATACCCCGGCAGTTATTTTTTGGGAGGCGGTTTGAGTGGGCACGCTTGTGGGACAGGCGGTTGATTTTATAATCGGCCATTTGCTTATTCTCTTTATATTTGTCCCCATCGGCATTATCTTCCTTGGATATCTGCTCTATATCATCGTCAATGTAGTCCGAGAACTGCGCAAGAACAAGAAAGGCTGATCCCATGTTATCCGTTATCCGCACCGCCTCGCCGGACGACCTCCCAACGCTGCAACAGCACGACCGCCACATCTCCCCCCAGGAGCTGGAGCACAGCGTCCGGCTGGGCCGCGTATACATTGCGGAGGAGCGGGGCGCGTTTACCGGCTGGCTGAGATGGAACCTGTTTTGGGACAACACCCCCTTCATGAACCTGCTCTATGTCCTGGACGCCCACCGGGGCCAGGGCTATGGCCGCTCGCTGGTGGCACACTGGGAGGACCAAATGAAGCAGGCGGGCTATGAAACGCTCATGACCTCCACCCAATCCGACGAATGCGCCCAGCATTTTTATCACAGGCTGGGCTATGCCGCCGTCGGGGGATTTTTGCCGCCCGGTGAGCCCTATGAGCTGATTTTAGCAAAGAAACTGTGAAAGGGAGACCTTCCTATGATTATCTGGCTGAACGGCGCTTTCGGCGCGGGTAAAACCCAGACCGCATACGAGCTGCACCGCAGGCTGGCCCGCTCCTATGTCTACGACCCGGAAAACATCGGGTATTTTATCCGTGATAATATCCCTTCCGAAATCAGCAAACCGGATTTCCAGGACCATCCCATGTGGCGCTCCTTCAACCTGGAAATGCTGGACCACATCGCCTCCCACTACGATGGAGACGTGATCGTCCCCATGACCATCACCAACCGGGCCTACTACGACGAGCTTGTGGGCGCGCTGGCGGAAAAACACCCCCTCCGGCACTACATCCTGTGGGCCTCACGGAAAACCCTGCTGAAACGTCTGGCCTACCGCTTTGAGCGCCGCAGCTCCTGGGGGGCGCAGCAGATCCGCCGGTGTCTGGACGCCTTTGAGCACGAGATTACGGAGCAGAAAATCCTCACCGACGATTTGAGCATTGACGAGGTCGTAGAAAAAATCGCGGAGCTGTCCGGGCTCACGCTGGCCAAGGACCGCCAAAACGGCTTCCAGAAGCGTCTGGACAGGCTTGCCACTCAATGCAGGCATATACGTTAAAAAGAAAGGCTGATTTCATGTTATACGGATACGCCATCCTCGCCGCGCTACTGGTCATTATGGACCAGCTGACAAAGTTTGCCGTTCGCGCCGGCATCCCCCTGGGCAGCTCCAAGCCCTTCATCCCCGGCATTTTGGACTTGACCTACGTGCAGAACACCGGCGCGGCCTTCTCCATCCTGCGCACCCACACCTGGCTGCTCACCCTCACTTCGGCGGCGGTGGTGGTGGTGATGTGCTATCTCGTTGTGAAGGGCTTTTTCAAGAACGCCCTGGGCCGCTGGGCCGCCATGCTGGTGCTGGCGGGGGGCATGGGCAACCTGATTGACCGGGCGGTGTTCGGCTTCGTCACCGATATGCTGAAAACCACCTTTATGGACTTCCCCGTGTTCAACGTGGCCGACTGCTGCATCACCATTGGCGTACCCCTGCTGTTCCTGTATGTCCTGCTGTATGTGGGCCGGGACGAGAAAAAGGAGGGCGAAACGGATGACGCTGCCCAGCTTCCCCCTGACGGTAACTGAACCCGGCCGGGCGGACGCGGTGCTGGCCGCCGCTCTGGACGGCCTCACCCGCTCGGCGGCCCAGCGCTGGCTGGAGGAGGGCCGGGTCACCCAAAACGGCAAACCGCTGAAAAAAAACGCCAGGCTCCAGCCGGGGGACGCGCTGCTTGTCACACCCCCCCAGCCCGCGCCCATCGACCTGGCCCCCCAGGACATCCCCCTGGACGTGGCCTATGAAGACGGCGACGTAATTGTGGTGAACAAGCCGGTGGGCATGGTGGTCCACCCCGCTCCCGGCCACCCGGACGGAACATTGGTCAACGCTTTGTTATATCACTGCGGAACTTCGCTCTCCGGAATCAACGGCGAGCTGCGCCCCGGCATTGTCCACCGCATCGACCGGGACACCTCCGGCCTTATCATCGCCGCCAAAAACGACCGCGCCCATCTCTCCTTGGCCGCCCAGCTCCAGGACCACTCCCTGTTCCGGCTGTATCACGCCGTGGCCGTGGGGACCTTCCGGGAGGACGCCGGCACGGTGAGCGCCCCCATCGCCCGGCACAGAACCGACCGCAAGCGCATGGCCGTCTCCCCCGACGGCCGGGAGGCGGTGACCCACTGGTCTGTCCTTGACGCCCAGAAGGGCCACACCCATCTCGTCTGCCGGCTGGAGACGGGCCGCACCCATCAGATACGGGTGCACATGGCCTATCTGGGCCACCCCCTGCTGGGGGACACGGTGTACGGTTCCAAAAAGCCCGTCCCCGGTCTGGCGGGCCAGTGCCTCCACGCCGCCCAGCTCACCTTCACCCACCCCTCCACCGGGGAGCGCCTGACGGTGGAGGCCCCCCTTCCCGACTGGTTCACCGCCATTTTAAAGCGCTACGAGCTGTAATAAGGAGGAAACCATCATGCCCACCCTATACGACCGCGCGGATATTTACGACCTGATTGAAAATGAGGAGCGCTACGGCTGGTACAAGCGGCACTGGGAATACCTCCTGCAAGACGCGGACATTCACTCCCTGCTGGATGTGAGCATCGGCTCGGGCAGCGTCACCCTGCCCCTGGCCCAGCTGGGCGTGGCGCTGTCCGGCTCCGACCTGAGCGAAGCTATGCTGAAAAACTGCGCCAAGAAAGCGGAGGCCCGCGGCTTTGACTTAGAGCTGAAGCGCAGCGACTTTCGGGACCTGTCCTGCTGGCAGGGCAGGCAGTTCGACTGCGTGGCCAGCACGGGCAACTCCCTGGCCTACGTGGCCAACAATGAGATTCCGGGCGTGCTGGCCCGGATGGACGAGCTGGTCAAGCCGGGCGGGCATCTCTACTTTGACACCCGAAACTGGGACGCCATTCTGGAGACCCGCCAGCGGTTCTACCTCTACAACCCCTTTTTCCACGGGGAGGACCGGGTGAATCTGGTCCAGGTGTGGGACTACCCCGCCGACGGCTCTATCATCTTCAACCTGCTCTACACCTTTGAGCGGGAGTGCAGAATTTTCCAAAAGGAGACCTTTGAGGAGCGCTACCACCCCATCCCCCGGAAGCTCCTGCTGGACGCCCTGGCCGGCCTGGGCTACCGGGATGTGAAGCAGTTCCCCTTCCCCGCCTTTGCAGACCGGGACCCGGAACAGGCGGAGTGGTACTGCGTGCTGGCCCAGAAGCGATGAAGCAAGGAGCGCGAGTGATGAAAAAACAAAATTCCTGGCCCCTTTATCCCTCCCTCTGCTGCTTTGCCAGCAGCATTCTTGCATTCATATCGGGAGCTCGGTGGCAGACGTATGGCGACAGCGGCATATCCTACCTCACCTCTTTTGTCGCCCTGCTGGCCGGAATACGCAATTTCCAAAAGTGGCGGGAAAACAGAAAGTAGCCGCGCAGCACTAAACTGCCATAGATTACTATAGCGTCCGATGAAATCTTCATTTTAAAAAGGAGGAACAGAAAGCGTGAAAAGTATCGGTACAGCTCGTCCGTTCGTTTTTCGAATCGCACTGCTCATTATGGCATTAATCCTTCAGTTCATATGTATGTGCAGTCTTCCCTTCGGTTCTTGGCCAATCTTGTTGTATACACTCAAATGTCTCAATGCCTGCATTTTAATCCTGCTTGCCTTCTCCCTTTTCTGCATATGGAGAAATCGCGCCTATCCCTATATATGCGTCGTATTGGACGGTATCGGCCTGTTTATCACATTTTTCGCGTACCAAAATTTCATAGAGGGGTTTTCCGGCACCGATTTGAGCGGACTTCAAAAATTCATACTTGGGCCGTATCTGATCTGTTCCATTCCCGCCTGGGCCATCTGGCTCGCGGCCCAGCGCAAAGGCTGGGGTCTGATTGAAACGATGGTCCGCTCGCTCTCCGGGCACAAGGATCATCTGAAGCGAGTCCTTTCCTATTTCCTCATCATCTTGTCCGTTGTATTTCTGCTCACCGGGATATATCTTTTCACCCTGGAGAGCTTTTTGTTGGCGGGCTGGGCGGTTCTGACCTGCACCTTAATGTTTTATACCGCCCGCAAGGCAAGATAGCAAAAAATGGCTAAGTGTTAAAGGCAAATGCCTTTAGCACTATTATTCTTAATATATAATACTTATTTTTCGGTTCGCATTGCCTTTTACATACCCCCTCCCATTCCGGGCGCACTATCCCAAAACGGAAGGGGTTCCCCCAATCAGGGTTTTTGAGCAAACTGTTTACGCTGTTTATTAACAATTTGGGGGGATTTATCTATGAAAACCGCGGCAAAAAACAGCTGCTCCGCACTCTTATTGGCTTTTTTGCTCTGCTTTGCCCTGGCCGCACCCGCCCGCGCCGCAGGCCCGGACGCCGCCGCCTATCCGGAGTTCTTTGACGCGGCCGAGTTTCAGGAGGTGCGGGACGCCGTATTTCACACGCAGCTTCTATACGAAAGCGGCGTGTTGGATGAAGCACAGGCCGTGGATACGGAAAGCGGCCTAAAAGCCTCCTACAAGATGTTTTCCCTGGAGGACCCCGAACTGCTCCCCGCCCTGCAAAGCGGCTCGGACCTGTCCGGGCTGATCTCAGATGAGTATGTTTGGATCGTCGTCACCGCCGCCAACCAGTCCATCCGCACCGCCCAGGTTGACGGGAAATGGGAGGTGCTGGGGTACAGCACCCCACCGTCTGAAACCGCCGCAGCAAATGTGGTACAGCTGGAGCCGCTTAACACCGAGCTGGCCGCCCTTTCGGCTTCCCAAGCTTCCATAGACCGCCTGGTCTGTTTTGAGGCCCCCATGTACCACACAAACTTTGTCTACCTGGATACCTCCGATGGTGCGTTTCTTGTCCCCTTTGGAAGCCGCCCGGACCTGACCGGACTGGAGAACGGGAAGTTATATACCCCTGAAGAAGTGGGCGGCATCCTGTCCGCCTCCTTCGGCGGCGCCCAGTTCGAAGACGGGAATGGGGGCATAGGGGGCACGGCCGCCCAGCGCGCCGGGCGGGGGACTGCCGCGGCATCCGGGGCGGTTCTCCTGGCGGCGGCGCTTGGCGCGGTTCTGTTCGCCCTTCCCGCGTTTGTTAAGCGGCAAAGTAAAAAGGGGTAACGCGCATACCCCCTTCCGTTCCGGGCACACTAAGCCCAAAACGGAAGGGGGTTTTCCCATGCTCAACCACCGCAAGGCCGCCGTGATTGGCTGCGGCTTCGTGGGCTCCTCCATCGCCTTCAGCCTGATTCAGCGGGGGCTGTTCAGCGAGCTGGTGCTCATCGACGCCAACGCCGACAAGGCGGAGGGGGAGGCCATGGATTTAAGCCACGGCCTGCCCTATATCGCCGCCATGGACGTGCGCGCCGGCACCTACGACGACCTGGGCGACTGCGCCCTCATCATCGTCACCGCCGGGGCCAATCAGAAGCCCGGCCAGACCCGCCTGGAGCTTATCGGCCAGAACGTGGCCATTTTAAACTCCATCATCCCCCAGATAACCGCCCGCCCCTTCGAGGGCATTCTGCTCATCGTCTCCAACCCGGTGGACGTGCTCACCTACGCCGCCTTTCGCATCTCCGGCTACCCCGCCCACCGGGTGATGGGCTCGGGGACGGTGCTGGACTCCGCCCGGCTGAAATACCTTCTGGGGGAGCACCTGAACGTGGACAGCCGCTCCATCCACGCCGTCATCGTGGGCGAGCACGGGGACAGCGAGCTGGCGGTGTGGAGCGGAGCCAACGTGTCCGGCGTACCCCTGGACAACTTCTGCGAAATGCGGGGCCGCACCAACCACCGGGAGGCGGAGGAGCGCCTCTACGCCGACGTGCGGGACAGCGCCTACGAGATTATCAAGCGTAAGGGGGCCACCTACTACGGCATCGCCATGGCGGTGGCCCGCATCGCCGAGTGCGTCATGAAGGACGAGCGGGCCATCCTCCCCGTGTCGGTGGTGCTGGGCGGGCAGTACGGCCTGCGGGATTTGGCGCTCAGCATTCCGGCCATCGTGGGCCGCCGGGGGGTAGAGCAGATTCTGGAGATTCCTCTGGCCGAGGTTGAGCGGGAGGCTCTGCACGCCTCCGCCGCCCAGCTCCGGGAAGTTATCCAGGAGCTGAACCTGCCCTAACTGCTTTAAGCCACCAAACCCGGTCTTCCGAACAGCGCGCACCCACCAGC
>CAQCFX010000049.1 GCA_948766235.1 uncultured Oscillospiraceae bacterium | reverse complement strand
GGACGAGCTGGTGGTGAACCAGCTGGCCACCCAGTGCCGCCGCCTCCTGGGGGTCCAGGCGGTGAAGATCTTCGACGAAGAGACCTGCATCCGCCGGGAGATTGCCCTCATCAAGGTCCGGGCCACGGACCACGGGTCCAGGGATGAAATCATCCAGCTGGCCAACATCTTCCGGGGGCACATCATCGACGTGGACAAGGAGTCTTTGACCGTGTGGGTCTTCGGCTCCCAGAGCAAGAACGCGGCGCTGATTCAGATGCTGGAGGACTTCGGCATTCTGGAGATCGCAAAAACCGGTACTATCGCCATCGAGAGAGGGCGGAGCACAATATATGACGAGAGCAAACTGAAGGAGGAATATGAATATGGCAAGAATGTACTATGAGAAGGACTGCGACCTGGGCAAGCTGGACGGAAAGAAAATCGGCATCATCGGCTACGGCTCCCAGGGCCACGCCCATGCCCTGAACCTGAAGGACTCCGGCTGCGACGTGTGCGTGGGCCTGCGGGAGGGCTCCAAGAACTGGGCCAACGCCGAAAAGGCCGGGCTGGCGGTGAAGACCGTCCCCGCCGCCGCCCAGTGGGCGGACATCGTGATGATGCTCATCAACGACGAGGTGCAGGCCGAGGTCTACAACCGGGATATCGCCCCCTACATGACCGAGGGCAAGGCCCTGGCCTTCGCCCACGGCTTCAACATCCGCTACCAGCAGATCGTCCCCCCCGCCGGGGTGGATGTGTTCATGGCCGCCCCCAAGGGCCCCGGCCACACCGTCCGCTCCACCTACGTGGCGGGCAAGGGCGTGCCCTGCCTGCTGGCGGTGGAGCAGGACGCCACCGGCCATGCCTACCAGACCGCCCTGGCCTACATCGCGGGCATCGGCGGCGCGCGGGCGGGGGTGATGGAGACCACCTTCCACGACGAAACCGAGACCGACCTGTTCGGCGAGCAGACCGTGCTGTGCGGCGGCGTGGTGGATTTGATGCGCTGCGGCTTTGAGGTGCTGGTGGAGGCCGGGTATGAGCCGGAGAACGCCTACTTCGAGTGCATCCACGAGATGAAGCTTATCATCGACCTCATCAACAAGGGCGGCGTGGCGGCCATGAACTTCTCCATCTCCGACACCGCCGAGTTCGGCGAGTACGTCAGCGGCCCCCGGGTCATCCCCCACGAGGAGACCAAGGCGCGGATGCGCGCGGTGCTCTCCGACATTCAGGACGGCACCTTTGCGGGCAAATGGATTGCGGAGAATAAGAACGGCCGCACCTTCTTCAACTCCAAGCGGGCCCAGCTCAAAAAGCACCAGATGGAAATCGTGGGCGGCGAGCTGCGCAAAAACATGATTTGGGGCGGAGACAGCGACCTTGATACTGCTTCCAACTGATATGGAATCAGAATAAAAGAAAAGGGTTGACAATCTTCCCCAAAACGGATATACTAAGCAGGCACTATAAAATTCATGAAAGGAGGCGTACAAAATGATGAAGTTTTTTGCACTGGGAACTGGAAAGAAGCAGGACTCCGGGGGATTTTTGTGCGCCTTCGGAATGGATTAGGCGTCCATTCCGTCTGTTTTGGCTTACAGCGTCCCTCTGTATAGAGGGACGCTTTTTGCGTTTCAGGCGGAGTCCGCGCCGCTTGTGCGGCGCTGCCTACACGGAAAGGAGGACCTTATGGAGACGGAATTTAAGCTGCCGCGGCGGGAAAAAACCGGGATTATTTTGCGCTATCTGGGCGGAAACTGGGGCTTTTTCATCGCGGCAATCGCACTGGCATACCTGAACACCATCTGTAACGCGGTGATTCCCCAAATCATCCGCATCACGGTGGACGGCGTGCTGGACGTGAAGGAACTCAGCCTGCCGGAGCTGATTCAGAATCTGCTGCCCTTGGAGCAGCTGCGCGCCGACCCGCTGCGGGCGCTTTGGTTTGCGGCCGGGGGCGTGGCGCTGGCGGCGGCGGTGCGGGGCTTGTGCATTTACGGAATGCGCGTCAATCTGGCCAAGGGCTCGGAGGGGTTTGTGAAAAAAATCCGGGACGACCTGTACGGCCACATTCTGCGCCTGAGCTTTGATTGGCACACCGCCCATGCCACCGGCGACATCATTCAGCGGTGCACCTCCGACGTGGAGGTCATCCGCACCTTCGTGTGCAATCAGCTGATGGAGGTGCTGCGCACCGTCTTTGTGGTGGTGCTGTACGTGGGCATTATGCTGTCCATGAACTGGCGGCTGGCCCTGGTGTCCATCGCCTTTATCCCCATTTCCCTGCTGGCCTCCTGGGTGTTCTACGGGAAAATCTCCTCCCGCTTTCTGGAGGCCGACCAGGCGGAGGGCGCGCTGACCACCTGTGCCCAGGAAAATCTCACCGGCGTGCGGGTGGTGCGGGCCTTTGGCCGGGAGCGGTACGAGCTGGACCGCTTCGGCGAAAAAAATAACCACTTTTCCCAGCTGTGGGTGCGTCTGGGCAAGCTGCTCAGCGTGTACTGGGCCTCCGGCGCGCTCATCACCTGCTCCCAGGTGATGGCGGTGATTGTGGCCGGAACGGTGGAATGCGTCAACGGGGGGCTGTCCCTGGGCGACTTTCTGGCCTTCGTCACCTACAACAGCGCCCTGGCCTGGCCGGTGCGCTCCCTGGGCCGGGTGCTGTCCGACATGAGCAAGGCCGGGGTGTCCATGGACCGGGTGGGCTACATCCTGCGCTCCCAGGAGGAGCAGGACGACCCGGACGCCCAGAGCGCCGCTCTGTCCGGCGACATTGTGTTCGACCACGTCACCTTCGGCTATGAGGGACAGGAGGTGCTCAAGGACGTGTCCTTCACCATCCCCTGGGGAAGCACCTTCGCCATTTTGGGCGGCACCGGCTCGGGCAAATCCACTTTGGTTCACCTGCTGGACCGGCTGTATGATTTGAAGGAGGGCCAGGGGTCCATCACCATCGGCGGGGTGGATATCCGCAAAATCCGCCGGGAGGACCTGCGCCGGCAGATTGGCCTGGTCCTTCAGGAGCCCTTCCTGTTCTCCCAGACCATCAAGGAGAACATCGCCGTCACCCGGCCGGACGTGCCGGAGGACGAGCTGCGCGGCTGCGCCGGCGTGGCCTGTGTGGACGAGGCCATCACCGAGCTGGCCGAAGGGTATGACACCGTGGTGGGCGAGCGGGGGGTCACCCTGTCCGGCGGGCAGAAGCAGCGGGTGGCCATCGCCCGGATGCTGCTGCAAAACGCGCCGCTGATGATTTTCGACGACTCTCTGTCCGCCGTGGACGCGGAGACGGACGCCAAAATCCGCGCCGCGCTGCGCGAGCGCATGGCCCATGCCACCGTCATTCTCATCTCTCACCGGGTCACCACCCTGATGCAGGCCGACCAAATCCTGGTGCTGGACGGCGGACGGGTGGCGGATGTGGGCTCTCACGCCGAGCTCATCACCCGGCCGGGCATTTACAAGGAAATTTACGACATTCAGATGAGCAGCGACGACCGCGCGCTCATCCAGGAAGGGGGGGAGGCATAATGGCCGCCATCGACGAGCAAGAGTATACAAAATCCTTTGACCTGAAAATATGGAAGCGCCTGCTGCCCATTTTGGGCCGCTACAAAAAAACCATGGTGCTGATGATTCTCATCAACAGCCTCACCGCCGTGGTGGACGTGGTGATTCCCCTGTTCCAGCAGTACGCCATCAGCCACTTCATTGAGCGGGAAACCCTGGAGGGCCTGCCCGTCTATGCGGCGGCCTACGCGGCGGCCATCCTGCTGGAGACCGTGATGGTGGTGGGCTTTGCCCGTCGGGCCATGTATGTAGAGATGTATATGGGCCGGGATATGCGCCAGGACTTGTTCCGCCATCTTCAAACCCTGTCCCTGTCCTTTTACAACGTCACCCCGGTGGGCTATCTCATCACCCGGGTGATGAACGACACCAACCGCATCGCGGGAAATATGGCCTGGAGCCTGACGGACATGGCCTGGTCGCTGCTGTATATTCTGGGGGCCTTCGGAGCCATGCTGCTTTTGAACTGGCGGCTGGCCCTGGTGGTGATTACGGTAGTGCCCGTCATCGCCCTGCTCACCGTGTATTTTGAGCCCCGGATTCTCCACTGGAACCGCAAGGTGCGCAAGCTCAACTCCAAAATCACCGGCGCCTTCAACGAGGGCATCGGCGGCGCCAAGACCTCCAAAACCCTTGTCATCGAGGAGCAGAGCATCGGCAGCTTCCGGGAGCTCACCGGGTCCATGCGCCGCTCCGCCGTTCGGGCGTCCCGGCTCAATGCGGTGTATATCCCGCTGACCCTGTTTTTCTCGTCCATGACGGTGGCCATTGTGCTGCTGCGGGGCGGATACCTGGTGGTGGACCAGGTGCTGGACATCGCCACCCTGTCAGTGTTTGTCTCCTACGCCATGGGAATTTTTGAGCCTATCCAGGCCTTGGCGGCCAATTTGGCGGAGTTCATCGCCCTTCAGGCGTCCATTGAGCGGGTGACCGGCCTGATGGAGGAGACGCCCCAAATCACCGACACGCCGGAAGTCATTGAAGCCTACGGCGACTGTTTTAACCCCAAGCGGGAAAACTGGGAACCCATCCGGGGGGACATCGAGTTCCGGGACGTGACCTTCCGCTATCCTGACGGGGGGGACAATGTGCTGGAGCACTTCTCCCTCCATATCCCGGCGGGAACCACCGTGGCCATCGTGGGCGAGACGGGGGCGGGCAAATCCACCCTGGTGAACCTGGCCTGCCGCTTCTTCGAGCCAACGGAGGGTCAGATTTTGATTGACGGCCGGGACTACCGGGAGCGCAGCCAGCTCTGGCTCCACTCCAGCATCGGCTACGTGCTGCAAAGCCCCCACCTGTTTTCCGGCACCGTCCGGGAGAACATCCGCTACGGCCGGCTGGACGCCAGCGACGCGGAGGTGGAGGCGGCGGCCAAAGCCGTATCCGCCGACACAGTGGTGGCCAAGCTGGAAAAGGGCTGGGACAGCGACGTGGGCGAGGGGGGCGACCGCCTGTCCACCGGCGAAAAGCAGCTGATCTCCTTCGCCCGGGCGGTGCTGGCCGACCCGCGCATCTTTGTGCTGGACGAGGCCACCTCCTCCATCGACACCCAGACTGAGCAGCTCATCCAGCAGGCCATCGACCATCTGCTGCGGGACCGCACCTCCTTCCTGATTGCCCACCGGCTGTCCACCATCCGCAAGGCGGATATGATTTTGGTGGTGCGGGACGGCAAAATTGTGGAGCAGGGCACCCACGAGACGCTGCTGCGGGCGCGCGGGTACTATCACGACCTGTACAGCAAGCAGTTCGCCGAGGAAAACGCGGCGAAGATTCTGGGCGCATAACCGCCCCATGTGAGGAGTGCTGCCATGATTGCCATAGAGGAAATCCCTGCGGAGCGGGCAAACGAGTTCTGGACCATCCAATTCCGATATCTTGTGGAGGAGGGCATGGTGGTCACGGATGAAGAAAAGGACCATTTTTCAAGCCGGGAATACCGCGGCCACGTTGAGAAACTGATGGGGCGAACTCCGGACAGGCTGCACATGGTCTATTTTGTCCGGGACGGCGTTCGGATCGGGGCGTCCATGTACTGCACCTACAAGACTGAGGACGGGAAATGCCTCATTTCGGATTTCTGGGTATTCCCGAAATACCGGGGCGGCGGGACCGGCCACGCCTGCTTTGCCGCCCTCGCCGCCTATACCAAAGCCGACGGCGCGGTTTATTACGCTTTGAACTATTCCAAGGAGGACTCCCACCGCTTCTGGCTGTCCCATGGCTTTGTGGACGCCGGAGAAGACGAGTACGGCTCCCCGCTCATGATTAAAAAATAACTCAGAGGGTCTGCCGCATTGCGGCAGACCCTCTTTCTCTTAAATAATTCAATTACGCCTGCACATCCACCGCCGGCGCGGACACAGGGGCGGACACGTCCGCGGTCGCCAGCTGCACGCCGGCGGAGTAGCCCTGCATGGCCTCACCCACAGAGGTATGAACAGCCACGCCCAGCTGTTCCGCCTGGGCCTTCAGCTCCATTTTGGTAGCGGTGAGCTGATCGGCCTGACGGTTGGCAATCTCCGCCTCCTTGAAATAGCCCGATTCCCGGATGGCCCGCATGGCCTGGCTCTTGCGCAGCTCCTGTTTGATGCGCTGTTCCTCCCGGCGCTTGTTCTCCCGGACCATGCGCTTCATGCGGGCCCGGGAAAGCTGCTCCCGGTTCAGCTCCAGCTTTTTCCGGTTGGCCCGGCTCACCGCCTTTTCCAGCTGCCCGGCGGCCGCCTTAATCTGATCGGCGTGCTCCGGGTCGGAGCGCTGGGCGGCTTTGAGCTGCATCAGCCTGCGGCGGGCGTACCCTGCGGCGGAACCCGCCTGGGATGGGGTGCGGGCCCGGCTAATCCGGGCGTAGGCCTCCAAAGGCGCGTCCCCATACCGGGGGGTGGCCTTGGCCAGCTTGAAACGCTCCCGCTGAGCGTCCGCCTTTTCCTTGGCGTCCCGAATCATCTCGGTCAGGCTTGCCGTGTGCTCCTCCTGCTTCTTCAAGGACTGCGCCAGCAGGCTGGACTGCCCGTCCTCCATCTGCGCTTCCTCCCGGCCCACGCCGGAGATGGCCTGAATTGCCATTGGCTGCTCCCCCCTTCTACCTCATTTATTTATATATCGGCCAATTTGAGGGGATGGGAAAGGGGTGCGGCCAATTATTTTTTGGCCGCGCGGGGCTGAAGCGGGGTTCCCTCGCTGTACATCCGCCGGAACAGGTACAGCAGGATGGCGACCGCGGCGGCGGACAGCGCCACCTCCGCCACCAGCTGGGCATAGGCCACGCCGTACAGGGGGAACAGGGCATTGAGAATGAACAGGGCGGGAATCTCCAGCACGATTTTTCGCAGCAGCGCGAAGACCAGGGAATAGCGCCCCAGGCCGCAGGACTGGAACACGCCCACCGCCAGGAAGTCCATGCACAGGAAGGGCTGGGCCAGGCACATTCCCCGAAGGAACCGAACGCCATAGCCCACCACGGCCTCGTTGTCCATAAACATCGCCACAATGGAGTCCGCGCCGATGTAATACACGATGGTGAGGGCGATGAGGAACGTGCCGGCAATTTTCATGTAGAAAAACAGCGTATCCTTCATGCGCTTCACATTGCCGCTGGCGTAGTTGTAGCTGACAAGGGGCATAATGCCCTGAGACAGCCCGAACGTCACCTGCATGGGAATCATGTTGATTTTCTGTACGATTCCCATGGCGGCCACGGCGTCGGGTCCGGCGGCGGCGGTGAAGTTGTTCAGCACCGTCATCCCCGTCACGTTCAGCAGGTTCTGAATGGCGGCGGGCACGCCCACGGCACAGATGCCCAGCATGATTTTACCGCTGTGGGGCAGCATGGCGGGGCTGATGGAGATGTAGGTCTTCCCCCGCTTTACCGCCAGCAGCGCCAGGAAATACAGGCAGGCCACGCAGTTGGACAGGAAGGTGGCGCAGCCAGCTCCCGCCGCGCCCATATTCAGCCCCCAGGGCATAATAAAAATGGGGTCCAGGGCAATGTTGAGCAGACAGCCGCTCATGGCGCCGACACTGGCGTGGAGGGAGGCTCCCTCCGAGCGCACCATATAGGCCATCACCACGTTGAGGATGGCGGGGGCCGCGCCGCAGGTGGAGGTCCAGAACAGATACTCCCCGGTGGCGGCGGCAGTGGACGCATCCGCGCCCAGCACCACCAGCAAAGGACTGCGCAGCACGGTGACCAGCAGAGAAAACAGCAGGCCGCTGGCCAGGGCGCAGTAGAACCCGATGGCCGAGCTTTTGCGCACGGTGTCGTAATCCTTTGCGCCCAAGGCGCGGCTCATCATGCTGGAGGAGCCCACGCCGAACAGGTTATTCACCGCGTTGAAGGCCAGCAGCACCGGCGCGGCCAGGGTGACGGCCGAGGTCTGAACAGGGTTGTTGAGCAGGCCTACGAAATAGGTATCCGCCATGCTGTAGATGATGGACACCAGGCAGCTGATGACTGTGGGAATGCCCAAGGTGAGCACCGCCTTGGGAATGGGCGTGGACTCAAACAGGGCGGACTTCTGTGTGTCTTCCATAATAGCACCTCGCCTTTCCTTCACTCAATTCTATCAATGATTATAGCATAGGGAGCGATAAATGGAAACAGATAGTTTTGTGGGGAAATAGCACGAGGAAAACTATTTTTAGAATTGCCAAAACCAGCTCGATGGCGTATACTTGAGATAATCAAGCCTACAGGAGGAATGATATGAGTATTGCAGTTGGATTGAAGGGCCGGGCCGAGACAATGGTCACGCCGGAAAACACCGCCCAGGCGGTGGGCTCCGGGCTGGTGAGCGTGTTCGCCACCCCCCACATGATTGCCCTGATGGAAAACGCCGCCGTCCAGGCCGTTCAGGCCCATTTGGAGGCGGACGAGGGCACGGTGGGCACCCGGCTGGACGTCACCCATGACGCCGCCACCCCCATCGGCATGAAGGTGTGGGCCGAGGCTGAGCTCACCGCGGTGGAGGGCCGCAAGCTCACCTTCGCGGTGTCCGCTTTTGACGAGCGGGAAAAAATCGGCGCGGGCGTTCACGAGCGGTTCATCATCAAGCCGGAGAAGTTCCTGGCCAAAGTACAGGCCAAAAAGTAAGCAAGCAGCCGTCCGCATTGCGGACGGCTGCTGTTTCATTCTTCAGGCGTTAAAGACGTATTTGTCCAGCCGGTCAAAGGCTTCCTTCACCCTGGACAGCGGCAGGGCCAGATTCATGCGGATGTGGCAGGGGCCGTGGAACATCCGCCCATCCTGCCAGGCCACGCCCACATCCCAGCCCATTTTCTCCAGCTGGTCAATGGTCTTGCCGTGCTTGGCGCACCAGTCCGTACAGTCCAAAAACAGCATATAGGTGCCCTGGGGCCTGGACACCCTCACGCCTTCAAACCGCTGGGCAATAAAGCCGCAGGCAAAGTCCACGTTTTCGGTGAGCACCTGGCACAGCTCGCCCAGCCACTCCTGACCCTCCGCGCCGTAAGCGCCCACCAGGGCGTGCATGGACAGCACGTTCATATCGTTGTAGTGGCACAGGGAGGACTCCTTCTCCATCCGCTCCCGCAGCCACCGGTTGTAGACGATGTGGTAGCTGCCCACCAGCCCGGCCAGGTTGAAGGTTTTGGAGGGCGCGTATATGGCCGCCGTGCGCTGCCGGGCGTCCTCGCTGACGCTCTGGGTGGGGATGTGCTTGTGATTTCCCAAGATGATGTCCGACCAAATCTCGTCCGACACCACGTAGACGTCGTGCTTTCGGAACAGCTCCATGGCCTTTTCCAGCTCCCAGCGCTCCCACACCCGGCCGCAGGGGTTGTGGGGAGAGCAGAACACCGCGGCATGGATGTGGTTCTCCACGATTTTCTTCTCCATGTCGTCAAAGTCCATCCGCCACACGTTGTTTTCATCCAAAACCAGCGGGCTGTGGACGATATCGTAGCCGTTGTTGGTGAGGCTGGCGGTGAAGCCGATATAGGTGGGCGAGTGGAGCAGCACCTTATCCCCCCTGGAGCACAGCACGTTCAGCGCGGAGACCACCCCGCCCAGCACGCCGTTTTCATAGCCGATGTGCTCTTTTGCAAGGCCGGTGACGCCGTTGCGCTGCTCATGCCAGCGGATGATGGCGTTATAGTAATCATCGGTGGCGGAGAAGTAGCCAAAGGCGGGGTGCTGCGCCCGCGCTATGATGGCGGCGGGGATGGTGGGGACGGTGGGGAAATTCATGTCCGCCACCCACATGGGGATGGCGTCAAAGCCTTCACGGGGCGCGCCGGGGGCAAAACCGCCTGGTTGACCAATGTAGTCCACGGCGATGGCGTCCCGGCCGCGGCGGTCCATGATGGAGGTGAAATCATATTTCATCGGAAATCGTTCCCTTCTGAAGTGAATTGAATGGGGCCGCCGGGCCAGCAGCCTATGTTCTGCCCCCCTTTACAGCAGGTGGAAGCTGGCGATAAGGCCGGAGAACACGATGGACACGGTGGACACCAGTTTGATAAGGATGTTCAGCGCGGGGCCGGAGGTGTCCTTAAAGGGGTCGCCCACGGTATCGCCAATCACGGCGGACTTGTGGCACTCCGAGCCCTTGCCCCCGTGGTGGCCGGACTCGATGTACTTCTTGGCGTTGTCCCAGGCCCCGCCGGCGTTGGACATGAACACCGCCACGGCAAAGCCGGTGACGGACACCCCGCCCAGCAGGCCCACAACCCCCTCCACACCTAAAATCAGGCCGGTGACGATGGGCACGATGATGGCCAGCAGCGAGGGCTTGACCATCTCCCGCAAAGCTCCCTTGGTGCACAGGGCCACGCAGGAGGCGTAGTCCGGGTCGGCGGAGCCGTCCATGATGCCGGCAATCTCCCGGAACTGCCGGCGGACCTCCACCACAATGGACTGGGCCGCCCGCTGCACCGCGCTCATGGTAAAAGCGGCGAACACAAAGGTGAGCATGGCCCCCAGGAACAGCCCCACCAGCACGGCGGGGTTGGTGAGGGACAGGTCGATGGCCTCCGCCTTGGCGGTCACGATGTCCACATAGCTCACCAGCAGCGCCAGGGCGGTGAGGGCGGCGGAGCCGATGGCAAAGCCCTTGCCGGTGGCGGCGGTGGTATTGCCCAGGGAATCCAGGGCGTCGGTGCGCTCCCGGACCTCCTCCCCCATGCCGGACATCTCGGCGATGCCGCCCGCGTTGTCCGCCACGGGGCCGTAGGCGTCGGTGGCCAAGGTGATGCCCAGGGTGGACAGCATTCCCACCGCGGCGATGCCGATGCCGTACAGCCCCTGGGAGAAGCTGGAGGCGTAGTGGTCGGCGGCGGTGGCAAGGGAGCCGCCCGCGGCGATGAAGGACACAATCACCGCCACGCCCACAATGAGAATGGGGGCGATGGTGGACAGCATTCCCAGGGAGAGCCCGCCGATGATGGTGGTGGCCGCGCCGGTCTCGGTGGCGTCGGCCAGACCCTGGGTGGGCTTATAGGTGTCGGAGGTATAGTATTCGGTAAAGTAGCCGATGGCGCAGCCGCCCACGAGGCCGCACAG
>CAQCFX010000048.1 GCA_948766235.1 uncultured Oscillospiraceae bacterium | reverse complement strand
GGCCCCTTCAACGACCTCCAGATAAACTGGCCCCGGCTGATTACTTTCCTGTGCTCACTGATTATCATCATCGCCGCGCTGGTCATTGTGTTTACCGTCATCTATCCCCAACTCCACGGCAAGGAGCCGCCGGTCTCCAACTCCGAACAGCCCTCCGCTTCCCCCAGCCAGCCGGTACCCCCCGCCTCTCAGCCGGTCTCCACCGACCCTGTGCCCGCCAATAGCGACCCCGTCGTCCAGACCCCTGTCATCGGCGTGGGCGAGGACGAGCCTACCGGCCTGACGCTGAACAGGGTGGACTTCACCCTTCGCCCCGGCGAACCCAATGTCCAGCTCCGGGCCACCGTCACCCCCGCTGACTGGAACGGCACCGTAACCTGGGAGTCCAGCGACACTTCCCTGGCCACGGTCAGCGACAACGGCCTGGTGTCCCACGTCAAACCGGACGTTACCGGCGTACACTTGGTTGTCATCACCGCCCGCGCGGGCACGCTGGAGGCGGAGTGTAAGGTGTTTATCGCCGGACCCAAAGCCTCCCAGCCCCCCGCCAGCGAGCCTCCCGCCCAGTCCGATCCCCCCGTGACCGTCACCACCGCGCCGCCCAGCAACAGCGTCACTGTGGGCCGTCCGGGCGTCATCGTCGGCGCGGACAGCGGTCTGCGAGTGCGTTCCGGCCCGGGCACCACCTACGACATCGTGGCCAGCCTGCTCAACGGCAATTCCATCACCGTGCTGTCCGACGCAGGCGGCGGCTGGTATCAAATTTCCTTCACCGGCAGCGGCGGCGCCGCCATGACCGGCTACATCATGGGAGATTATATCTCCACCAACTAAGCGTTTTGAGCGCCGCCCAGGCGGGCGGCGCTCCCTTTTAAGGAGCGGATTTTATGCTGCAAGTGGAGCGCGTCAGCGTGATGAACCTGGAAAATGCCATGCGGGGCGCCCGAAACCCTATGAACAGCTGGGAGCGTTCGGACAGCGCTTATAACAGCGCGGGCGAGTACGTGCTGGGGAAGAACGACCTCTCCCTGGCCCTGCGCCTGTGCGCTGCGGGCAGCGACCACCGCAAGTTCATCCGCCAAATTATGGTGTCTATGGACATCACCGCCCCGCTGTACTGGTGGAAGGAGTTCGACACCTATAAAGTGGGCACGGTGGCCAACTCCACCTCCACCATGCACAAGCTTCACGCCCGGCCCATTGAGCTGTCCGACTTCTCCACCGACCACATGACCCCCGCCTCTTTGGAGCAGTTCCGGCGGTATGTGGACCATCTGGAGAACGTGCGCCGGCGCTACGCCGCCGACCAGAACAAAGCCGACTGGTACGACCTGATTCAGCTGCTCCCCTCCAGCTACCAGCAGCTGCGCACGGTGACGCTGAACTACGAGGTGCTGGCCAGCATCTATTTCGCCCGCCGCAGCCACAAGCTGGACGAGTGGCATACTTTCTGCGACGTCATTCTGTCTCTGCCCTATGCCCGGCCCATGCTGGGCGCCATAGGCGGGGAACCCATCGCGTAAGCAAAACGCCCTCCGGCCTTTCGCCGGAGGGCGTTTGTCACAGCTTCAAAAACCGCTGCAGCTGGCTCAGGTCTTCCGCAATGTACACATGAGGGTAGTCCGCAAACGCCTCCCTGGGCGTGGTGCCGTTGAGCACCGCGCAGAAATCGCACCCGCCCGCCTGGGCGGTGGCGGCGTCGATCACCGTGTCGCCGCAGAACAGCACCTGCTCCGCCGTCAGGTTCAGCCGCTCCAGCGCCAAGCGCAGCCCTTCCGGGTCTGGCTTCGACCTGGACACCTCGTCCCCGCCCACCACCAAATTCAGCAGGTCCAGCTGTCCCTGGTGCTCAAAAATCCGCCGGATGGTGCCCCCCGGCTTGGTGGACACGATGGCCGCGGGCACGCCCGCCCCCTTCAGCGCCGAGAGCAGCTCCGCCGCCCCGGGCAGCAGCTTTGTCCCCTCAATCATCAGTTTCCGGTCCTCTCCCTGGGCGTTCACGCCCACGGAATTGGCAAACAGGCGGTGAAATTCCGCCTGGCGGACCGGGTCGCCGTCCCCTGTGAGATGGGTGTAGCCGTCCTCCAGCCTCATTCCTACGGTGGCGCGCACCTGCTCCACCGTGGGTTCGGCCAATCCCAGCGCCCGAAAGCCCCGGCGGTAACCTTCGGCAATGGCGGCCGTGGAATCCCCCAGCGTGTAGTCAAAATCGAAAAATACCCCTTGATAGTCCATGGTATGACCTCTATTTCTCAAATTCGGCCCGCCGCCCAAGCGTCCGGCCGCCCCTATCATACCACAGCCCGCCTCCCTTTTCAACTCTCCGCCTGCTCCAGCAGGTTGGCCGCCCCATAGCGCAGGCAGCGGTACAGCCGCTGCCGTCCCCGCTTGAGGGTGCGGGACACGGTGGACTTATTCACTCCGCACCGCTTGGCGATGGCCTCCATGCTCATGTTCTGCCCATAGTACAAAATCATGTACTCCCGCTGCCGCTGGGTGACGTCCTGGCGCAGCGCGTGGGTCAAATTGCGCTTCAGGCGGTTGATTTGCTCCCGGTTGTCCTCCGCCATCAGATTGGCGTACACCGCCAAATCCGCCATGCCAAAGGTGTTGTCATAAGAAATTGTCCGCATCGTCAGCTCCTCCTCCTGTAGTCCCATGGGCCGCGGGGCCGGACAGGCCGCCGCGGGGCAACTCTCTCGTAATATCCCTTCAGGTGCCGGGCCACCGCCCGCGTGTCCCGGTACATAGAGCGAAGCGGGCGCAGCCGTCTGTCCAGCTGCTGGCGCAGCCGCTCGTTTTCTGCCTGCCGGCGCTCCTGCTCTAATTCCACAATACGCCGGCGCAAAGCCGCCGCCGTCTGCTCATATTCCAGTGATAGCTCGTACAATGTCATAGCGCTTCCTGATAATCCTGCCTTTCTCCATGTCCCACCCGCCGAAGCCGGTGGGCAAAATACCTCCTGGCATAGCGGCCCAGGCAGTCCTCGCATACCACCCGGCCCTCCAGCTCAAAATAGGGGTCGCCGGGGTACAGCTCCCCTCTGCACAGGCCGCAGCGCAGCTCCCGTGCCTCCCAATTCTGACCCGTCGTCCCATCCCACTCCTTTTCCTGTACTTTTTTCAAAAAACTGTTGACAAAGCCGCCCCCTACTGCTATAATAAGCTCCGTTGTGAACGTGGCAGCTTTCTATGCTGGTGTAGCTCAGCTGGTAGAGCAGCTGATTTGTAATCAGCAGGTCGGGGGTTCGAATCCGTCCACCAGCTCCACCTTCTTCCGCCCAACTGAATATGGAGGAGTACCCAAGTGGCCAAAGGGGACAGACTGTAAATCTGCTGGCTTCGCCTTCGATGGTTCGAATCCATCCTCCTCCACCACGTCGCCGCAAGCGCCATATCGCTTGCGGCGACTTTTTCAAAGTCACCGCTCGCTCATTCTGCTGCGGCTCCTTCCCCCCACGAAAGCTGAAGGACGCTTTCGCGGGGACCCCCTTTGAGTGACCCCGTCAGGGGTTGCTCATTTTCTATTGGGGATGGATTCGAAAGGGCCATCCAAGCGAACGTGGCTTTTCAGCCGCCGGGGCCCATTTTACTGCTCCTCCTCTCACCTCCTCTCTCTGCTCTCATCCCGCTCCTCCTTTCGTTCGGCTTTTAAAACTTCTGTTCGATTACGCTTTTACCTTACCACGCTTCACCGGCAAAGTCAAGACGCCGAGCCCTGATTTTTTTGACCTTTTTTTATAAATGACCCAAAAAAATGGACACCGCCCCCGGTGGCGTTGCACGCTCACGCCCCAAAACGCAACGTTTACAAAGGATTTACAGATTTCCCGTTGACTGCGGCCCCTTCAAAGGAGTATATTGGAAAAAATGATTTTGGGAGGTCACCATGAAGAAAAAAACCACCTTCGGGCTGTTGGGCCTCGCCGCCGCAGGAGCCGGAGCCGCCGGCGGCTGGACCGCCCTGGGCAATTACCTTTACAACCGCGTCATGCTCCCCCAGGTCCGGGACCCGGAGGAGGAGGACGTCAATCCCGTTCAGGGCGAGGGCCGCATGTGGGCGCGGCAGCGGGAGGGCTTCCGTGAGGCCACCATTCAGGCCATAGACGGCCTTATCCTCTGGGCCGCGGTGGTCCCCGGCCAGAGCGACAGCCACCGCTGGGCCATTTGTATGCACGGCTATCACGACACCTACGAATCTATGGGCGCCATCGCCAAGCACTACAGCGACTTGGGCTGGCACGTGCTCCTGCCCGACCAGCGGGGACACGGCCAGAGCGAGGGCGACTACGTGGGCTGGGGCTATGACGAGCGGCTGGATATTCTGGGCTGGGTCAACTACGTCATCCGCCGGGACCCGGAGGCGGAAATCCTCCTCCACGGGGTCTCCATGGGGGCGGCGTCGGTGCTCATGTCCACCGGAGGGGCCCTTCCCGAAGCGGTGAAAGCCGCCATTTCCGACTGCTCCTATACCACCATCGAGGCGGAGATGCACCATCTCCTGTCCCAGATTCGCAAGGAGCTCCCCACCGCCCTGCCCCTCCCCGCCGGACTGCTGTTCTCCGCCCTGCGCAAAACGGCCCAGCGCCGGGCGCGCTTTGATTTGCGGCAGGCCGCTCCCGTCCAGGCGGTGGTCAACTCCAAAACCCCCACCCTGTTTATCCACGGCGTGGAGGACGATTTTGTGCCCGCCGCCATGATGGGCAAGCTTTACCAGGCCGCCCGCTGCCCCAAGAGCTTTTTGTGGATGCCGGACGCGGGCCACGCCGCCTCGGTGGGCGCCAACGAGGCGCTGTACTGGACGGCGGTGTCCACCTTCCTCCAGGACTACTTCCCAGACGAGGCCGACGCATAACAAAGAAAAAGGCCCGGAACGGCGCTGCGCCGTTCCGGCCTTTTCATGCTCTCTACTCCTCCCAGGGGGCCTTTCCCCCAAACAGGTCGTTCTTCTTGGTGCAGTACGCTCCGCTGGCCGTGGCCAGCAGCTGCTCCGGCTGGTCCGCCAGATATACCTCCGCGTAAACCTGCCCGGAGGTGGAGCCGCAGCATATGGTGCGGGTGCGCACCTCAATCCGGGCGTTCAGCGGCACCGGCCGGGCATAGTTCACCGTCATGGACACCGTTGGGGTGATAACCCCGCTCTGCACGCCGCAGGTAATGCCCATGCAGGTGTCCACCAGGGTGGCGGTCACCCCGCCGTGAACCACCCCCCAGATGTTGGACATCCAGGGCTTGGTCTCATAGCCCAGCACCAGCAGGCCCGCAGGACCATCGCAGTCGATTAAGGTGAGGGCCGCGGAGGGGTCAGGCATAGCCTCAGGCATCTCCTCGGCTCGATAATTCAAAAACGCCTGGGTTCTGCGGCGCATCTCCTCGGTTGTCAGCTGATGAAACATAAATATGGCTCCTCTCTCAGTTGGTCCGCCCCGCTCGCAGGCGCTTTACCAGCTCCTCCGTGGGGGTAACGTATACCGTACGGTACGTGTTGTAAATTACATAGCCCGGCTTGGCTCCGGCGGGCTTTTTTACCACCTTCACCGGCGTGTAGTCCACCGGCACCTGGCCCGAGTCCTTCCCCTGGGAGAACCAGGCCGCCAGCATGGCCGCCTCTGTGAGGGACTGCTCGTCCGGCGGCTCTCCCCCTGTCTTCAGAATGACGTGGGAGCCGTGGAGCTTCTGGGCGTGGAGCCACAAGTCCCGCTTGTCCGCGTCCTTCAGGGTGAGGCGGTCATTCTGGCTGTTGTTCTTGCCCACCAGGATGGTCAGCCCCGCGCTGGACTTAAATTCCATGGGCTTGGCGTGGACGATTTTCACCCGCCCCTTGGCGGTCATTTTCCTCTTGTGCTGCTTGAGGTAGCCGTTGTCCATCAGCTCCTGGCGAATCTCCTGGAGGTCCTTGTCCCCCTCCGACAGCGTAATCATTTGCAGCACGCTGTCCAGGTAGTCCAGCTCCCCCCGGTTTTTCTCCAGCTGGATGGTGAGCATTTCCTCCGCCTTCTGGGCTTTTTTGTAGTCCTTGTAATATTTAGCGGCGTTTTGCTGGGGGGTAAGCAGGGGGTCCAGGGGGATGTCCACCTCCGCGCACGCCGGGTCGTAATAGTTCTGGGCCCGGAGCACCCCCTGCCCCTTGCGCATCTGATAAAAGTTGGTAGTGATGATATCGCCGTACTGCCGCAGCTTCTCCCGGTCTACGGACCGGGCCAAATCCCCTTCCTGGTTGGCGATTTTTTTTGCCGTACGGTTCCGGGCCTGGGTGACGCTGCGGATAAAGTCCTGCCCCCGCTGCTTGACCCGCTCCTGAGCCTCCTTCTGCTCATAGAACTCGTCCAGCAGCTGGGAGAAGGTGGGGTAGCGGCGCAGCTCCACACCCGGTCCATATTGCAGCACAGGCATGAAGGTAAAGTCAATGGGTTTCCCCTCTTTGATGAGGACGGTGGGGGTGTAGTCCCCGTTTCGCACCCGGTCCATGAGCTGCTCCAAGCGCTGGGCCAGGCCCTCCCGGCTCCCCTCCCCCTGGAACACCAGCTCTCGGGCGATAAGCGGGGACAGCCCGTTAAAGTGGTCCAGCAGCCACTTGTCCTGGCCCTCCCCCGGCCGGGCGTTGGCCAGCACATAGGAGCGCAGTTCCTCCGAAGCCATGGCGGAGGGGTCCAGCCGGCCGGTGGGCTCCGGAAGCTGGTAGTACAGCCCCGGCATCACCGGGCGCTTGACGGACAAATCCCCGTCGGCCCGGCGCATACAGTCGGTGATTCGCCCCGCCCCGTCCAGCATGATAAGGTTGGACTTGCGCCCAATGCACTCCAGCACCAGCCGCCGCTCCACCCGGTCCCCCAGCTCGTCCAGGGTCTCGAATCGGAAGTCCAGCAGCCGCTCCATAGAGGGCTGGGTGAGCTCCAGCAGCCGCGCCCCGGTAAAATACTTGCGCAGCAGCATACAGAACATGGGGGGCGTCTCCGGGTTCTCCCTGGGGGTGTGGGTGAGCTGCGCCCTGGGGTGGGCGGGGCTGGCGGAGAGCAGCAGGCGCACATTCTCCCGCCCCGCGCGCATATGCAGCACCGCCTCGTCCCGGGCGGGCTGATAGAGCTTGTCCACCTTGCCGCCGGTAAGCTTCTCCCGCAGCTCCCCGGCCAGGGCGGTCATAAAAATGGCATCAAAGGGCATGGCCGGCCTCCTCCATCATCACGTCAAACAGCTCTCCCAACCGCTCAGTTTCCCCCCGCAGATACAGCCAGCCGAACAGGGCCTCCAGCGCCGTGGCGGCGTGGTACTCTCCCACGCTGGCCCCCTTGGGTATGGCGGCGGTGTGGCTGTTGCGCCCCCGGCGGTAGACGGCCTGCTCCTCCGGGGTAAGCTTGGGCAGGATGGCGTGGACCAGCTTGGCCTGGGCGGGGGCTGCCACGTATTTCACTGCCGCTTTGTGCAGCCCGGCATTGGTGGCCTTTCCGTGAAGGCACAGCCAAGAGCGCACCATCAGCTCATACACCCCGTCCCCCAGGTGGGCCAGGCCCAGGGCGCTGATGCGCTCTACGGTGTCCTGTCCGGCGGACAGGTGAAAGTAATCCATGGGAAGTTCTCCAATCTTGGGAAATATCTCTGAAATTATATCACAAAATTCACGAAATGCAAGGGGAAAGGGCGGCCGTCTCAAGACAGCCGCCCTTTTGACGCAATTTCAGTCTTCCTTCCAAACCATCTGGATGTGGGGAATGCCGTCCTCCAAGAATTCCTCGGAGGACTGAACGAAGCCCGCCTTTTCATACAGGCCCCTGGCGTAGGTTTGGGCCTCAATGGTGATGATGTTCGCCCCCAATTTCTCTTTGGCGGCGCGAATGCCCTCCGCCACAATCCGGCTGCCCAGGCCCTGCCGCCGCTTCACCGCGATGACCCGGCCGATGGACACGGTGTCAAAGGTCGTCCCCGCCGGCAGCACTCGCAGATAGGCTTGAATGCCGTCCTCGTCCCGCAGCCAGATATGGTACGCCTGCCGGTCGGCGTCGTCCACTTCCGGGTAGGCGCACTGCTGCTCCACAATGAACACCGCCACCCGCAGCTTGTAAAGTTCAAACAGCTCGTCTCGGGTGAGTTGGGTAAAATGCTTGACGGTCAGTTCCATCCTTCTCGTCCTCCTGTTGTATTTTCTATTCTGCGCCTATCGTCGCGCTTCTTTCCTTGTCACGCTCCGATTGGGCGCATCACGGGGCGGCTTCACTCCGTCTCGGAGAAAACCCAGTCCCACTTTGTGGGCCTTGGGCTTTCCTCCTCGCTCCGCTCCATCCGCCCCTATGCGCCTATCGTCGCGCTTCTCATTCGCTTCTCAATGCCTCCACCGGGTCCTTCTTGGCCGCGCCCCGGGAGGGCACCAGACCCGCAATCACGGTGAGCGCCACGCTGATGGCCACCAGGATGGCTCCCGCCCCAGCGGGCAGCACCGCGGTAAGGTCATTGAGCCCCGTCAAATCGTGTATCACGGCGTTAATGGGGAAAGTGGCCGCCACGCTCACCAGGATGCCCAAAATCCCCGCCGCCAGGCCCACAATCAGGGTCTCGGCGTTGAACACCCGGGACACATCCCGCTTGGACGCGCCCACCGCCCGGAGAATACCGATCTCCTTGGTGCGCTCCATCACGGAGATGTTGGTGATGATGCCAATCATGATGGACGACACCACCAGGGAGATGGACACAAAGGCGATGAGCAGATAGCTGATGCCGCTGATAATGCCGGTGATGGAGCTCATGAGCAGGGCCACATAGTCGGTGTAGGTAATCTCGTCGTCCTCATCGGACACACCGTCATTGTATGCCTGAATCAGGTCGGCAATCTCGTCCTTCTGGGCGAAGGTGGTGGCGTAGATGCTGATGGCGGAGGGAGAATCCAGCCGCACGTAGCCCAGCAGGTCCAGGTTGTCCTCATAGGTGGAGGAGGACCGGGTGGGAGGCATATAGTGGTCATAGAGGTAGACGAACTGCCAGTCCTCAAAGGGCTGGGCCGCGATGGCCGCGGGAGAGGGCGCGCCCCCCAGCGCCGCGTCCAGCATACCGGCCAGCGTCTCCTGGGGAAGGGCGGCCATCTGCTGCTCCACCCCGGCGGCATACTGCTCCCGCACCTGCTGGGCGATGGCCTCCTCAATGCGGCCGAACAGCTCCTCGTCGCTCATCTCGGCGATATAGCCCCGGACAGTGTCCCCGTCTACGCCCATCTCCCCGGCGTACTGCTCCACAATCATCTCCTCAATGGACGCTCTCGTCATGCCCTCCATCTGCTGCTCCACCACCGTGTCCACATACTCCTGGGCGGGCTGACCCATCACGTCCACGTAGGCCGCCGCTTTTTCACTGGCAGACAGGGTGGCCAGGTGCTCGGTGATGGCCTGGGCCTTCTCCTCAACCGTGGGCTCCACATCGGTTTCCTTGGGGAAGGGCAGGCCGGAAATCACGTCGGTGTCCGGGTCGGCCAACTGGCCCTTTAAGATGTCGGTCTCCCCAGTGGTCTCAATGGCGTACCGGGTGAGGGCGCTGGTGTAGCCGATGCCGCCGGAGGTCATGCCCCCTCCCATCCCGTTTCCGTCCCCAACGGGCCGGGCGATGCCCGCCACCTTCAGCGGCACGCCAACCTCGTCGCTGTTGTAGAGGAAGTCCATCCCCGCCTCGGTTTTGGACATATCGGTGTAGGTTCCCGCAGCCGGGTCGTGCTGATAATATTCCGCCGGGAGAATCAGCTTGAAGCCCAGCTGGCCCAGCTCCTCATAGCTCCAGCTCATCTCCCCAATCTCCACCGTCTCCCCCTTGGACATGGAAATCATGGCCTCCTCCATATCGTCGTGGGGCATAAGGCCCAGGGCGTACAGCATCAGGTCGGAGATTTCATTGTGCGCGTCCACAAACAGGATTACCTCATCATAGCTCTGGGGCCAATCGCCGTAGAGCAGCTCATAATCGCCCTTTACCTGGGGAGAGACCAGCTCTCCGTCCTCGCCGGGGAGCAGCTCCTCCCACACGTCCATCGCCGCGTACATAGAGCCCATCGAGTCAAAGTAGGAGGAATAATCTCCGCCGTACATGGCGGTCATGGCGTCCTGCATCAGGGTCATCACATCGCACTGGAGGATGTCCCCGTTCTCGTCCTGGGTGTATATATCAAAATCAAAGTCATAGCTGTAGTGGAGGGCGGCCATATCCTTGATGCCCCCGCCTCCGTTGTCCAGATACTCCTTAAAGGCCTGGAGGTTGTTGGTCTCCACCTCGGCGTTGAGCATGGAATCCATCATATCATACATGACGGTGGAGGCGTATACCCGGTCTGGGTCGGCGTTCCCGCCGCCATCCTGGCCCCCCAGCTGGCTGTGCCGCGCGCCCATCAGGGAGGCCATCAGGGCGGTCATGTCGGTGCTCTCGGCCTGGATGGTGATGGGATAGCTGGACAGGGTGTCCTCCTGCACCTGATTGATATAGGCGTTGATTCCGGTGGACAGGGCCAGAATCAGGGCGATGCCGATGATGCCGATGGAGCCGGCAAAGGCGGTGAGCACCGTCCGCCCCATTTTGGTGCGCAGGTTGGTGAGGGACAGGGACAGCGCCGTCAGGAAGGACATGGACGGTTTTTTATCGGCCTTGGCCTGCCTGCCCGTGAGAACGGGGGCCTGCTGCTGGGAATGGTAGGGGTTGGAATCCCCGGTGACCCTGCCGTCCTTCAGGGTGACGATGCGGGTGGAATACTGCTGGGCCAGTTCTGGGTTGTGGGTGACCATAATCACCAGCCGGTCCTGGGCCACCTCTTTCAACAGCTCCATCACCTGCACGCTGGTCTCACTGTCCAGGGCGCCGGTGGGCTCGTCGGCCAGCAGAATGTCCGGGTCGTTGATAAGCGCCCGGGCGATGGCCACCCGCTGCATCTGTCCGCCGGACATCTGGGAGGGCACTTTGTCCAGCTGGTCGCCCAAGCCCACCCGTTCCAGCGCCTCCACCGCCCGGCGGCGGCGCTCCGCCTTGGACACGCCCGCCAGGGTGAGGGCCAGCTCCACGTTGGCCAGCACCGTCTGGTGGGGGATGAGGTTGTAGCTCTGGAACACGAAGCCGATGGAGTGGTTGCGGTAGGCGTCCCAGTCGGCGTCCTTGTAGTCCTTGGTGGAGCGGCCGTTGATGATGAGGTCGCCGCTGGTGTAGCGGTCCAGGCCGCCGATGATGTTCAGGGTGGTGGT
>CAQCFX010000047.1 GCA_948766235.1 uncultured Oscillospiraceae bacterium | reverse complement strand
TGGACATCGCCGTTCCCGGCGCCCACTCCGGCGTGTCCAACCGGCTGCACCTGTTCGACGTGGAGAACCCCGCCGCCCCGCCCGCCGACGGCATCGACTTTGACAAGGGCGATCTGCCCGCCCGCCTTACCTCCTTCCTCTACCCCGACGACAGCGACGAGGCGGGACGGCTGCTGCGGGTGTACCAGCAGTACTTCATGGTGTCCGCCGGGGCGCAGCTCATTTTGAAGGAGCTGGCGGAGCGGGGCTACGGCCCCGAGACGCTCAGCGAGCACGTGGCCATTCAGATCAACGACACCCACCCCTCCATGGTTATCCCCGAGCTGGTGCGCCTGCTGACGGCCCGCGGCCTTTCCATGGACGCGGCGGTGGAGCAGGTGTCCAAGACCTGCGCCTACACCAACCACACCATTCTGGCCGAGGCGCTGGAGAAGTGGCCCCTGGCCTTCATTGAGAAGGTGGCCCCCCAGCTGGTGCCCATTCTCAAGGAGCTGGACCAGCGGGCCAAAGCCGCCCACCACGACCCCAAGGTGGCAATACTCCAGGGGGAGGCGGGCAAAGAACTGGTCCACATGGCCCACCTGGACATCCACTACGGCTACTCGGTGAACGGCGTGGCGGCCCTCCATACCGACATCCTGAAAAGCTCCGAGCTGAGGAGTTTTTACGACATCTACCCCGCCAAGTTCAACAACAAGACCAACGGCGTCACGCTGCGGCGTTGGCTGGAGGTATGCAATCCCCAACTGGCCTCCCTGCTGGACGAGTGCGTGGGCGCTGAGTGGCGGCGCAACCCGGCCCAGCTGAGCAAGCTGATGGACTACTACAACGACAGCGGGGTGCTGGAGAAGCTGCTGAGCATCAAGGCCGCCAACAAGCGCCTCGCCTCCGACGTGTTCGCCCGGGACCAGTACGGCATCCGCCTGGACCCCGAGTCGGTGTTCGACATTCAGGTGAAGCGCCTGCACGAGTACAAGCGCCAGCAGATGAACGCCCTGTACGTCATCTGCAAGTACCTGGAAATCAAGGCCGGCAAGCTTCCCCCGCGGCCCGTCACCGTGATTTTCGGGGCCAAGGCCGCCCCGGCCTATGTGATGGCAAAGCACATCATCCACCTGATTTTGTGCCTGCGGCGGCTCATTGAGAGCGACCCCCAGGTGCGCCCCTGGCTGCACGTGGCCATGGTGGAGAACTACAACGTCACCTGGGCGGAGCGGCTGATTCCCGCCTGCGATATCTCCGAGCAGATTTCCCTGGCCTCCAAGGAGGCCAGCGGCACGGGCAATATGAAGTTTATGGCCAACGGCGCGGTGACCCTGGGCACCCTGGACGGGGCCAATGTGGAAATCGCCGAGCTGGTGGGGCCGGACAATATCTACACCTTCGGCGCGGGCAGCAATTACGTCATCGAGCTGGGCAAACAGCGCGAGGCGGGGCTGAAGCCGGGCTATCAGCCCGATGTGTACTATCAGCGTCCGGCGGTGAAGCCGCTGGTGGACTTCCTGGGGGACCCCGCCCTCACCGCCCTGGGGGACCGGGAGGCGCTGAAGGCGCTGTGGACCGACCTGACCAACAAGGACTGGTTCATGGCCCTGCTGGACGTGGAGGCGTATATCGCCGCCCGGGACCGGGCCATCGCCGACTACGGCGAGCGCACCGCCTGGGCGCGGAAGATGCTGGTGAACACCGCCCGCAGCGGCTACTTCTCCAGCGACCGCACCATTATGGAATATAACCGGGATATCTGGCATCTGAGCTGAAACGAAACGGCCCCCGCTCGTGAGAGCGGGGGCCGTTTTGATTTTCGCAAAGATGGCTCTGCGGTAGGGGCGGACATTGTCCGCCCGTCGTTTTGGGTCATGCGTTCGGTTCGGGCGGGCGCACAATGTGCGCCCCTACAAAGCGAGGGCGTTCTTGTTATTTTGAGGGCAGAATCGCCGCGATGGCCCCGGCGAAGTTGCTGATGGGCATGGTCTGAAGCACCACCCGGCCCGGGCCGGTGACCACGGTGTTGAACAGGCCCTCGCCGCCGAACAGCACGTTTTTAACCCCCTTGACCGACTGGACGTCCACCGAGCAGGTGGCGTCGATCATGGCCAGGTTTCCGGTGTCAATGACAATCTGCTGGCCCGGCGCCAGGTCATACTCCACGGCGGAGCCGTCAATTTCCAGGAAGGCGGTGCCGTGGCCGCTGAGCTTCTGCAAAATGAAGCCCTCGCCGCTGAAGAAGCCGGACATCCCCTTCTTCTGGAAGAACACGGACAGCTCCACCCCCTGCTCGGAGGCCAAAAAGCCGGACTTCTGCACCACGATGGGCCGGTCCGGGGTAATCTCCACCGCCCGGATGGAGCCGGGGAAGCTGGAGGCAAAGGCGATCATGCCGGGGCCGCCCTTGGCGGTGTAGATGTTCTGGAACATGGACTCGCCGGAGAACATCCGGCCAAAGGCCTTGCCGATGCCGCCCGCGCTGGTCTGCATCTCCATGTTGGGAG
Source organism: uncultured Oscillospiraceae bacterium (assembly GCA_948766235.1). Classification (GTDB taxonomy): domain Bacteria; phylum Bacillota; class Clostridia; order Oscillospirales; family Oscillospiraceae; genus Enterenecus. Next base: position 9,091 of record CAQCFX010000047.1, on the reverse strand, counting down.
ACATCCAGACCATGGAGCCCTTTTCGGTAATCATGGATTCGTTGGCGTCCACGTCGCAGATGACCACAGGCATGGGCTCGCCGGTAATATTATAGCGCATAGGTAATTTCCTCCTTCTCTGGGGGCGCGGCCCCATTTGGGGATAGTATACACCCGCGCCGGCAAAATCGCAATTTAAGATTTGCGAAAAACGGCGCCGCTCAGCCCAGCTCCCGCAGGCAGCCGGCCAGGGGGGCGATATATTTCGGGTCGGAGATGTCGTAAGAATGGACGATGGCCGCCTGAAAGGCCTCGTCCTCCGGGGTTTTGGCCTTTTTCCGGGTCATGGCCCAGGCGGCGAACTTCATCATGGCCCGGTCCACCGCGCCCATCTTCTCATAGCACAGCCCCGCCGGAAGGTAAAAGTGGGGGATGGCGGTCAATTCCGCCGGGGTGAGGTTTTGCGCCCACATCTTTTGAATGGCGTCCTCGGCCTCGATGGGCATGGCTCCGGTGGCAAACAGCACCAGCCGTTTTGCGCCCCGCTGGGCCAGCAGCTTCCGGGCCTTCTTCCAGCCGTCCACGCTGCCGGCGTGGAGGCGGCTGCCGAAGGCCACGGCGGCATATTGAGACAGGTCGGCGGGCGCGTCCTTCAGGGGCAGGGCGGTGCAGCCCAGCTGCTCGGCCAGCAGCTGGGCGTACTGCCGGGTGAAGCCGGTTTTGCTGTTGTAGAGTATCAGAATGTTATCCCTCATGTCTGTTTTCCTCCTTGATTTGGGCGAAAAATGCCTGATAGGCCGCTTGCTGCCAGGAAAAGATGTCCGCGGCCGGGATGCCCGGCGTGGCGGTGGAGAAGATGGCCCCCAGGCCCACGGTGTACACAATCATGTTGGTGTGAAGCCGCCGGGCCTCCTCCTCACTCAGCCCCAGCTCCCCGGCGATGGCCGCGTCCAGGCGGGGGTCTGATTCAGACCGGCACAGGTCGTCCAGACAGGCCACCCCCTCCCGCGGGCAGAAGATAAACAGCTTGAACAGCTCCGGCTCCTCCTGGGCCAGGCGCACACAGGCCCGGCCGACGGCCTGGAAGCTCCCGGGGCCGCACTCCTCCTGGGCAAACCGGCCGCGCACAAATTCCCGCACCCTGACGTAGACGTCCCGGCGCAGGCCGTCCATGCTCTGGCAGTAGCTGTAGATGGGCTGGACGGAGCAGCCCAGGCGAGCGGCGATGTTTTTCACCAGCACCTGCTCCATGCCGCCCTCCCGGGCCAGCTGAAAGGCGGCGTCCACCACCATTTCCTTGGTGATTTTCTGCTTGGGCATTCGTATCCCTCTTTTATATAAAATAGTTATATAAAAGCATTATATTATGTGCCGCAGCATTTGTCAAGCAAAAATCCCGGCGGACGCACTGCGTCCGCCGGGGAAAATAAAAAAAGCAGTCGATTTTACCCGCTTGGGTAAAACCGATTGCTTCTGTGAAGGCTCCGGCGGGACTTGGCCTGCTTAGAAGCTCTGATAGGGGGGCAGGACCAGACCGCAGTCCAGGCCCTTGTTGATGATGGCGCCGTAATCCTGGTAGCTTTCCTTGAGCCAAACGATCACATTCTTCATTTCGTTCCACCTCCTTTCTGCTCTTATTATACGCTTCAGAGAGGAAAAAAGAAAGAGGGGAATTGTGAAATATAGCCAATTTCGATGGGTGAAATTTGTGCATAACATAAAAAGCCCGGTTTGCCGTACGGCAAACCGGGCTTTTTTGCGGCTTTTTGAAACCGGGGGAAAATCAGTTTTTCAGGCTCTCGGCCCAGGCGGCGTACTTCTCCACCTTGGCCTCGGCCTCCTCCTTGGAGGCGCCGTTGGCCAGGATGTACACCTTCACCTTGGGCTCGGTGCCGGAGGGCCGCACGATAACGGAGGTGCCGTCGGCCAGCTCGTAGCGCAGCACGTTGGAGCCGGACAGCTCCATCTGGGTCTTCTCGCCGGTGGCGGCGTCCACCACGGACCCGTCCTTGTAGTCCTTCCAGGTCTTGACCGTCTCGCCGCCAATCTCCTTGGGGGGATTGGTGCGCAGATTGGCCATCAGCTCGGCCATCTTCTTCAGGCCGTCCAGGCCGGGCATTACCAGGTTCATGGTGCGCTCGCCGTAGTTGCCGTACTTCTCGTACAGGGCCATGAGGGCGTCGTACAGGGTCATGCCCTTGCCGGCGTAGTAGGCGGCCATCTCAGTCATGGCCACGGCGGCGGTGACGGCGTCCTTGTCCCGGACATAGCTGCCCAGCATATAGCCGTAGCTCTCCTCGTAGGACATAATCACGTTCCCCTGTCCGCTGCTCTCCAGCTGGTCCTTCTTCTGGGCCAGGAACTTGAAGCCAGTGAAGGTGTCGTAGCACTTCAAACCGTTGACCTCGGCGACTTTGCGGGCCATCTCGGTGGTGACGATGGTCTTCAGGGCCACGGGATTGGCGGGCATTTTGCCGGTGCGCTGCTTGGCCCCAATCAGGTAGTCCAGCAGCAGCACGCCGGTCTGGTTGCCGGTGAGCACCTTGAACTCGTCGCCCGCGCGTACCATCAGGCCCACCCGGTCGGCGTCCGGGTCGGAGCCCAGGATGAAGTCCGCGCCCTCCTTGTTGGCCAGCTCCACCGCCAGATAGAAGCCCTCGGGGTTCTCCGGGTTGGGGGAGGCCACGGTGGGGAAATTGCCGTCAATCACCATCTGCTCGGGCACGCAGATGACGTGCTTCATGCCCAGGCGCTTGAGGGCCTCGGGAATGAGCTTGTAGCCGGTGCCGTGGAAGGGGGTGTATACCATTTTGAAGGTGCCCGCCACGTTGTTAACCGCCGCCTGGTCGTTCACCTGCTCCATCACGTTGGCCAGGAACTTCTCGTCCGTGTCCGCGCCCATGAGGGTGATTTTGCCCTCGGCCACGGCCTGGTCATAGTCCATGGTGGTGACGGCGAACACGTCGCTCTCCCGCATAATCTTGGCCACCTCGTCGGCGTGGTTGGGGGGGAGCTGGGCGCCGTCGGACCAGTACACCTTATAGCCGTTGTACTCCTTGGGGTTGTGGCTGGCGGTGATGTTGATGCCGGCGATGCAGCCGTACTCGCGCACGGCGAAGGACAGCTCGGGGGTGGGGCGCAGGGACTCAAACAGCCGCACGGGGATGCCGTTGGCGGCCATGATGCAGGCGGCCTCCCGGGCGAACACATCGGAATTGTTGCGGCAGTCGAAGCAGATGGCGATGCCCTTAGCCGCGGCCTCGGCCCCCTCGCCCAGAATTACCTTGGCAAAGGCCTGGGTGGCGTGGCGGATGACGTGGATGTTCATCCGATACAGCCCCACGCCCATGGTGCCCCGCAGGCCGGCGGTGCCGAACTCCAGCTGGGAGAAGAAGCGGGACTCAATCTCCTTTTCGTCCCCGGCGATGGCGGAAAGCTCCGCCTTCTCCGCCTCAGACAGGGCGGGGGAGTTCAGCCACAGCTCATAGGTTTGTTTGTAGTCCATTGGTGTTTTCCTCCTTATCAAAATTTAAAACGCGAAATTGCCGTCCACAAACACGGGGATTTCCTTCCCGTCATGGGTGGTCCCCACGATGGACAGGTCCTCGGTGCCCACCATGAAGTCCACGTGGGTCATGGACTGGTTCAGCCCCGCGGCTTTCTGCTCCTCCTCGGACATATCCTCGCCGCCCTTGACGCAGTCGGGGTACGCCTCGCCGAAGGCCAGGTGGCAGGAGGCGTTTTCGTCGAACAGGGTGTTGTAGAACAAAATCCCCGTGTTCCGAATGGGGGAGTCGTAGGGCACCAGGGCCACCTCGCCCAAGTAGTGGGCGCCCTCGTCGGTGTCGATGGCGCGGCGCAGATACTCCTCGCCCTCCCCGGCGTGGATGTCCACAATGCGGCCGTCCTTGAAATCCAGATAGAAGTCCTTGACCAGATTTCCGTCCATGGCCAAAGGCAGGGCGGCATATACCCGGCCGTCCACCCCGTCCCACCGGGGGGCGGTAAAGATTTCCTCCGTGGGCATATTGGGCACAAACTGCGTCCCCTGGGGGGTGAACGCGCTGGCCCCCGTCCAGACATGGCGCTCCGGCAGGCGGATGGTCAGGTCGGTGCCCAGGCGGTTGGAGTAGTGGAGGGAGGCGAAGCGGTAATCGTTGAGGGCCTTGGTCCGCCGGGTGAGAGCGGCCACGTGCTCCTTCCAGCGCTCCACCGCTTTTCCGTCCCCGGTGATGCGGCACACGGAGAAGATGGCGTCCCACAGCGCGTCCATGGCCTGCTCGCCCTTCTTGTCCGGGAACACCTTCTCCGCCCAGGCCAGGGTGGGGTAGGCGCCCACGCACCACTGGAGCTTATTGGCGGTAAGGGCGTCGAAATAGGGCTTGGTGGCCGGGCCGGACACCTTGCGCCGGGCCTGAATCCGGGCGGGGTCCACCCCCTTTAAAAGCTCCGGGTTGGAGCCGGTGAAGGACAGCCGGGGGCTTTTCTGCTCCAAAAACCAGTCCACCCGGGCTTTCATATAGCTGGGGTACTCCTCAAATACGGCGGCGTCCGCCCGGAGGAAGGCCTCCCGGGTGGCGAAGTCGTCCCCGTAGTAGGCCACCACGTTGCGCGCCCCGCAGTCGTAGCAGGCGGCAATGCACTGGCGGGTGAGGGGGACGTACTCCACATTGCTCTCAATGCTGGGGGTCTGCCCCGGCTGGACGTTCAGCCCCACCTCCACCAGCAGGTGGGCGTATTCGCTGAGCTTTGCTTCAAAATTCTGGACCATTGGTATCGTCTCCTTTACGGTTTTTCTCCGTTTTTCCACCGGCGGCAGTTCTCCGCCGCCGCCAGCAGGGTTCCATCCTCCACCTGGGAGGGAAAGGGCAGCGCAATATTCACGGTCTGCTCCGCGCTCTGGGCGATGCGTCCGGCGATCCCGGCCCGGTCCATCCCGGCGGTATAGAAGTCCACCAGGTACTGTGCCACCCCATAGACCTCCGCGCCCTCGGGGAGCTGTTCCCAGTCGAACGAGAGGGCCGCCTTACGGGAGAGCTGGAACTCCACCCAGCACTCGTCCAGGTTGAGCCCGATCTCGCACAGGCCCTGTACCTCGATCACCGGGATGGGGAACTCCTCGGCCTGGTACTCGCCGTCCACCTTGACGAAATGGTTGGCGTACCAGCCCCATTCGGCCTTGAGCCCTTTCTCCGCCAGCGCCCGAGCCAGACGACTGGCCCTGCCCCGCAGGGGGGCGTAGACCTGGTTGAGCTGTTGAAACAGGGCCTTGTCCATCCATTCCGCCTCCTGCCGTCCTGGGCAGTTTGCCGGAAATGTTCCGGCCATGCTCTGTAATATGTGGGCATTATATCACATCTGATTGCGGAACACAAGAATTGCATTTTGATTTGCCCCGCTGTATAATAGGTTCTGACAATGCGAAGAAAAGGGGTAAAGCATATGCTGACCACCGTCATCCCCCAGGGGTACGCCCCCCTGCTGAACCTGTACGACACGCAAAAGGCCATCGGCCTGTTAAAGCGGCTGTTTGAGGACGATCTGGGCGGCTCGCTGAACCTGCGCCGGGTGTCCGCGCCGTTGTTTGTGGAGGCGTCCACCGGGCTGAACGACGATTTGAACGGCGTGGAGCGCCCGGTGTCCTTCGACGTGCCCGACGCGGGGCGGGAGGCCCAGGTGGTCCACTCCCTGGCCAAGTGGAAGCGCATGGCCCTGCACCGCTACCAGTTCTCCGTGGGCGAGGGGCTGTATACCGACATGAACGCCATCCGCCGGGACGAGGAGCTGGACAATCTCCATTCGGTCTACGTGGACCAGTGGGACTGGGAGAAGGTCATCGCCCCCCGGGACCGAAATGTGGATTACTTAAAGTCGGTGGTGAACACCATCGTCAACGCCCTGGCCAACACCCAGGCCACCCTGCGCTCGGTGTACCCCCAGCTCACCCCCCTGCCCCTGATTGACCGGGCGGTGTCCTTCGTCACCGCCCAGGAGCTGGAGGACCAGTGGCCCGGGCTGTCCCCCAAGGAGCGGGAGGACGCTTGGGTGAAGGACCACCCCACCACCTTCCTCATGGGCATCGGCGGGGCCCTGCGCTCCGGCACCCCCCACGACGGCCGCGCCCCGGACTACGACGACTGGACGCTGAACGGGGACATCCTGCTGTGGAACCCCCTGCTGGGCCGGGCCTTCGAGATCTCGTCCATGGGCATCCGGGTAAGCCCCGAGTCCCTGGACCGCCAGCTTTCCGTCTCCGGCCACGACGAGCGGCGGGAGCTGTCCTTCCACAGGGCCCTGCTGGCGGGGGAGCTGCCCCTCACCATCGGCGGCGGCATCGGGCAGAGCCGGGTGTCCATGTACCTGCTGGGCAAGGCCCACATCGGGGAGGTGCAGGCGTCCATCTGGGACCCGCGCACCCTGGAGGCGTGCAGGGAAGCGGGGGTAATCCTGCTGTAAACAAACCAAAGACGGCCCCGCTCGAAAGAGCGGGGCGTTTTTTTGCCGTCCGTCCGGCCAAAACGACCGTCCGTCCCGGAACGCTGGACATTTGCCTGGGACTTGGGTATACTGAAGCCACAACGAAGGGAGGGGCGCATATGAAGGTGGAAGTGCAGATTGACCCGGCTCTGGACGAGCCGGTGGCGGTGCTTCGCGCCCCCGCGCCCACCGAGGAGGTGGAGCAGCTGGCCCGCCTGCTCCGGGCGCAGGCCGCTCCCCGGCCCTTCACCGTCTACCAGGAGCGGGAGGCGGTGCGGGTGAGCCGCTCTATGGTGCTGCGGTTTTACGCCGAGGACAAGGGCGTGCTGTGCCAGACCAGCAAGGGGGTATTCACCGTCCGGGCGCGGCTGTACGAGCTGGAGGAGGAGCTGGCGGGCACCAAGTTCGTGCGGGTGTCCAACTCGGAGATCGTCAACCTGGACCGGGTGACGGGGCTGGACCTGACCCTGACGGGCACCATTAAAATGACCCTGGAGGGCGGGACGGTGTGCTGGGTGTCCCGGCGGTATGTGAAGAAGATCAAGCAGGCGTTAGAAGCGTGACATCAAGGAGGTATCGCTCATGGAAAACGTGAAAAAGCAATGGCTCATCCGCATCTTGGCGGGGGCTCTGTCGGGCGCCGCCGCCCATACGCTGCTGGGCTACCTGCTGGGCAGCTTCACCCTGTTCGGCCCGGCCCATTTCACGGGGTTCGTGTTCCCGTACTGCGGCTTCCCCTATGAGATTGAGCCGCTGGGGGTGCTGTTGTCTTTCGCCCTGTTCGCCCTGTTTGGGGCGGAGGTGGGCGTCGCCACCCTCCCCTTTGCCGACAGCGGGCGGGAGCTGGTGGTGCGCTCCCTGATTCACTTCGTGGTGACCTCCGCCACCGTCTGCCTGTGGGCGGGGCTGAACGTGTGCTCCACCCCGGCGGACTATCTCACCTTCCTGGTGCCCCTGACGCTGGTGTATATCCTGGTGTGGCTGGGCCGCTGGGTGGGGTGGTATACCGAAGTGGCCGACATCCGGGTGAAGCTGGGGCTGGACCCCGGGCCCTCCCCCCTGCACTGGCGGGAGTCCCTGCCCTATGTGGGCTTCGCGCTCCTGCTGTGCCTGGCGCTGCCCCTGGCCCTGCGCGTGCTGGACGACCCCACGCCCCTTTTAAGCGTCATGTACGCCTGGCTGCTGCTGCCCGTGGGGGGGTTCATGTCCGGGCTGTCCCTGGGGCGGCGGCACGGCTTCTGCCCCATTTACCCGGCGGCGTGTGTGCTGTTTATCCTGCTGTTCATCCCCCTGGCCCGGCTGTGCTCCAACATGGCGGACGGGGCGCTGATTCCCATCGCGCTGATTTCCGTGCTGGCCGGCAACCTGGCCGGGGCGGCGAGGCGGCGCATGAAGCGGCGCGGGGAGACGGCGTGCTGACGGTTTTCGTGGATTGTGGAAGGAGGTTTCACCATGTACGTTCTGGCTTATCTGCTTCTTGCGGTTCTGCTTCTGGCCTATGGGGTGCCCATTGCGCTCATGGCGGTGTGCGCCCTGGCCCAGCTGCGGCTGGCGGGCCGGCTCAATCCCTGCGCCTTTGCCCTGCCCGCCGCCTCGGGGCTGGCGCTGGGGCTGGCCGTGTATGTGAAGTCCACCGCCTCCGGCTGGGGGGCGCTGGCGGGCCAGGTGCTGACCTACTGGGCACAGGGGGCCTTTATCGGCGCGGCGGCGGGCTGGGCGGCGGTGTACGCCGGCCGGTTCCCTCTTTTTTCTGTGCGCTCTTGCAAATCCCGGAAAAAATGATATACTAATGGCACGCTTTATCCCCGCTCCCCAGGGGCGGAATCAGATTATCAGGAATTGAGGGAACGCATATGGAACGCATCACCATCGCCTCCGTCTTTGCCGACGCCGACAGGCTGGACGGCCAGACCGTCACCGTCATGGGCTGGGCCCGCACCATCCGGGACATGAAGACCTTTGGCTTCATCGAGCTCAACGACGGCTCCTGCTTCAAAAACCTCCAGATCGTCATGGACGCCAACACCCTGGAGAACTATAAGGAAATCGCGTCCCAGAACGTGGGCGCGGCCCTCATCGTCACCGGCGCGGTGGTGCTCACGCCGAAGGCTAAGCAGCCCCTGGAGGTGAAGGCCGCCTCCATCGCGGTGGAGGGACCCTCCTCCCCGGACTACCCGCTGCAAAAGAAGCGCCACAGCGTGGAGTATTTGCGCACCATTCAGCATCTGCGCCCCCGGACCAACCTGTTTTCCGCCGCCTTCCGGGTGCGCAGCGTGGCCGCCCACGCCATCCACTGCTTCTTCCAGGACCGGGGGTTTGTGTATATTCACACGCCCATCGTCACCGCCTCAGATTGCGAGGGCGCGGGGGAGATGTTCCAGGTGACCACCCTGGATGTGGCCAACCCGCCCCGGCTGGAGGACGGCAGCGTGGACTGGTCCCAGGACTTCTTCGGCAAGCGGGCCAACCTCACCGTGTCCGGCCAGCTCAACGCGGAGAACTTCGCCATGGCCTTTGGAAGCGTGTACACCTTCGGCCCCACCTTCCGGGCGGAGAACTCCAACACCCAGCGCCACGCCGCCGAGTTCTGGATGATTGAGCCGGAGATGGCCTTCTGCGATCTGGCCGGAGACAT
>CAQCFX010000046.1 GCA_948766235.1 uncultured Oscillospiraceae bacterium | reverse complement strand
CCGTCACTCCCGACGGCTCCGTGAGCCGCGCCGCTCTGTGCGCCATGCTGGCCCGCTACGACGCCCTGGAGAAGTAAAACCCCGCTTACCCCCCTGAAAGCCCATGCCGCTCTTGACGGGCTTTCGTAACTCCCCTTGACAAAAGACCCCCACCTTTCGGTGGGGGCCTTTTGTTTGTTTTTATTGACCCACAAGCGCCTCCATCTCGTCCAAAAGCGTGCCGAACAGGGCCAGCGCGTCCTGGATGGGCTTGGGGCTGGCCATGTCCACCCCGGCCCCCCGCAGCAGGTCGATGGGGTCCTTGGAGCTGCCGCCGGAGAGGAAGCCCAGCATATCCTTGACCGCTGGCTCTCCCTCCTTCAAAATGCGGCGGGACAGGGCGATGGCGGCGGAGTAGCCGGTGGCGTACTGGTACACGTAGTAGTTGTAGTAGAAGTGGGGGATGCGGGCCCACTCCAGGGCGATGCGGTCGTCCGTCACCATGTCGGGGCCGAAGTATTTGGCGTTGAGGGCCTTGTACTCCTCGCACAGCAACTCGGCGGTGAGGGGCGTGCCCTGGGCGTTGAGCTCGCCCATGCGCAGCTCGAACTCGGCGAACATGGTCTGGCGGTACAGGGTGCCCTTGAACTGCTCCAGGAAGTGGTTGAGCAGCCAGGCCCGCTCCTTCTTGTCGGTGGTGCTGGCCAGCAGGTGCTCCATGAGCAGGGCCTCGTTGCAGGTGGAGGCCACCTCGGCCACAAAAATCACGTAGTCCTTGTACACCGAGGGCTGGGTCTTGGTGCTGAGATAGGAGTGCACCGCGTGGCCCATCTCGTGGGCCAGGGTGAACATACTGTCCAAATCGTCCTTGTGGTTGAGCAGAATATAGGGGTGGACCGCCACGTCGCTCATATAGCCGCCGGAGCGCTTGCCCGCGTTCTCATACACGTCAATCCAGCGGTGGTCAAAGCCCTCCCGGATGATGGCCCGGTAGTCCTCGCCCATGGGGGCCAGGGCGTCGTAGACGATGGATTTGGCCTCGTCAAAAGAGATGGTCTTGGACGCGCCGGCCACCATAGGGGCGTAGATGTCGTACATATGCAGCTCGTCCACGCCCAGCAGCCTGCGGCGCAGGCGGACATAGCGGTGCATTTTGTCCAGGTTGGCGTTCACCGTGTCCACCAGGTTGCGGTACACCTCCGGGGGCACCCGGTTGGCGCTGACGGCGGCGGCCAGGGGGGAGTCGTACTTCCGGGCGGTGGAGAAGAAGCGGCGCTTTTTCGCCTCGGCGTCCAGCAGGGCGGCGGCGGTGTTGCGGAAGCCGCCCAGGGTGTCGTAATAGGTCTCGTAGGCGGAGCGGCGCAGCGCCCGGTCCTCGCTCATCTCATAGGGGACGAAGGAGGCGTTGGACAGGGGCAGGCGGTTTCCGTCCTTGTCCACCGCGTCGGGGAAGGTGAGGTCGGCGGCGGTGAACTTGGAGAAAATTTCGTCCGGGGCCTGGGCCATCTCCCCAGCGGCGGCCAGCAGCTTTTCCTCCGCGTCGGACAAAATGTGCTCCTTGCGGTCCTGGAGGACGGTGAAGTACCGGCGGTACAGCGTAAGCTCCGGCTTTTCGGCGTAGAAGCGCTCCAGGGTCTCGGGGGTGATACGCAGCAGCTCGGGGACGTCGAAGGCGGTGGCGGAGTTCAGCTCCACAAACAGGCTGCCGCCCTTGCCTGCCATGGCCTGGTACTGGCCCACCCGGGTGTCCTCGTCCTGGCGGAGGAAGGCGTAGCGGGCCAGGGTGACGGCCCGGTCGGCGGTCTGGATGGACAAGGTGAGGTATTCGTACAAAGTGTCGGCGCTCTCCCCCAGCCGGCCCTTGTAGCCAGGGAGGGTGCGGATCAAGGCCTGGACCTGGGCAAATTCCTCCTCCCACGCCTGGTCGGAGGGGAAGATGTCGGCGGTGTTCCAGGTGTACTCCACGGGGATTTCGCTGCGCTGGGGAATTTTTTTCGCATCTGCCATGATGATAACAGCCTCCTGTCGGAACGAATTTGCTATATCATATCACGGGGATAGGTCTTTTACAAGGGGACAGGATAAAAAACGGCCCGGCCGGGGGAGGATAGTCCCGGTCGGGCGCTTTTTGGGGGACGGGCGGGCGGATCGGGCAATCGCGCCCGCCCGCGCCCCGCAGCCGATACCTTGTCAGAATTGGGCTGCTCCCTGGTAGTTGTGCTTCGCCTGCTCGCGACGGCTGCGCACTCTGTAGTCGTGCTTCGCCTGCTCGCGACGGCTCAGCACTGTAGCTGTGCTTCATGCCCTTCGCGACGGTCGCCTTCCCTCCGACTCGGGCTGGTCTCCGGGGCGCGGTGCGCCCCGTCGCTCGCCCTCGCTTCGGTCCAGGCTCCCTGCTCCCGGGCATTCAGCACTCTTTGGGCATAATCAGGGCGGCAATGATATACACCCACAGGGATAAGCCCGCGAACGCCACCAGCAAAACGGTGGCTAAACGCACGACCGTGGGATCGACATTGAAGTAACGGGCGATGCCTCCGCACACGCCGCAGAGGATGGCGTCGGGGCCTTGGGTACGGTACAAACGCTTCATATGGTTCAGGCTCCTTTCTAACGCAGAAGAAGGTTGGATGAGCGCAGCGTGGCGCCTGCCGAGGGCAGGATACCGTAAAATATCCCTTGGGCGGCCAGCTGGGCGCAGCAGTGGTCCAGCTCGGGGCGCTTATTCCGGGCCGCGCCGCCGGCGCGGTGGGGGCGGATATCAAACACAGCGAAAGGTTTCATGTTGGTGTCTCCTCAGTAGCGCTCCAGCGACACATCGCCGCTGATGGTGGTCATGGAATAGACGGGGCCGGAGCCGTCGCCATAGACAAACATGCCGTTGATATAGTTCATGGGGAAGGAGCAGTCGAACTCGCCGGTGGTGGTCTTCATCCGCAGCGTGAAGGGCCCCGCGTCGGGCAGGCGGGCTTCGCAGTCGCCGGACTTGGTGGACAGCTCCAGAACTTTCGGCAGGAGGGAGGTGGTCACGCTTACGTCGCCGCTGATGGCGTTGGCGCGCAGCTGCTCCACCGGGCCTTCCAGCTCGATGTCGCCGCTGGCGGTGTGCAGCAGGGCGTCCTGCACCTGGCCGCGCAGGGCAATGTCGCCGCTCATGGTCTCGGCCTGGAGGCGGAGGCAGTCGCCGTGAATCTCCAAATCGCCGCTGGCGGACTTGAAATTCAGATGGGTGCAGGTGCGCAGCCGGGCGCTCAGATTGCCGCTGGCGGTGTGGACGGTGAACTGGTCGATGTCCAGGCCGTCCCGGTCAATCTCCACATCGCCGCTGGCGGTGTTCACAGCGATGATATCCCAGTGGCGGCGGGGGATATACAGCTCCACGTCGGCGGAGCAGAAGCCCCGGCGGGAGAAGAAGGAGGAGGAGGCGGTGCGGCCCTCCCGGATGGTGAGCACCCCGTCGGCGGAGCAGGTCACGTTCAGCTCGTCCACGTCGCCGTCGATGATGACGCCGGCGTCGGGGGCCTCGCTGACGTGAATGGTCACGTCTCCGGCGGTGGTGATGATTTCAAGGCCCCGCAGGTCCTTCAGGGCGGTGACGGAGTAGGAGCCATCGTCGTTGGGGTGCATACCCGAATCCTCGCCGGTGAAGTGGGGGCCAGTGTGGCCGGCGTGGCTGTCGCCCTGGTACTCGCCCCACTGGGCGTAGAAGCCGCCCCGGTCCTTGTCATAGCCGAAGCCGTATACCACGTCCTTTTTCTCCTTAGGGCCGCCGCCGGCGAAGAACCGGCCCTGGTCGGTGTCCAGCTCCGCCTCGAACTCCCAGCCGATTGCCTCGGGGGGTGTAGGCGGCGTGGGCGGCGTGGGGGGCGTGGGCGGCGTGACCCCTTCGGGGTTGGTGCTGAAGTGGACCTTCATGTGGCCGCTGTCTTTTTCCACGGTGGTGCGGCGCTGGATGGCGTCCTTGGCCTGCTTGGCGGCCTCCTTCACCTGGTCCATGGCCACCCGGCAGATTTCGCCCACGTTGGCCAGAATGGCGTCCAGGTCGCTCGGATCGCCCTGGCTGCTCTGGCCGCCGGCATAGCCGTAGTCGTAGTGGACGTCCCCATGCTCGTCCGTGCGGCCCTCGGGCCCGCCGGCGGCTTCCGCCCGCGCCCGTTCGGCCTCCGCTTGGATGCGCTCGGCTTCCGCGGCCAGCCGTTCGGCCTGCATCTCCTCGGGCTCGTCGGTGTTGATGGTAATCGGGCGGTTTTTCGGGTTATTAATGATGACGGTCTTGCCGTCTGGGGTGATGATGCGGGTCTGGCCGTTCTCCGTGTTAATCTGGGTCTGGCCGTTGACGACCACGTCGGGCTTTTCCTCGGGCTCCACGCCCAGGTAGCTGAGCAGCTCGTTTACGTCGCCCAAATCGTCCAGGGCCCGGCGGAAGGCCTCCTCCTCGGGCACGCCCGCGCCGTTCATCTCCAGGAAGCGGCGGTACAGATTGTCGGACAGCTCCTCAATCAGCTCGTCCTTGGCGGGGGAAGCGGGGGCGGGGCTCAGCCGGGCAGCCACGGCCGCGTTCAGTTTCAGCTTCATATCATCCATTGTGTTCGTCCTCCTCGATAGAAATCAGCGCGTCCAATAAAGCGCGGGTGTTTTCCCATTCCTGGCGGGCTTCCGCCCAGTGCCTGCGGCCCTCCTCGGTGATGGCGTAGTACCGCCGCCTGGCGCCGGGGCCGTCGTCTCCCCAATAGGAGGCGATGAAGCCGGACTGCTCCAGCCGCTTGAAGGCGGTGTATAGAGTGGCCTCCTTGAGGCCATACTCCCCCTGGGTCAGCTGCTGAATGTTTTTGTTGATTTCGTAACCGTAGTTGTCCCCGCGCGCAAGTTGTGCTAAAATGATAGTGTCCGTGTGTCCGCGCAGGGTGTCCGCAGAAATTGACATAGCGTCCTCCCTTCTTGATTGGTGGTCAGTTTTGATTTGCCGAGATACACGGCTTAGCAAGATACCTCATGAGCCGAAGTAACTTTGTGAGCTTACTATAGCACGAGATACCTCGCCTGTCAAGGTATTTTTGAAAAATTTTTTTGCTGGGGGATTTTATGCCCCGGCGAGGTAAGGAGATGTGTGAAAATGAGCGAGTGCACCCACGACTGTTCTTCCTGCGGCGAGAGCTGCGGGGAGCGCGCCGCGCCCCAGGACCTGCGCAAGCCGGCCAACGCCCTGTCCAGCATCAAAAAGGTGATTGCCGTGGTCAGCGGCAAGGGCGGGGTGGGCAAGTCCGCCGTCACCTGCACCCTGGCCGCCGCCATGGCGGCACGGGGGAAAAAGGTGGGCATCCTGGACGCGGATATCACCGGCCCCTCCGTGCCCCGGGCCTTCGGCATCCACCGCCGGGCGGAGGGCAGCGAGGTGGGCATCTACCCGGCCGTCACCGAGGGCGGTCTGGAGCTGATGAGCCTGAACCTGCTCATGGAGCGGGAGACCGACCCGGTGGTATGGCGGGGTCCTGTCATCGCCGGCGCGGTGGAGCAGTTCTGGACGGACGTGGTATGGGGGGAGCTGGACTACCTGTTCGTGGATATGCCCCCCGGAACGGGAGACGTGCCGCTGACGGTGTTCCAGTCCCTGCCGGTGGACGGGGTGATTGTGGTGTCCGCCCCCCAGACCCTGGTAGGCATGATTGTCACCAAGGCGGTGCGCATGGCGGAGATGATGGACATCCCGGTGCTTGGCCTGGTGGAGAACTACTCTTATTTCCGCTGCCCCGGCTGCGGCGGAGAGCACCCCGTGTTTGGCGAGAGCACCATCGACGCGCTGGGGGCGCAGCTGTCCCTGCCGGTGCTGGCCAAGCTGCCCATCGACCCGGCGCTGGCCCGGGCGGTGGACGAGGGGAGGGTGGAGGCCTATCAGCCCAATCCCATGGCCGCAGTGGCGCAGCTGCTGGACAAGGACTAAAGCGAAAGACGAACCGAGATATCCGTCTCGGTTCGTCTTTTCACTTTAGTCCGCCCATTTTTTGCCTTGTCATAGGGCGTTGGCTCTGATACAATATAACGGATTTGACGACAAAATTCGACAAAATCCGACAGCGCGCTGGAGACGGAAGCCATTTCCAGGAGACGAGACCGCGGATTTGCATAGCATAGAAAGAGAGCAAGGCTTGCAGGCGGAAGGAGAGCGGAGATGGACCGGGAGAGTGTGGACAAGGGAACGGCCCGGACGGCGGCGGAGCTGCGCGTACAGCTGGCCCAGATGACGGCGGCAAGCCAAATGCTGGAGCGCTGCGCCTGGGATGAAAAGAGCCGGGGGTATTTGGCGGCGCTGAATCAAGGCATCTGCCGGATGCTGCGCACGGTGGGGCGGCTGGAGCTGGCCGGCCGGCTGGCGGAGGAAACGCCCCGGCTGGAGCTGGCCGCAGTGGATTTGGGCGAGCTGACGGCGGAGCTGGGCGAGCGGATGGAGGGTCTGCTGGAGCGGACGGGGGTGCGCCTGACGGTGAGCGGGCCGGAGAGGATGAGCGCCCGGGCGGACGAGGCGCTGATTCGGCAAATGCTGCTGGAGCTGACGGCCAACGCCGCCCAGGCGGGCAGGCGGGTGACGGTGACGCTGGAGCGCTCCGGGGAGCGGGCGGTGTTCACTGTGACGGACGACGGGCCGGGCATTTCGCCCGAGCGGGTGGCCTATCTGTTTTCCAGCCAGGAGGAGCGCCTTCCTGACTGGCGGCGGGGCGGAATGGGGCTGGCCATTGCCCATCGGATTGCCCGCCTTCACGGGGGGACGCTGATGGCGGACTGCGCGCCCGGCCAGGGGCTGCGGGTGAGCGCTTCCATTCCTCTGAGAGAAGGGGAGGGCAGGGTGCTGAAAAGCCGAGCCGTGCACTGGGATGGAGGCGGCTTTGACGAGGCGCTGGTGGGGCTGAGCCATCTGCTGCCCGCAGAAGCTTTTGTGCCGGAGGATTTCGAATAAATTTGGCGGGACGGCGGAATGCCGTCCCGCCTTTTGCCTCAGACGGAAGCGAGGGATGTGGAGCTTGCCACAAGGGGGACCCCGCAAAGCTGGCCTGAGGCTTTGCGGGGAGAGGAGAGGCAGCGGAACGAGAGAGCTTTCGTCGTCAGACGGAAGCGAGGGATGTGGAGCCTGCCTCGACGATGGCCTGTGCCACCGCGGCCAGCACCTCCCCGTGGGTTTGGTCAAACAGGTGGGTATAGATGCGCTGGGTGACGCTGGGGCTGCTGTGACCCATGGCCCGGCTAATCTGATACATAGGCACCCGGACGCTGTTGGCCACGCTGGCGAAGGTGTGGCGAAGGCCGTGAAAGGTGATGGAAGGCAGGCGGCGCTGAGCCACGAAATCGGCCAGGACGGCGGAGAGCACGTTGGGGTGCCAGGGGCGGCCGGCGGCGTCCAGCACCAAATAGTCGTCCGGGCCGCAGGGGAAGCCGGCCCGCCGCCGGGACGCCAAAAGATTCCGAAGCAGGGCCAGCAGGTCGTTCAGGGACACAATGGACAGGGTGCGGGCGCTGCCGTCGGTTTTGGGCGGCTTTTCCACCACGCGGTAGCCCACCGCCGTGCGGGTGCGCCGCACGGACACAAGGCCGGTTTGAAGCTCCACGTCCCGCCAGCGCAAACCCAGAATCTCCCCCCGGCGCAGGCCCAGAAAGCAGGCCAGCTTGACAGGCAGCTCCAGGGGATGGCCCTCCACCTCCCGCAGCAGGCGGTCCAGGCGGGAGGGGGTGTAGTACACCGCGTCGGAGGAGGTGGCCCGGGGCGGGGCGGCGCGCCGGACGGGGTTGGCGTCCAGCGCGCCCTGGCGGCAGGCCCAGTTCAGCGCGGTGTTGAGCAGGATGTGGTGTTTGCGGATGGTGTTGGGGGAGAGGGCGCGCTCGACAGACAGCCAGCGGTAGTAGCCGTTGATGTGCTCGGGGGTGAGGGCGGACAGCTTCACCGTTCCCAAAGCGGGGACGAGGTGGCGCCGGATGATGTTGCGGTAGCCGCCGATGGTGGTGTCCGCCCGGCGGGGTTCGATTTCCGATTCCATCCACAGCTCCAGCCATTGTGCCAGGGTAATTGAACTTCGGACAGGAGGGAGAGGATGGGAGGGACGCGCCGCCGGGACGGGCAGCGGGCGCAGGGTGACGCGGCTGGAGGGAATGCGGGAATAAGACATGGTGAACAGCTCCTTTTCTTTCTATGTCGGTTTGCCAAGCGGGAAAAGAGGAAAGGGGGATGGGCTTTCCTCTTGACTTTTTGATGCTTTGGCAATACAATATTATCCTAAATTGGGTGGGGAATCCTACCGCCTGATTAGGATATGGAAAAAATCCCACATTATCAGTCAAAGGGTGAAACGATATGGCACAGGATAAGAATAAGCAGGTCAGCCAGATTACCGACATGGACGTGGACTTCGCCCAGTGGTACACCGACGTGTGCACCAAGGCGGAGCTCATCGGCTATACCAAGACCAAGGGGATGTTCATTCTCCGTCCCTATGGCTACGCCATCTGGGAGAATATTCAGGCGTATCTGGACCGGCGCTTCAAGGAGACGGGGCATACCAACGTGGCCATGCCCATGCTCATCCCCGAGTCTTTGCTCCAGAAGGAGAAGGACCATGTGGAGGGCTTTGCCCCCGAGTGCGCATGGGTGACCTGCGGCGGCAGCGAGAAGCTGGACGAGCGTATGTGTATCCGCCCCACGTCGGAGACCCTGTTCTGCGACCACTGGGCCGACATCGTCCACTCCTGGCGCGACCTGCCCATGCTCTACAACCAGTGGTGCAGTGTGCTGCGCTGGGAAAAGACCACCCGGCCCTTCCTGCGCCACCGGGAGTTTTTGTGGCAGGAGGGCCATACCCTCCACGCCACTGCCGAGGAGGCCATTGAGGAGACGGAGCGGATGCACCGCATTTACGCCGAGCTGTGCGAGGATGTGCTGGCCATGCCGGTGGTGATGGGCATGAAGACCGACAAGGAAAAGTTCGCCGGGGCGGAGCGCACCTACACCATCGAGTGCATGATGCACGACAAGAAAGCCCTCCAGAACGGCACCAGCCACTACTTCGGGGACGGGTTTGCCCGGGCTTTCGGCATCTCCTTCGCGGACAAGAGCAACAAGCAGGCCACCCCCTTTGAGACCTCCTGGGGCATTACCACCCGCACCATCGGCGGCGTCATCATGACCCATGGCGACAACCGGGGGCTGGTGCTCCCGCCCAAGGTGGCCCCCATCCAGGTCATCGTCATCCCCGTGGCCCAGCACAAGGAGGGGGTCATCGAGGCCAACGAAGCCGTCGTGGAGCGGCTGCAAAAGGCGGGCTTCCGGGTGAAGATGGACGCCTCCGACAACTCCCCTGGCTGGAAGTTCGCCGAGTACGAGATGAAGGGTGTGCCCCTGCGCCTGGAGCTGGGTCCCAAGGATATGGAGAAAAACCAGTGCGTGCTGGTGCGCCGGGACAGCGGGGAGAAGTCCTTCGTGTCCCTGGACGGCGTTGAGGACACCGTGAACAAAATGCTGGAGGACATCCACACCGGGCTTTACCAGCGGGCCAAGAAAAACCTGGAGGACAATACCTACGCCTGCGCCACCCTGGCCGAGGTTAAGGAGAAGATGGAGAGTCAGGGCGGCTTCGCCAAGACCATGTGGTGCGGCGACCAGGCGTGCGAGCTGAAGATGAAGGAGGAGGCCGGGGTATCCTCCCGGTGCATCCCCTTTGAGCAGGAGCGTTTGGGCGACGTGTGCGCCTGCTGCGGCAAGCCCGCCAAGCATATGGTGTACTGGGGCGTGGCGTATTAAAAAAGCATTTGTAGGGGGCGCATTGTGCGCCCGTTGGTCGGCGGACGCATCACTCGGCTGCGGGCGGACAATGTCTGCCCCTGCAATCTTTTTTCCACCTGAATCTGTTATGAAGAACCTTCCCTCTTTAAGGGGAAGGTTCTTGTTGTTCATGTTGCACAGGACGCATGGAAAGAAAAAACCCAAAACCGTGAAAAAACTTTGGGATTTGAACAAAAAATTCTTGACTTTCTATAGGGCCCTGTTGTACAATAATCAAGCGCCTGTCAAGGGCGCACTGCGATGATGCGGGAGATTGCTCGCGCAAGCGAGGTAACTTCCGCGGAGTATGTCCGTAAGATCGGGCGGCTGAGAGACTCATTCCACGGCGTATATCGCCTTGGGTGGGTAGAACCGGCCATGTGTTGCGCCGGTTTTATTCATGCCGGGGAGTGATACGCACGGAAACGTGTATTGAGATTCTCACCGTACGAAGAAGCGACCGAGCCGCCGTTCCAAAAAACCGAACGGAAGCCCAGCGAAGCGGGTTCCGTTCGGGGAGGAGGAGCAAGGAAGCGCAGCGTAGCTTTCGCCGTAGGCGGAAGCAAAGCGGAGCGGACTTTGTGACGACGCGGCGAGGCGTGACAAGGACGCAGTTCCATTTACGTCAACTTCGTATGTCAAGGAGGAAAAACAATGGCAGCTCAGAAAGAAATGATTCGCATCCGGCTGAAGGCCTACGACCATCAGCTGATTGACCAGGCCGCTGAGAAGATTGTGGACACCGCCAAGCGCAGCGGCGCCGAAGTCTCCGGCCCCATCCCCCTGCCCACCAAGAAGGAGGTCATCACCATCCTTCGCTCCGTCCACGTGAACAAGGACTCCCGGGAGCAGTTCGAGCGCCGCACCCACAAGCGGCTCATCGACGTCATCAAGCCCTCCCCCAAGACCGTGGAGGCCCTGATGAGCCTGGAACTGCCGGCAGGCGTCGACATTGAGATTAAACTCTGAGCGTCCGAGCCGTCGTGAGCAGCGCGGATGGACCGGAGCGAGGGCGAGCGCGGGCCGCATAGCGGCCTAAGACCAGCCCGAGTCGGAGGGAAGCCGCGCGTCGCGAACAGGCGAGGCGTGACAACAGCGTACCAATCAAGTCAGTACCGCAGTCCGCCGCGTTTTGAGGCGGACGGGTCATGTCGGCCGAGCAATGGCAGCCCAATGGCCACCTCGCCCGACCAATAACCTTAACAAGGAGGAATACACATGGAAAAGGCCATCATCGGCAAGAAGGTGGGTATGACCCAAATCTTCGACGACGCCGGTAAGGTCATCCCGGTCACCGTCATCCAGGCGGGTCCCTGCACCGTGGTGCAGAAGAAGACCGAGGAAAAGGACGGCTACACCGCCGTTCAGCTGGGCTTCGATGAAGTCCCGGAGAAGAAGCTGTCCAAGCCCGAGGCGGGCCACAGCAAGAAGTCCGGCAAGTGCCTGCGGGTGCTCAAGGAGTTCAAGCTGGACAAGGCCGACGAGCTGAACGTGGGCGACGAGCTCACCGCCACCGTGTTCGCCCCCGGCGACCGGGTGGACATCACCGGCATCAGCAAGGGCCACGGCTACCAGGGCGCGGTGAAGCGCTGCGGCGGCCACGTGCAGAAGAACACCCACGGCGGCGGCCCCGTCCACCGCCACTCCGGCTCCATGGGCTCCAGCACCGACCCCTCCCGCATCTTCAAGGGACACAACGGCGCGGGCCAGATGGGCAACGAGCAGGTCACCGTCATGAACCTGGACGTGGTCCAGGTGGACGAGGAGCTGGGCGTCATCGCCGTGCGCGGCGCGGTGCCCGGACCCCGGGGCGGCGTGGTGGCCCTGCGCACCAGCGCCAAGAAGCTGGCCGAGAAGCACGCTGCCGAGACCGGCGGCCGCGTC
>CAQCFX010000045.1 GCA_948766235.1 uncultured Oscillospiraceae bacterium | reverse complement strand
TCCGCAGCCACATCAGCGACGACGAGTGCCTGCACCTCATCGGCTCCTCCGTCACCTCCACCCTCCGCGCGCCCAAAATCCTGTGGATGCGGGAAAACGAGCCGGAGCTGTATGAAAAAACCGCTTATTTCCTGGAAGTGGGGGAATATATGGTGTACCGCCTCACCGGGGCGCTCACCTCGGACTACGCCCACACCTCCATCACCGCCCTGTTCGACGTGGGCAAAAAGGAGTGGTCCCCCCGGATGCTGGACATCACCGGCATCTCCACCGGCACGCTGGGCAAGGTGATGGCGGCGGCGGACGTGGCGGGCACCCTCCTGCCGGACCAGGCTAAGGCCCTGGGCCTGTCCCAGCGCACCGCCGTGGTGGTGGGCAGCGGCGACCAGCACGCGGGCAGCATCGGCTCCGGCCTGGTGGGTCCGGGACAGATTCTCAACATCATGGGCACGTCCGAGATTGTGGCGGGGGCCTTTGACCGTCCTGTGTATGACCAGGCCAAGCTGCTCAAAACCCACCTGCACGTGGACCCCGCCCTGTGGCAGATTGAGCAGGGCTCCCTCATCTCCGGAGCGTGCGTGCGCTGGTACGTGGACAACGTGGCCCGCATGGGCTATGACGAGCTGAACGAGGGCGCGGCCAAAATCCCCGCCGGGTCCGACGGGCTGGTGTTCTTCCCCGCCCTGTCCGGCTCCAACTCCCCCGTCATCAACGGCTATGCCCGGGGGATGTTCTTCGGCCTGACCATGAGCCACACCCTGCCCCACATGACCCGTGCGCTGTACGAGGGCAATTCCTACGCCTTCCGGGACAACATCGAGCGCCTGAAGGTTCTGGGCATGGACGACTGCCGCATCATCGCCACCGGCGGCGGCACCCGCTCCCCGGTGTGGATGCAGATTAAGGCGGACCTGGTGGGCATGCCCATCCAGGTGGTGGACAACCCCGAGCCCACCGCCCTGGGAGCGGCCATGCTGGCTGGCGTGGCCCTGGGCAATTTCAAGGATTTCGGCCAGGCGGCGGACTGCCTGCTGAAATATGGCCGGGTGTACCAGCCCGACCCGTCCCAAAAGGCGCGGTACGATGAGATGTACGGCCTGTACCGTCAACTCTACTTCGCCAACGAGCCCGTGTTCAACCACTACAAAAACAGCTGAAACGGAGGAAATCATTATGAAAAAGAAACCCGACATCATCGTGATGCTCACCCACAAGGACGTCACCGTCCCCAACGCCAAGGAGATTTTCGAGCAGTGCAAGGACCTGCCCGTTCAGGACTGGGGCTTTAAAAACGTGGGCCACGACGATGAGTACCTCAAGGAGCTGGCCAAGGCCATGAAGGACGCGGGCAAGAATGTCTATTTCGAGGTCATCTCCTACAACGAGGAGGCCTACAAGAAGGCCGCCGAGCTGGCCGCGGAGTGCCAGGTGGATTTCGTCACCGGCACCAAGTACAGCCCCGTGCTCCACGAGGCCCTGAAGAAAAGCGGCATCGGCTACAGCCCCTTCGTGGGCAAGGTGGGCTGCGTGTATAACGGCCGCTCCGGCATGATGATGGGCGAGTACGACGAGCTGGTGGCCGAGGCCAAGGACCTGATCGAAGTAAAGGGCACCACCGGGCTGGACGTGTCCGCCTACCGCCACATCGTCAGCGGCGAGACGGTGATTGAGCGCCTCACCGCCGCCCTGCCCAACGCCCACATCTGCATTGCAGGCAGCGTGGACTCCTTTGAGAAGATAGACTTTCTCACCAAAAACGGCGTGACTAAGTTCACCATGGGCAGCGCCCTGTTTGACAAGCTGTTCGTCCCGGACGGCAGCTTCCGGGACAATCTGAAGCGGGTTCTGGACTACATGGCCAAAGCGGAATAAACTGCGCTGGCACACCGCGGCGGGCCCTGCCGGGTCCGCCGCGGTGCCATTGGACAAGGGAGGAATTCATATGCGGGAATTTGACGTCATTGTAATCGGCGGCGGGCCGGCGGGGCTGGCCGCCGCCCTGGCCGCCCGGGAGGAGGGCGCCCAGCGGGTGGCCATCCTGGAGCGGGATTTCCGCCTGGGCGGCATTTTGGAGCAGTGCATTCACACCGGCTTCGGCCTGCGCCACTTTGGGGAGGAGCTGTCCGGCCCGGAATACGTGGCCCGCTTTATTGAGCGGGTGAAGCAATCTGATATTGAGGTGTTTTTGAACACCATGGTGCTGCGCATCGACCCGGAAGGGCCAATGGTGGAGGCGGTGACCACCGGGGAGCTGTATCAGCTGCGGACCAAGGCGGTGGTACTGGCCATGGGCTGCCGGGAGAAGACCCGCTTCCAAATCCGCCTGCCCGGCACCCGGCCTGCGGGCGTGTTCACCGCCGGCGCGGCCCAGCGGCTGATGAACATCCAGAACTGCCGGGTGGGCCGCGAGGTGGTCATCCTGGGCTCGGGCGACATCGGCATGATTATGGCCCGCCGCATGACCCTGGAGGGGGCCCATGTGGCGGCGGTGGTGGAGATTATGCCCTACCTGGCCGGCCTCACCCGAAACCGGGTGCAGTGCCTGGACGACTTCGGCATTCCCCTCTACCTCAGCCATACCGTCACCGAGATTCACGGCCTGGACCGGGTGGACGGCGTGACGGTGGCCCGGGTGGACGAAAAAATGCGCCCAGTGGAGGGCAGCCAGTTCCACATCCCCTGCGACACGGTGCTGTGCTCCGTGGGCCTCATCCCGGAAAACGAGTTGTCCCTCCAATGCGGCGTCACCCTGGACCCGGTGACCCGGGGTCCGGTGGTGGACAGCGCCATGCAGACCAGCAGACCGGGCATCTTTGCCTGCGGAAACGTAGTCCATGTCAACGACCTGGTAGACAACGTGACCGCCGAGAGCCTCCAGGCGGGCCGGTGCGCCGCCCGGTACGCCATGGGAACCCTGGGCGGCGGCGGACAAATTGCCATGCGGCCGGGGGAAAACGTGCGCTACCTGGTACCCCAGACCCTCCGGCTGGACGCCCTGCCCCAGGACGGAAAGGTGAGCGTCTACTTCCGGGTAGCCGCGCCGGGGCGGAATATGCGCGTCACCGCTCAGACAGGGGATGAACAGCTGCTCAGCGTCAAGCGGCCCCCGGTGAGATGGAAGCGGCGGCGCTGGACGTCCGGCGGCTGCGGGAGCTGGGCGGCGGCCAGGTCACCATATCGGTGAAGGAGGAGGATGCGTCATGACAGAACGTGAAATCTGCTGCGTGGTATGCCCCATGGGCTGTGAGATCACCGTCCGGGAGGAGGGCGGCGCGCTCAGCGTAAGCGGCCAGGGCTGCCCCCGTGGAGAGGCCTACGCCAAAAACGAGTATACCGCCCCGGCGCGCACCCTCACTACCACCGTCAAAGCGGAGGGCTACTCCACCCCGGTGATTCCGGTGCGCTCCTCCAAGCCCATCCCCAGGGAGCGGCTGCTGGACTGCGTGGAGGTGCTGCGCGGCGTGTGCGTAACAGCGCCCTTTACCATCGGGCGCGGCGTGGTGGACAATATCTTGGGCACGGGGGCGGATATCATCCTCACCAACCAATAACTCAAGGAAGGAGGCTGTCCTATGGGCAGATATTTTCTCGGCATCGACCAGGGCACCACCGGCACCACCGCCCTGCTCATCAATGAAAAATGGGAGGTAGCCGCGCGGGGCTACCAGGAGCACCGGCAGATTTATCCCCAGCCCGGCTGGGTGGAGCACGACCCGGAGGAAATTCTCCAGGGCTGTGTCGCCGCGGTGGGCAAGGCCCTGGCCGCCTGCCCCCAGTGCCGCCGGGAGGACGTGGTGAGCCTGGGCATCGACAACCAGGGCGAGACGTGCACCGTCTGGGAGGCGGACACCGGCCGGCCCATCTACAACGCGCTGGTGTGGCAGGACCGGCGCACCAGCGCCTTCTGCGACCAGCTCAAGGCCTCCCACGGGGACTATATCCGTCAGACCACCGGCCTGGTGGCGGACGCGTACTTCAGCGCGTCCAAGCTGCGCTGGATTCTGGACAACGTGGAGGGGGCAAGAGAGCGGGCCGCCCGGGGGGAGTTGATGGCGGGCACGCTGGACTCTTTCCTCATTTACCGCCTCACCGGCAAAAAGGTGTGGGTCACCGACGCGTCCACCGCCGGGCGCACCATGCTGATGGATATGCGCCGGGGACAGTGGGATGAGACCATGCTGGATTTGTGCTCCATTCCCCGTTCCCTGCTGCCCGACATTCAGGATTGCAGCTGCGCTTATGCCTACACCGACCCGGACGTATTCTGCGGCCTGCGCATCCCGGTGGCCGCCTCCCTGGCAGACGCCCACGCCGCCCTGTGCGCCCAGGGGTGCCTTGCCCCCGGCGACATCAAAACCACCTACGGCACCGGGGTATTCATGAACATGAACACCGGCCACAACATGATTTTGTCCCAGCAGGGGCTCACCTGTTCCCTGCCCTGGCAGATTGGCGGGGTGCGCACCTACGCCCTGGGGGGCAGCGCCTATATCGCCGGGGCGGCCATCCAGTGGCTGCGGGACGGGCTGGGCGTCATCGACCACGCGGCCCAGACCCAGGCCCTGGCCCAGAGCGTGGCCGACACCGGCGGAGTGTACTTTGTGCCCGCCTTTTCCGGGCTGGCCGCCCCCTGGTGGGACCAGTATGCCCGGGGCCTGGTCATCGGCATCACCGGCGGCACCACCAAGGCCCATCTGGCCCGGGCGGTGCTGGAGAGCATTGCCTTCCAGGTGTATGACAACGCCATGACCATGCAGAAGGACGCGGGCGCGCCCCTCACCGCTATGAAGGCGGACGGCGGCCCGGTGGACAACGAATTTCTCATGCAGTTCCAGGCCGACCTGCTGGGTGTTCCCGTGGAAATTCCCAACGAGAAGGAGACCTCCGCCTACGGCGCGGCCTTCCTGGCGGCCCTGGCGGTGGGGGAATTTTCTGACATCAGCGAGGTGAAGCACTGCCTGAAGCTGAAAAAGCGCTATCTGCCCGCCATGTCCGAGGACGAGCGGCTCAGCCGCATCGACCGCTGGCACCGGGCGGTGGAGCGCTCGCTGAACTGGGCGGATTAAGCCGGAAAAGGGAGGGTAACGTTGTGTTTGAAACTGATATTTTAATTGTAGGCGCCGGCGTGGTGGGAACGGCCATCGCCCGGGAGTTCTCCAAATATAACCTTCGGGTGATGGTCGCGGACAAAAACGAGGATGTGGGCGGCGACGCCAGCAAGGCGTGCAGCTCCATCGCGGGGACGGGCTACGCCAACCCAACCGGCAGCCTGGTGTGCCGCCTGTCCCATCGCTCCCACGCCGTGCTGGACAAGCTCATTGACCAGCTTGACATTCCCGCTAACCGCTGCGGCTGCGTCATGCCCGCCTTTAACGACGAGGAGCTGGCGGTGCTTCAAAAGCGGCTGGAAACTGCCCGGGCCAACGGGGACCGCGACGTGGTCATTTTGGACCGGGAGCAGACGCTGGCCATGGAGCCCATCATCGCGCCCGGCGTGCGGGGGGCCATCTTCAGCCCCAGGGAGATTGCCATCGACACCTTTATGATGGTGGTGGCCCTGGCGGAGAACGCCGCGGCCAACGGCGTGGAATTCCTTACCTCCTGTGAGGTCACCGGCATCGAGGCCCCCGGCGGACGGGTGGAGCTGGCGCACACCACCCGGGGGGACATTCGGGCAAACTATATTATCAACTGCGCCGGACTGTACTGCGACCGCATCGCCGCCATGGCGGAGGAAATTGACTTTACCGTCCACCCCCGTAAGGGACAGTTCTTTATCCTTGACAAAAACACCGCCTGCAAGCCGGAGCATATCATCATGCCCGTCCCCACCCCCCACACCCGGGGGAAGCTGGTGCTGCCCACCGCCCACGGCAACACTTTGGTGGGCCCCACGGCGGAGGATTTGACGGACAAGACGGATGTGGCTACCACCGCCCAGGGCCTGGCCGACGTGGAGGCGGACATCCGGGGGCTCATTCCCGGCATCGTCCTGAGCGACGCCATCACAGAATTTTCCGGCCTGCGCCCGGTGCGCACGCCGGACGGCTACCACTTGGGCTTTTCCAAAGCCGTTCGGGGATTTTATAATGTCACCGGCGTGCGCTCGGACGGCGTGACTACCAGCCTGGGCATCGCAGAGCACGTGGCCGGCGAATTTGCCGCGGCGGGCGTAACCCTCACCCCCCGGCGGGACTTCATCGCCACGCGCCGCGGCATCACCCGCTTTGCCGCCTGCACCCCGGAGGAAAAGCAGGACCTGCTCAAGCGGGACCCCCGGTATGGCAGCGTGATTTGCCGCTGTGAGACGGTGACGGAGGCCGAGATTTTACAGGCCATCCACCGCGTGCCCGGCGCCCGCTCGCTGGACGCGGTGAAGCGCCGGGTCCGGGCGGGGATGGGCCGGTGCCAGGGGGGCTTCTGCGCCCCCAAGCTGGTGGAAATTCTGGCCCGGGAGCTGAATGTGCCGGTGGAGGAAATTACCAAGCGGGGCGGCGCGTCCCGCCTGGTGACGGAGAAAAACCGCTGAAGCTTTATCCAAAAACAGCGAGACCGCCCTGCCTCAATAGGCAGAGCGGCCTCGCTTTCTCTTTGCTGCAAAGCCGCTTATCAAGCGGCATTCATCCGCCCATCACATTGGCTTCAGGTTTTGATTGAGCCGGTTTACTATCCAAGCCATTCGCTTTTCCCGTCCGGCATCTGTCTTTGCGTCCAAATACGCCCGTGTATAGGTTTTCTTCACCGACGGGGGCATGGCTTGGAAGTTTGTCCAGGCCGGCTCATGCCCTTCCAGCCGTGCGGATAAGCAGGCAATCTGTTCCTCTGTGACCGCCGGTGCTTTTGCCGCGTCCCACTGGCCGTTTTTCTGGGCCTCCTCTATTTTCCTTCTGCCGAAATCGGTCATGAGCCCCCGTTCCTCCAGGCTTTTGACCAGCGCCTTATTTTTCTCAGACCACTTGCTCTTTTCCCGGCGCATCGAAAAATATTTCTGATAGGTTTTCTCGTCAATGCTTTGCATCTGTCCGTCAATCCAGCCGAAGCAGAGCGCTTCCTCCAGCGCCTCCCCCGCTTTGATTGTTTTCGGCCCTCCGGCTTTGCCAAACAACAGCCAAACGCCGGCGCTTGACAGGCAGTGGTCAAAAAGCCATTTCCTAAATTCCTCTCTGTCGGCAAATTCCATTATGTCGCTCATGCTCCGCCTCTCCCTTCCTTCGCCCCATTCGTCAAGGGCCGAACTGTAATACAACACCACAAACAGCCGATTATGTCCGGCAAAAGTATATCACCGGCACAAATGATACGCAATCCTTTTTCCTCAAGTCCCCGGCGGCGCTTTTCAAGCCGCCGCCAAAATTCTTCCGTCTTGTGAAACCCATGGCCACTGTGCTATACTATAATCAAACACAGCTGAGAAAGGAGTTGCCGCCATGAACGCAGCACAGCGCCGCGCACGCATACTGGACGAGCTGAAGGCCGTCCAGGCCCCCCTGTCCGCCACGGTCCTGGCCCAGCGGCTGTCGGTAAGCCGGCAGATTATCGTGGGTGACGTGGCCCTGCTCCGTGCGGCGGGAGAGGCCGTCACCGCCACCCCCCGGGGCTACCTGCTGGAGCGGCCCCTGCCGGGGCTGGCGCGCACTGTGGCCTGCCTGCACAGCGGGGCGGACATGGAGCGGGAGCTGACGCTCATGGTGGACCAGGGGTGCACGGTGGAAAACGTCATTGTGGACCACCCGGTGTACGGCCAGCTCACCGGGCCGCTAAAGCTATCCTCTCGGTATGATATCTCGGAATTTATACGCAAGGTTGAGCAAAACAGCGCCCGGCCCCTGTCGGTGCTGACGGACGGCATCCATCTGCACACCCTGCGCTGCCCGGACGAGGACACCTTCCAGCGCACCCTGGCGGCGCTGGAGGCGGCGGGGTTTTTGGCGAAATAGTCGTGCTGCGAAGCCTCCGCGACGGGGTCTAAGTCCTCCGATTCCGCAAAAATCCTTCTGGGCCTTTGGCCCCTCCTGATTTTCGCTCCACTCCGGCCTTAGTCCCCTGCTCCCGGCTTCTCCGCAACCTGTAGTCGTGCTGCGCCTGCTCGCGGCGGCTCCGCAACCTTTGGTTGCGTAATATTCCAGCCTGCGCTGGTGGCCCGCAACCGGGTTTTCTGCTATCATAGAGCCATCCAGGAGGTGGATTCCATGAAACTGAACGAAAAAATTTTGTACTACCGTAAGGCGGCCAAGCTGTCCCAGGAGGAGCTGGCCGCCCAGGTGGGGGTGTCCCGCCAGGCGGTGAGCAAATGGGAGCTGGGCGACGCTACGCCCGAGGTGGACAAGCTGTTGGCCCTGGCCCGGGCCTTTGGCGTGTCCACAGACGAGCTGCTCAGCGGGGACGAGCCCGCCGGAGCGGAGGAGCGGCCCTCCCCGGAGGAGCCCCCTGTGTACACCGCCCCCACCCCCCCGGCGGAGGACACGTTCGACAAAGCCACCGGCCTCATCGGCCGGCTCATCCGGCAGTACGGCTGGCTGGCCGGGGTGCGCATCGCCCTGAGCGGACTGGGCGTCACCATCGTAGGGGCGCTGGCCCGGTGGGGCTTCGGGGCCATATTCGACACATCCAGCCAGATGATGGGCGGCATGGGTGGGTTCGGCGCCATGGGCGGCGTGGAGTTTTCCCCCGGCACCCCGCCGGAGGTGCAGCGGCAGATTTTAGAGGAGCTGGGGCTTGCTCCCGCCGCATCGCCCCTGGGTGGAATAGAAAGCTTTGCCCTGGGCCTCGCCACGGTTATCCTGGTCATCGGCATTGTCACCACCATTGCCGGGGCGGCGCTGGCGGCATACCTCTATCAAAAGGGGAACCGGCGGCCCTGACTTTGGGCAAAAAGACGATTGACATTTTTCCCCTGCCCCTGTATTATAGTCCACGCAGGTGTCATGACACCTGCGTGGACTATTTTGCATTTCGTTAAGATTTGAGGGATGGATATGGAAAAATTGAAAGCATTTTTAAAGCGCAAGGACATTGTAATTTCCGGCAAGCGCTACGGCATCGACGCCCTGGGCGCCATGGCCCAGGGCCTGTTCTGCTCGCTGCTCATCGGCACCATCGTCAAAACCCTGGGGGAGCAGACCGGCCTGGCTTTCCTGGTGGACGTTGGCAATTACGCCTCCGCCATGAGCGGCGCGGCTATGGCGGTAGCCATTGGCTGGGCGCTGAAGGCCCCACCCATGGTGCTGTTCTCCCTGGCCACGGTGGGCTACGCCGCCAACGCCCTGGGCAGCACCACCCTGTCCGGCGGCAAGGGGGCGGGAGGGCCGCTGGCGGTGCTGTTCATCGCCATTATCGCCGCTGAGTTCGGCAAGGTCGTGTCCAAGGAGACCAGGGTGGACATTCTGCTCACCCCCCTGGTGACCATTTTGGTGGGCGTGGGGCTGTCCGCCCTCACCGCCCCGGCCATCGGCACCGCCGCCACCGCCATCGGCAACATCACCCGGCTGGCCACCGACAGCCAGCCCCTGCTCATGGGCATTCTGGTCAGCGTGGTCATCGGCATGGCCCTCACCCTGCCCATCTCGTCGGCGGCCATCTGCGCCGCCTTCAGCCTCACCGGCCTGGCCGGCGGCGCGGCGGTGGCGGGCTGCTGCGCCAACATGGTGGGCTTCGCCGTGCTGTCCTTCCGGGAAAACGGCTGGGGCGGCCTGGTGAGCCAGGGCATCGGCACGTCCATGCTGCAAATGGGCAACATCGTGAAAAATCCCCGGATTTGGCTGCCCGCCATTTTCACCTCCGCCATCACCGGCCCCCTCGCCACCTGCCTGTTCAAGCTGGAGATGAACGGCCCCCCCGTGTCCGCCGGCATGGGCACCTGCGGCCTGGTGGGGCAGATTGGCGTGTGGACGGGGTGGATTGCCCCCAGCGAGGACGCCATTGCCAACGGCGCGGCGGCCATTGTCCCCGGGGCCATGGACTGGATTGGCCTGATTCTCATCTCCTTTGTCCTCCCCGCGGTGCTGTGCTGGGCCTTCGGCTCTTTCCTGCGCCAAATCGGCTGGATTAAGGACGGCGACCTGGAGCTGAATTAAAAAATCCGCCCACCCTCTTTGGGGTGGGCGGATTCTTATTTAGGTGCCAAGCTGAATCCACAAATCGTTGTACAGCTTCCGGGTCTCCTTGGGCAGCACCACATAGCTCTCGCACCGCTCCAGCACCTCGGGCGGCGCGGCCATAATCTCGTACAGCTCCGGGTCCAGCTCCTCGCCGTACAGATCCTCATAGTAGGCGGGGTACTCCTCCAGCGCCTGGGTGTTGGGGGAGGCGTAGCCGATATAGTCCATATTGGCCAGGTTTGCCTCGGTGGTGGCGATGAAATTGATCCACTTCAGGGCGTTTTCGTAATGGGGGGCGTCCTTGAGCACGCACATGGCGTCCACAAACCAGTTGGCTCCCTCCTGAGGGATGACGTAGCGCAAATCCACGCCGTCCGCCTGGTTTTCCAGCATGGACAGAAAGTCCCCCGCGTAGTAGGTGGCGATGGCGGCGTTGCCGCCCTCCATCTTTTGAAATACCTGGTCCATCACCTTGCCCTGGTACACGCCCCGGCGGTTGGCGTTGGCAATCAGGGCAAAGGCCTCCCGGATTTCCCCCTCGTCGGTGGTGTTCACCGAGTAGCCCAGGTGCAGCAGCGCCGCGGCCAAGGCGTCCCGGGAGTTGTTGATGAGCAGCACATTCCCGGCGTATTTCTCATCGTAGAGCACGCTCCAGCTGTCCGGCTCCTCATCTATCATATTTGCGTTGTAGATAAGGCCCAATGTGCCCCAGGTGTAGGGCACGGTATATTTGTTCTCCGGGTCATAGGGCAGGTTGCGGAAGCGCTGGTCAATCAGCTCAAAGTTGGGAATCTGGCTGTAGTCCAGCTCCTCCAGCATTCCCTCCTCCATGAGCTGTGAGATCATGTAATCGGAGGGAACAATCACATCATAGTCCGCGCCGCCGCTTTTCAGCAGGGAGTAGAGGGCCTCGTTGCTCTCCGCGGTCTGATAGTTCACCCGGATGCCGGTCTCGTCCTCAAACTGGGTGATGAGCTCCTCGTCGATGTACTCCCCCCAGGAGCACACGTTCACCACCGGCTGGGAGCTGGTGGCCCCGGTGAGCAGTACCACCACCACAATAAAGGCGCAGACCATGACCGCCGTCACGCCCCGGCGCACCCACTGGAAAGCGGGCTGCTGGAAGCGGAAGGACAGCTTTTCCAAAAAGGACGGCTCCCGGACCTCCTGCTGGGCGGCCCGGCGCTCCTGGCGGATTTCCCGCACGTTGTTCAGCACCAGCAGCACCAGCACCGACAAAAACAGCAGGGTGGACACCGCGTTGACCTCCGGGGTAATCCGCTTTTTCGTCATGGAGTAGATGCGCATGGCCAGGGTGGAGGTGGACGAGCCGGCGGTGAAATAGGAGATGACGAAATCGTCGATGGACATGGTAAAGGCAATCAGCGCCCCGGACACAATGCCCGGCTTAATCTCCGGCAGAATCACCTTCCAGAATGCCTGCATCCAGGTGCAGCCCAAATCCTGAGCGGCGTCCACCAGGTTTTTGTCCATCTGGCGCAGCTTGGGGGCCACGTTCAAAATGACATAGGGGATATTGAAGGCCACGTGAGCCAGCAGCATGGTGGTAAAGCCCAGATGAAGCGTGTCGGGCAGCACAATCAGGGACTGCGCTTCGTTCAGCCACTGGGCAAAGGCCCCCCAGAGCTGAAAAAAGGCCACAAAGAACAGGCACAGGGACACGCCGGTGACAATGTCCGCGTTCATCATGGGGATGTCGTTCACCACCAGCAGCGCGTCCCGCCGGCGGCGGGGCAGGGCATACAGGCCAATGGCTGCAAAGGTGCCCGCCACCGTAGCGATGACGGTGGCCAGCAGGGACACCAACAGGGTAGTGTACAGGCTCTCCATGATAAGCCGGTTTCGGAACAGGGCCTTGTACCACTCCAGGGAGAAGCCCTGCCACACGGCGCTGGAGTCCCCCGCGTTGAAGGAAAAGACAATCAGCAGGAAAATGGGCAGGTACAAAAACAGAAACACCAGGCCGATAAACAGGCGGCTTCCAATGCGGCTTTGCTTTTTCATTACAGCATCACCGCCTGTTCTTCGCCCTCGCCGAAGTGGTTCATGACCACCATGCACACCACCACGATGACCATCATCACCATGGAGATGGCCGCGCCCAGATGGGGGTTATAGGCCCCGCCCAAAAACTGCTGCTCGATAAGGTCGCCCAGCATGGTCTGCTGCGCGCCGCCGCCCAGCAGGGTGGAGATGGCAAACGTGGACACCGAGGGGACAAACACCATGGTCACCCCGGACAAAATCCCCGGCAGGGACAGGGGGAAAATCACCTTGCGGAACACCCGCACCCCGTCCGCCCCCAGGTCCCGGGCGGCCTCCACCAGGGAGCCGTCCAGCTTGACAATGACGGAGTAGATGGGCAGAATCATAAAGGGCAGGTAGTTATACACCATGCCCAGCACCACCGCCCCGGGGGTGCCGATCATGGGGATGTACTCCACCCCCAGCAGCTCCAGCAGGCCGATGGCCCGAAACAGCTGGTTGAGCAGACCGTTGTTCTCCAGAATGGACATCCAGGAGTAGGTGCGAAGCAGAAAGTTCATC
>CAQCFX010000044.1 GCA_948766235.1 uncultured Oscillospiraceae bacterium | reverse complement strand
GGCAGGGCCTCCATGAACAGCGGGGCGAAGGGCTTGAACTGGGCCTCCACCTCTTCCGCGCTCCCCCGGACGATGTAGGTGTACACCCGGCCCACCCGGTCGGTGTGCACCACGTTCAGCCCCGCGGGCAGATCCGGGGGAGTCTCGTCGGCAAAGGCAATCTGCAGCTTCACCGTGCCCCCCTGGAGGTCGGACAGGGAGCGCTCCAGCGCCACCTTGCCGTGGCTCAAAATGCCCACATGGTCGCACACGTCCTCCAGCTCCCGCAGGTTGTGGGAGGACACCAGCACCGTGGTCCCCCGCTCGGCCACGTCCCCCATGAGCAGGGACCACACCTGCCGGCGCATCACCGGGTCCAGGCCGTCCACCGGCTCGTCCAGCAGCAGGTAGTCCGGCCGGCAGCTCAGGGCCAGCCAGAACGCCGACTGCTTCTGCATCCCCTTGGACAGTCTGCGGATGGGCCGCTTTTCGTCCACGGCGGGGAAGGCCTCCTTCAGCTTGGCGTACCGTTCCATGTCGAAGGTGGGGTAGATACCCTTGTAAAACTTCATCAGGTCCCGGGTGGAGGCGGAGTTGAAGTAGTACAGCTCGTCGGGAATCACCGCCATGCGCTTTTTCACCCCGGGGTTTTCATAGATGGGCGCGCCCTCCAGCAGTATCTCGCCGCTGTCCTGGCGGTAGGCCCCGCACAGGTGGCGCAGAATGGTGGACTTGCCCGCCCCGTTGGGCCCCACCAGGCCGTAGATAGCCCCCTTGGGCACCGTCATGGTCAGATCGTCCAGGGCGTGAAAGCCGTCGAAGCTTTTGACCACGTTTTTGACCTCAATCATGTTCATTCCTCCTTGTCACGCTGCGCCTGTTCGCGACGCGCGGCTTCCTTCCGACTCGGGCTGGTCTCCGGGCCGCCCTGCGGCCCTCCGCTCGCCCTCGCTCCAGTCCATCCGCACTGCTCACGACGGCTCCGCGCT
Organism: uncultured Oscillospiraceae bacterium; assembly: GCA_948766235.1. Taxonomy (GTDB): domain Bacteria; phylum Bacillota; class Clostridia; order Oscillospirales; family Oscillospiraceae; genus Enterenecus. The sequence continues at coordinate 12,629 of CAQCFX010000044.1, read as the reverse complement.
TCCTGTGCACCGCCGGGCCACGTCCTGGCGGCTCATCCCCAGGTAGACCAGCTCCTGGACAATGGCGTCCAGCTTGGAGAGCAGCTCCTCCCGCCGTTTGTCCGTGACGTCCTGGGGCAGGGCGGCGAAGCTCCCCTTCCCCGGCACCGAGTAGGCGTAGCCCTCCTGCTCCAGCGCCTCGTAGGCCCGCTGGATGGTGTTGGGGTTGATGGCCAGCTGCCCCGCCATGCCCCGCACCGAGGGCAGCTTATCCCCCGGCGGGATGGCCCCCGTGATGATAAGACGGCGCAGGCCGTCCCGCACCTGTTCGTAGATGGGGCGGCCGTCCCGATAGTTCAGGCTGAGCATGGCCCCGCCTCCTTTCAAATTGTACTAACTGTACTATTTGTATTAACACGGTTATCATAGCATGGGCGGCAGCCCCTGTCAAGCACAAAAAATTTTTCCAGATTTTACAGTTTAAATTTTGCGAAAGGTGGCTGACAAGCGACCTTCCACCTGCTATAATGTTGATGCGCCCTTGTGACACAGGGCGGAAAGTGTCAAAAAATCTACCAACCGACTCGTTTCATTTTTTGATTTCGGAAAGGGGTCTTTTCCTATGTCCAAACACGATTTAAACGCCGCCGCCTTCCTGGACTGCGTGGGCTCCCTGCTGGACAGCAGCGAGGTCCGCGCTATGAACCGCTGGCGGCATCATTTTTCCATCACCTGCTATCAGCACTCCCTGTTCGTGTCCTACGTGGCTTTCCGCCTGGCCCGCTATCTGGGCTGGGACTACCGGGCCGCCGCCCGGGCGGGGCTGCTGCACGATTTGTACCTCTACGACCCGGCCGACCGCTCCGCCCACCCCGGCAACCAGTGCCTGGACCACCCGGAGTTCGCCCTGCGCAACGCCTCCGCCCTGTGCCCCGACCTGTCCGAGCGGGAGAAAAACGCCATCGTCTCCCATATGTTCCCCCTGGCGGTTCACCTGCCCCGGTGCCGGGAGGCGCTGGCGGTGAACATCGCCGACAAGGTGTGCGCCACCATCGAGGTGGTCCATCTCTATCAGACCCGGCGCATCCAGCGCTGGCTGCCCCTGACCTCCCGGTGCTGACCGGGAGGTCCCGCCGTTTTCACCGCTTTTTCCCTCTTTTTTGACAAATTTTTAGTTAAATGGGACAATCGCCCTAAATATTTGAAAAAGCCTTTCAAACCCTCGGCTTTTCTGATATAATGCGGGTGGTTCTTGAAACTGGTTGATTTTCTCTGTTTTCACAAAATTTTTACCCAACATATTCTAAGAGAGGAAGTTGCGAGCATGATCTCACACGGCAAGGACCTGAAAATCTTTTCCGGCAGCTCCAACCGGGCTTTGGCCATTGACATCTGCAAGGAGCTGAGCATTCCCCTGGGCAACGCCGAGACCGGCGCTTTCTCCGACGGCGAGAATTTCGTCTCCATTTTTGAAACCGTCCGCGGCTCCGACGTGTTCGTGGTGCAGTCCACCAGCTCCCCGGTGAACGACAACCTGATGGAGCTGCTCATCATGATTGACGCGCTCAAGCGGGCCAGCGCCGGGCGCATCACCGCCGTGATTCCCTACTTCGGCTACGCCCGGCAGGACCGCAAGACCAAGCCCCGCGACCCCATCTCCGCCAAGCTGGTGGCCAACCTGATCACCCGCGCCGGGGCGGACCGGGTGCTCACCATGGACCTGCACGCCAATCAGATTCAGGGCTTCTTCGACATCCCGGTGGACAACCTGATGGGTTCCCCCGTGTTTGTGGACCATTTCTTCCGCCGCTTCGCCCCCGTCCATGACGAGACCATGGTGGTCTCTCCCGACGTGGGCAGCGTGGCCCGCGCCCGCTCCTTCGCCCAGAAGCTGGATATGCCCATGGCCATCGTGGACAAACGCCGGCAGAAGGCCAACTCCTCCGAGGTGATGAACATCATCGGCGACGTCACCGGCAAGAATGTCATCCTGCTGGACGACATGGTGGACACCGGCGGCTCCCTGTGCCACGCGGCCCAGGCCCTGGTGGAGATTGGCCAAGCCAAGTCCGTCACCGCCTGCGCCAGCCACGGCGTGCTCTCCGGCCCCGCCATCCAGCGCATCAACGACTCGGTGCTGGACGAGGTGGTCTTCCTCAACACCATCCAGCCCAAGGAAAACATCGCCGAGCTGTGCCCCAAGGTGAAGTACCTCTCCGTGGCCCATCTCTTTGCCGAGGCCATCGAGCGCATTTACGAGGAGCGGTCGGTATCCAAGTTGTGGTGTTAAATTTTACAATACAATTAGAGAGAGAACTCCCGTTCCCGGGAAGCGTATGCTGTTGTCACGTTGCGCCTGTTCGCAACGCGCGGCTTCACTCCGACTCAGATAAAAATCAAGGCCCACTGCGTGGGTCTTGATTTTATCTTCGCTCCGTTCCATCCGCGCTGCTCACGACGGCTCCACGCTTCTTCCTGGAGCGGTTCTTCCCTGCCCAGCCCCGGCTCACGGGACTGGGATATTCCTGTTTGCGGGAGGTTCCCCCATGTTATTCCAAAAAAAGCTCCCGGTTTCCTGGCTCATTGCGGGCCTGGGCAATCCGGGAGACCAATATGAAAACACCCGCCACAACGCGGGCTTTTTGGTGGCGGACGAGCTGGGGGAGCGGGGCGGCTTCCCCATCCAGCGCCTGAAGTTCAAAGCCCTTACGGCCACTGCCGCCATCGGCGCTCAGGGGGCGCTGGTGATGAAGCCCGTCACCTTCATGAACCTGTCCGGCGAGGCGGTGGGGGAGGCGGCCCGGTTTTACAAAATCCCGCCCGACCACGTACTGGTCATCTCCGACGACGTGGACCTGCCCCTGGGCAAGCTGCGCATCCGCACGGGCGGCTCCGCCGGGGGGCACAACGGCCTGAAAAGCATCATCCAGCACCTGGGCACCGACCAGTTCCCCCGGCTGAAGGTGGGGGTGGGCGGCAAGCCCCACCCGGACTACGACATGGCGGACTGGGTGCTGGGCAAATTCCAGGGCGAGGACAAAAAGGTGATGGACGCGGCGGTGAAGCGCGCCGCCGACGCGGTGGAGTGCTTCCTGAAGGATGGACCGCAGAAGGCGATGAACCGCTTTAATTGAAGGCCTTCGGCTCGGTCGGCGCTGGACGGTCCCCACTGGGGACCAGCGCCCTACTTTCTGCTTGTGCAGAAAGTAGGCAAAGACACACTCAGGGGGACGCCCTCCGGGTGGACGCTTTCGCGTCCACAGTCGGGCCTCCCCCCGAGACCCCCCTGTTTACGGGGGAGCCCTATACGCAAGTTGGCCGCGGCCCCTTCCGGCGCCAGCGGCTTTCGACGCAGATGCGCCGATTGGTGCTGCCGCTGGTATGCAAACATAGTAAGATGAGCACCTATCGTCTCTGCGCCTAATTGGGCGTGCCGTTCGGTTGGGGCATGCTCCCCGCCAGCTCCGCCCCCAGGCGCACCGCCGCGCGAAATAACGCCTTGTCATGGATGTCCTCTAATTTCAGGCACAAATTGGACAGTTCTTCCACCATTTCCTGGCCGTTTTCCCCCACCCGGCAGGCGATTTCCTCCTGTAAGGCATATTTTTGCTCCTCTAATCCCTTTGTGGCCTCATCGCTTTCATACTGTTGACCTGCCCAGCCATCTACCATATAATAGAGTTCATTCATAATTTCAGACATAGCGGCTCCCCCCTGTATGTTTATCTCTACACATAGTATAGCAGGTTAAACTCTACTTGTCAATAAAGAAATGGGGTTACTACATGGAAAAATTCGCGGCACGTGTAAAAGAACTTCGAGAAGCCCGTGGACTGTCTCAAGATGCCGTCGGCAAAATTATTGGCGTTAAGAGATACTCTGTCTATACCTATGAAAAGGCAAAAAATTATCCGGATGTTCAACATCTAATCGCCCTTGCCGATTATTTCGATGTCACAACCGACTATCTGCTGGGCCGTTCGGACCAGCCCCGGTGAGGGAATCGCCCCCGCGCAGGCCGGAGCGTACCGCTCCAACGCGGGGCAGGGCCCGAGCGCACTGTAGCCTGCCCTGCTCCGCCGTGCAGAGCGGTGCGCTCCGGCCTGCCGCCATGTCTTTTGCCCGTTCCTTCCATATTTTTCAATTTGAGGTCTCACTATGAAGCAGCTTTTAAACATTTTAGACCGGGTGCCCGAGTTCGCCCGGCTCACGGCTGATTTAGAGTCCGGCCGCTCCCCGGTGGAGGTGTCCGGCCTGTCCCCCGTCCACCGCGCCCACTTCGCCGCCGGGCTTCTCACCCGGCTGGACGTGCCCGTGGTGCTGGTGTGCGCGGACGAGGGGGAGTGCGCCCGGCTGGCCGCCGACGTCACCGCCCTGACGGGGGAGAGCGCCCTTTTGCTGTGCGCCCGGGAGTTTTTGTTCCACCCGGGGGCGGTGGCCTCCCGCCAGTGGGAGCACCAGCGCATCGCCGCCTTCCACGCCATGGCCCAGGGCCGGGCCAGGCTCATTGCCGCCACGGTGGAGGGCCTGTTGCAGCGCACCCTCCCCCCCGGGGAGCTTGCCGCCCATGTGGTGGAGCTGGAGGCCAAGGGCAGCTACGACCTGGAGCAGCTCTCCGACCGGCTGGCCGCCCTGGGCTACACCCGCTGCCAGCAGGTGGAGGGCGTGGGCCAGTTCGCCCTGCGGGGCGGCATTCTGGACGTATTTTCCCCCGGCCAGGACAACCCGGTGCGGGTGGAGTTCTGGGACCAGGACGTGGACTCCATGGGCCTGTTCGACGTGTCCTCCCAGCGCCGGGTGGGCCGGCTGGACAAAGCGGTGTTCCTGCCGGTGAGCGAGCTTCTGCCCGTCAGGGACGATGCCGGAAACTGGGAGCGGCTGAGCGACTGCCGCCTCCCGGAGCGCTATTCCAAATTGGCCACTGCCGCCCACCACCTGCCGCCGGAGGCGGTGGTGTGCCTCAGCGAGTCCAGCCGGGTGGCGGAGCGGGGCAGAAACTGGCTGTGGCAGCTGAACGAGGATATCAAAACCCTTATCGAAGCCGGGGCCGTGGACGGAAAAAGGGCGGTGTTCTCCGCCGCCATGGACGAGCTGATGGCCCAGCTGTCCGACCATGCCCTGTGTTTTTTGGACTCCTTCACCACCTCCTCCACCCCCCTGCCCCCCAAGGCGGTGCTCACCGCCCAGGGCCGGCAGCTGTCCTCCTTCGGGGCCAGCCTGGACACGGCGGCGGCGGATTTGACCCAGCTGCAAAACGCCGGGGCCGCCTCCGTCGTCCTGGTGGGCAGCGAGCAGCGGGCGCTGAACTTACAGTCCATGCTCCGGGAGCGGAAGATACGCTCCGCCGTGGACTTTCAGCTTCACGACCTGCCCCAGCCGGGGGGCATCACCATCGCGGTGGGGGGGCTGTCGGCTGGGTTTGACTATGTGGGCTGTCCCTTCGCCGTGCTCACCGAGGGGGGAAGCGAGCCGCGCAAGCGGGGCCGGCGCCTGAAGCACGCCGCGGACCGGCGGAAGGTGGACTCCTTCACCGACCTGTCCCCCGGGGACCTGGTGGTTCACGAGCACCACGGCATCGGCCGCTTCGTGGGCATGGTGAAGATGACGGTGGACGGGGTGGAAAAGGACTATGTAAAGCTGGCCTACGCCGGGACGGACACCCTCTACCTCCCCGCCACCCAGCTGGACGCCATCTCCAAATACATCGGCGGCGGGGACGACCCGGAAAAGAAAAAGCTGTCCAAGCTGGGGGGGACGGAGTGGGAAAAGGCCAAAACCCGCACCCGCAAGGCGGTGAAGGACCTGGCCAAGGGCCTTATCCAGCTCTACGCCCAGCGCCAGCGCCAGCCGGGGTACGCCTTCTCCCCCGACTCCCCCTGGCAGAAGGAGTTTGAGGAGGACTTCCCCTACGACGAGACGGAGGACCAGCTGCGCTCCATCCGGGAAATCAAGCGGGATATGGAGACCCCCCGGCCCATGGACCGCCTGCTGTGCGGCGACGTGGGCTACGGCAAGACGGAGGTGGCCCTGCGGGCGGTGATGAAGTGCGTGCTGGACGGCAAGCAGGCCGCCATCCTGGTGCCCACCACCGTGCTGGCCCGGCAGCACTACCTCACCGCCCGGGGCCGCTTTGCCAAATACCCGGTGGAAATTGAGGTGGTCAGCCGCTTCCGCACCCCCGCCCAGATGAAAAAGGCGCTGGCCGGGGTGGAGAACGGCTCGGTGGACCTGCTGATAGGCACCCACCGCCTGCTGCAAAAGGACGTGCGCTTCAAGGACTTGGGGCTTCTGGTGGTGGACGAGGAGCAGCGCTTCGGCGTCACCCACAAGGAGCGGCTGAAGGAGATTTCCAAGCAGGTGGACGTATTGACCCTGTCCGCCACCCCCATCCCCCGCACCCTGAACATGGCGCTAAGCGGCATCCGGGATATGTCCGCCATTGAGGAGCCCCCCGCCAGCCGCCAGCCGGTGCAGACCTACGTGCTGGAGCACGACTGGTCTGTGCTGGCCGACGCCATGCGCCGGGAGCTGGAGCGGGGCGGCCAGGTGTACTACCTCCACAACCGGGTGGACACCATTGAGCGCACCGCCGCCCGCATTAAAGAGATGCTGGGCGAGGGGGCGCAGGTGGCCGTGGGCCACGGCAAAATGAGCCAGGAGGAGCTTTCCGACGTGATGACCCGGGTGTCCGACGGGGAGGTGGACGTGCTGGTGTGCACCACCATCATTGAGACGGGCATCGACATCGCCAACGTGAACACCCTGATCATCGAGGACGCGGACAAAATGGGCCTGGCCCAGCTCCACCAGATCCGGGGCCGGGTGGGCCGCTCCCCCCGGCGGGCCTACGCCTATATGACCTACCGCCAGGGCAAGGTGCTCACCGAGATTGCCGCCAAGCGGCTGTCCGCCATCCGGGAGTACGCCGAGTTCGGCTCCGGCTTCAAGATTGCCATGCGGGATCTGGAGATCCGGGGCGCGGGCAACCTGCTGGGGCCGGAGCAGTCCGGCTTCCTCATGAGCGTGGGCTACGACCTGTACCTGAAGCTGCTGGAGGAGGCGGTGCTGGAGGAGAAGGGGGAAAAGCCCCAGCGCCTGAGCGAGTGCGCGGTGGACCTCACCGTGGCCGCCTCCATCCCGGACAAATACGTCCCCTCCCCGGAGCAGCGCATGGATTTGTACCGCCGCATCGCCCGCATCCGCGCCCAGGAGGACGCGGACGACATGACCGACGAGCTCATTGACCGCTTTGGCGACCCGCCCCGGCAGGTGAACAACCTGATCTCGGTGGCTCTGCTCCGGGGGCAGGCGGCGGCCTGCTCCATCACGGAAATCACCCAGAAATCCGGCGCACTGTCCTTTGCCCTGGAGAAATTCGACCTGGAGGCCGTGGCCGCCCTGGCCGGGCAGTACTCCGGCCGGATGCTGTTCTCCCCCGGCGACAAGCCCGCCCTCGCCCTCAAGCTGAAAAAGGGGGAGGACCCGCTGCGCATGGCCGCCCAGGCGGTGGAGAAGTACGCCGCGCTGCTCCCGGCTTCTCCGCAACCTTAATTTGCATTTCCCTGCTCTTTGCTGTATAATACCCATGGCTTTCCCTGACAAATCTACTTTCCTGGATTGGAGAATGAAATGAAAAACTGGAAACGACCTCTGGCCCTGTGCCTGTCCCTTGCCCTCATCCTGTCCCTGTGCGCCTGCGGCGGCGGGGACGCCGATGCCTCCCCCGACCCCTCCGCCACCGCCCAGACCACCAACGGCGACCCCTCCGCCCAGCCCTCCGCCGACCCCAGCGCCGCGCCCTCCGTGGAGGTGGATTTGAGCCAGGACGCGCTGGCCTTCTCCGCCGGCCTGTCCGGGGCGGACGAGCTGCTCACGGTCAACGGCACGGGCATCAGCGCGGACTTGACCCTGTACTGGCTGGCCATGAGCTGCAACAACTTCCTGTCCCAGTATGGGATGTTCGGCCTGACCCTCACCGATTACGCCGACATCCTGCGGGACGACGCGGTGAGCCTGTGCGCCTATAACATTCTTCTGCGCCAGCGGGCGGCGGAGCTGGGCTGCCTGCCCACCGACGCCCAGGTCCAGCAGGCCCGGGACGCCATGATGGCCCAGGGCCAGGAGCAGTACGACCTGCTGAAGACCGCCTACGGCCTGAGCGACGACGCCATGGAATACATCTTCACCACCAACGCCTACTATGAAAATGTGCTGGCCGCGTCGGTGCCCACCGTCACCGACGAAATGCTGGGCGACTACGTCTACCAGGTGAAGCACATCCTGTTCAAAACGGTGGACGACAACCGCCAGCCCCTCTCCGACGAGGAGATTGCCGAGAAAAAGAAGCAGGCGGAGGACACCCTGGCCCAGCTCCAGGCCGCCGATGACCTGAGCGCCAAGTTCGACGAGCTGATGAACGCGCTCAGCGAGGACGGCCGCAACAGCGACGGCGCCCTGGCCGCCCCCGACGGCTACACCGCCACCCCCGGGGAGATGGTTCCCGAGTTTGAGGCCGCCGCCTTCGCCCTGAAGCCCGGGGAGATTTCCGGCCTTGTGGAGTCCACCTACGGCTACCACATCATCCTTCGCGGCGAGGTGGAGGACATCCACAGCTATGACGACGCCTTCCGGGAGCACGCCCTGGACCAGCAGCTCTCCGGCCTGCTGGAGTCCGCCCAGCTCACCCGCGCCCCCGAGCTGGACGCGCTGGACGTGCCCAGCTTCTATGAGCGCTACGCTGCCTATCAAAACGCGGTGATGAACCAGGCCCAGCCCACGGAGAGTGAGCAGCCCGCAGGGGATTGAGCGGGTGCTCCGCGCTTCCCGTGAGACGCCCAGGGGAGCCCTCTCCCGAGCTGAGGCAGTCATCCGCGCGCCCCGTAGCCTATGACTGCCTCCAAGCGAGGGGGAGGGCTTCCCTGGGCCGCTGTTCTCCCGTTTTGACGTTGTCACGCTCGGATTGGGCGCATCGCCGGGTCGCTTTCCCCCTTGACATACTCTCCCTTTTCTGCTATGATTTTCCTTGCGATAGGGGAGTAATCGGCGGGGTGGCTTTGCCCCGTGACGGACGTCAACAGCAAGGCGGGCTTCACCCGTCTGGCTCCGTTTGAAACGATAAGACCTATCCACAGCCCGAAAGGCTGTGGATAGGTCTTTTTTCTTTTCTGCTTGTCCCCCTTCCCTATCATTCGACCCCTGGGATTGGTATAGTTTAGAATGAAAGAAAAAGGAGTGTTGCGTACATGAGCCAATGGTATGCCAAAACCCCCGGCCAGACGCTGTCCGAGCTGGGCGTCACCCAGAGCGCCGGCCTGTCCGCCCGTCAGGCCCAGGAGCGCCTGGAAAAGCACGGCCCCAACAAGCTGTCCGGGGCCAAAAAGGAGCCGCTGTGGACCCGCTTCCTCAACCAGATGAAGGACCCCATGATTATCGTGCTGCTTCTGGCGGCGGCCCTGTCCCTGGTGTCCTCCGGCGGGGAGGACTGGGTGGAGGCCGTCATCATTCTGGTGATTGTGGTGGTCAACGCCTGCATCTCCATCTCTCAGGAGAACAGCGCGGAAAAGGCGCTGGAGGCCCTGCAAAAAATGTCCGCCCCCCTGGCCAAGGTCATCCGGGACGGACAGCAGATCCGCCTGGACACCGACGCGCTGGTCCCCGGCGACATCATCGTGCTGGAGGCGGGGGACCTGGTCCCCGCCGACGCCCGCATTCTGGAGTGCGCCAATTTGAAAGCGGACGAATCCGCCATGACCGGCGAGTCCGTCCCCGTCACCAAGCAGGCCGCAAACGTCCTCCCGGCGGAAACGGTGCTGGGCGACCGGACCAACATGGTCATCTCGTCCACGGTTATCACCAACGGCAGGGCGGTGTGCGCCGTCACCGCCACCGGCATGGACACCGAGGTGGGCCGCATCGCCGGGATGCTCATGGGGGAGGGGGACGCCTCCACCCCCCTCCAACGGAAAATGACCGAGATTTCCAAAACCCTGTCCTTCGTGTGCCTGGCGGTGTGCGCGGTGATGTTCGGGGTGGGGATGCTCTACCACCGGCCCATTTTGGAGATGCTCATGGCCGCGGTGTCCCTGGCGGTGGCCGCCATCCCCGAGGGCCTGCCCGCCATCGTCACCATCGTGCTGGCTTTAGGGGTGCAGCGCATGGTGCGCCACAACGCCATTGTGAAAAAGCTCCCCGCGGTGGAGACCCTGGGCTGCGCCGGGGTTATCTGCTCGGACAAAACCGGCACCCTCACCCAGAACCGCATGACGGTGAAGCAGGTGTGGACCGCGGGGGACCGGCACCGCCGGGAGGCGCTGACCATCTGCGCACTGTGCAACGACACGGTGCTCTCCCTGGACGGCAAAACCGCCGGCGACCCCACCGAGACCGCTTTGGTGGACGCGGCCCTGGCCGACGGCCTGGACAAAAACGCCCTGGAGCGGGAGCTGCCCCGTGCCGCCGAGCTGCCCTTTGACTCCGAGCGCAAGCTGATGAGCACCGTCCACCCCCTGCCCGACCGCCCCGGCCGCTTCCGGGTAATGGTGAAGGGCGCCCCCGACGTGCTGCTGTCCCGGTGCACCCACATTCTGGCCGGTTCCGCCGTCCCGCTCACCGCCGCCCTGGCCCGGGACGTGGAGGCGGCCAACGCCGCCATGGCCGAGCAGGCCCTGCGGGTGCTGGCCTGCGGCTATAAGGACATTGACGCCCTGCCCGCCGGAACCCCCGACAGCCGGGAGCTGGAGACCGGCCTCACCTTTGTGGGCCTGGCCGGCATGATTGACCCGCCCCGCCTGGAGGTGAAGGACGCGGTGGAGCAGTGCTACGCCGCGGGCATCCGCCCGGTGATGATTACCGGCGACCACAAGCTCACCGCCGTGGCCATCGCCAGGGAGCTGGACATCTTCCGCCCCGGCGACCTGGCCATCACCGGGGAGGATTTGGACTTCATGCCCCAGGAGCTGCTGGAGCAGGACGTGGACAAATTCGCCGTCTACGCCCGGGTGTCCCCGGAGCACAAAATGCGCATTGTGAAGGCGTGGCAGAAAAAGGGCATGGTGGTGGCCATGACCGGGGACGGAGTGAACGACGCCCCCGCCCTGAAGGTGGCGGACATCGGCTGCGCCATGGGCATCACCGGCACCGACGTGGCCAAGGGCGCGGCGGACATGATTCTCACCGACGACAACTTCGCCACCATCGTCAAGGCGGTGGAGCAGGGCCGTGGCATCTACTCCAACATCAAAAAGGCCATTCACTACCTGCTCTCCTGCAACATCGGCGAGATTGTCACCCTGTTTCTGGCCACCCTCTTTAACTTCCACCAGCCCCCCCTGGTGGCGGTGCAGCTGCTGTGGCTGAACCTGGTCACCGACTCTCTGCCCGCCCTGGCCCTGGGCATGGAGCCGGTGGAGCCCTCGGTGATGGAGGAGCGGCCCCGGGCCGCCGGCGAGCCGCTGTTCAACAAGAGCTTTTCCCTCCGCCTGGCGTGGCAGGGGGTCATGGTGGGCCTGCTCACCCTGGCGGCCTACTGGCTGGGGGAATACGTGCTCAGCGACCCCTCCCTGGCCGACGCCACCGCCAACACCATGGCCTTCGCCACCCTCACCTTCTGCCAGCTGTTCCACGCCTTTGACGTGCGCAGCGAAAAGCAGTCCATCGCCCGCATCGGGCTTTTGTCCAACCCGGCCATGAACAAGGCGTTTTTGGTGGGCATGGCCCTCCAGCTGTGCGTGCTCCTGGCCCCGCCGCTGATGGGCGTGTTCCAGGTGTGCGCCCTGAACGGCGTGGAGTGGCTGGTGGTGCTGGCCCTGTCCCTCACGCCGCTGGTGGTGTGCGAAATAGAGAAAGCCGTACGGCGAAGCGCGGAGCCGTCGTGAGCAGCGCGAACGCTGAGCCGTTTCGGTCTCCTTTCGATACCTTCTGCATTATGGGACCGTAACGCCCCTCATACAAAAATTGTTGTGTTCTTCCCCAAAAAAATGGGGTTCCCCTGTTGATTTTCTGGACAATCAAGTATATAATTTTTATGGTTGTTCATTCCGCGCAAATTCACATCTAAGTTATTGGAGGTCATTGTTCATGAAAGATTTATACGTTGTCAGCTGCTGCCGCACGGCGGTTGGCTCTTTCCAGGGCTCTCTGGCCAATATCCCCGCGTCCGACCTGGGCGCCGTGGTGGTCAAGGCCGCGCTGGAGCGCGCCGGCCTGAAGCCCGAGCAGGTGGATGAACTGATGTTCGGCTGCATCCTCACCGCCGGTCAGGGCCAGAACCCCGCCCGCCAGGTGGGCGTGAAGGCCGGCCTGCCCTACTCCGTCCCCGCCTACACCGTGGGCATGGTGTGCGGCTCCGGCATGAAGTCCGTCATCGAGGCCGCCCGGGCCATCCTGGCCGGGGACGCGGACGTGATTGTCTGCGGCGGCACCGAGAACATGACCATGGCCCCCTACTCCGTCCCCTCCGCCCGCATGGGCGCCCGCATGGGCAACACCAAGATGGTGGACACCATGGTGAACGACGGTCTGTGGGACGCCTATAACAACTACCACATGGGCACCACCGCCGAGAACATCTGCGACATCTGGGGCATCACCCGGGAGGAGCTGGACGAGTTCGCCGCCAGCTCCCAGCAGAAGACCGAGGCCGCCCAGGCCGC
>CAQCFX010000043.1 GCA_948766235.1 uncultured Oscillospiraceae bacterium | reverse complement strand
TGCGCTTTGGGGCCCGGCCTGTTATAATATCCCTATATAACGGACAGGATATTTGATACCCTGTCCTTGAAAGGAGGCGGCGGCAATGTCGAAAACCCCAAACTGCAAGCGCAAGCTGCCCATTTTAGCCAAGCTCCTGCTGGAGCGCAGCGACGAGGACCACCCCATCACCCGGCAGGATATGCAGGACGAGCTGGCCCGGTGGGGCCTGTCCGCCGAGCGAAAGAGCCTGTATGACGACATGGAGCAGCTCCGGGAGCTGGGGCTGGACGTGCAGGCCAAGCGGGGCCGGAACGGCGGCTGGTACATCGGCCAGCGGGACTTCGAGCTGGCGGAGCTGAAGCTGCTGGTGGACGCGGTGCAGTCCAGCCGGTTCCTCACCAAGCGGAAAAGCGACGTGCTCATCCGCAAGCTGGAGGGGCTGGCCTGCGTCCACCAGGCCCGGCAGCTCCAGCGGCAGGTCTATGTGGACCGCCGGGTGAAAACCATGAACGAGAGCATTTTTTACAACGTGGACCGGCTGCACGGGGCCATCGCCGCCAACCGAATGATTACCTTCCGCTATTTTGAGTACAATGTGAACCGGGAGCGGGTGTTCCGCCGGGAGGGGACGAGATACCGCCTGACCCCCTTCGGCCTGATTTGGGACAGCGAAAACTACTACCTGGCGGGATGGGACGAGCTGAGAAAGGAGCTGCGCCACTACCGGGTGGACAAAATGGCGGACATCGCCGTTACCGGCATGGCGGGCACCCCCCGGGGGGAGTGGACGGCGGAGGGCTATGCCCGGCGGCACTTCGGGATGTACGCGGGAGAGCCCTGCCAGCTGCGGCTGCGGTTCAAAAATAATTTGGCCGGGGTGGTCATCGACCGCTTCGGCCTGGACGTGCCCCTGGTCCCCGACGGGGAGGAGCATTTTACCGCCGCGCTGGAGGTGGTGGTCAGCCCGCCGCTGTGGGGCTGGCTGTTCGGTCTGGGCGGCGGGGTGGAGGTGCTTGCGCCCGACTGGGCGGTGAAGGACTTTCAAACGCGGCTGCGGGAGGTGGCCGCGGTGTATAACCTGGGCTGTGATGGGGAAAACTCTTTGGAAACGGGCGGTGACGACGCCCTTCCGGGAGGGGTTCAAGATGGAGGAACGGACACGGCTGGGACAGGACCTGTATGAGCTGGGCCTGCGGCTGGGCGCACTGGGGGCGGTGGCCATCGGCAGCGGCGGCGGGGAGCTGGCCCGAACGCTGGCCCGGGCCGCTGGCTGCGGCGCGGCGCTGGCGGGGGGCGAGGTCAAATTCCACGACGGCGGCTGCGCGGGCTGCGGGGCGTGGCTGGGGCGGTACTACCACCTCCCCGCCACCCTGTTTGTGCGCCAGGAGGAGGACGAGGTGGCGGTCTACCTCACCGACGGCCAGGGCCGCAGCTTTCACCGACGGTTGAAAACCGATGGGCCGGGGGGTGCGGTGGGCCAATGGGACTTGCTGGCCGGAGCGGACTGCGCCTGGGCGGCCAACCGGGTGGGAGAGCGGCGCTCTCCCGGCGGACTGGCCGTGGCCCAGGGTCCGGCGGCCCTCACCCTGGCGCTGGAGCGGCTGGGCTACGAGGTGGCCGACCGGCCCGTTCCCGGCGCGGTGGTTTTTCAGGCCGACCGGGAGGGGCTGTCCCTCACGGTGGAGCAGGGCGGCGTGACGCTGCGCCCCGTGGGGGAGGACGCCTTGGAGGCGGCGGTGTGCTTTGTGGACGAGCCCCAGGCGGTGCCCGCCTTCCGCCCCGGCGAGGGCGGCGCGCAGCAGAAATAGACGATTTAAGGCCCCCGGCTTATGCCGGGTACAGACAAGGAAGCACCAAAACCCATAGCCGAATCCTAAAAAACGAAAAACAGGGGACCGGAATCCGGCCCCCTGTTTTTTCATACCCTTCGACACCCGCCCGGCTCCACCGCATGCCAGGGGTGCGGCAACCGCCCAGGCTCCGTCCGTGGCGGGCCGCCCACTTCCAGACCGCCCGCAAACCCACTTTATTGTAAAAACGGCTTGCGCCCTGCGCGCAAATGGTGTAGAATAGGGGCACCGAGGCAAATAAAGGCAGGGCGTGAAGTGTCGTTACCACCTCACGCCCCTATGCGGGAGCACGACCCTCCCACACAATAGCAATATGCTACGCCAACCCCCATTATAGCGGAAATCCCGCCGCTTTACAAGGGGGCATGTGTCTATGTATATCTGCGGTGTGGGGTTTTAAATCCCGCGCCGCTTTCTGTTTGCCTCGATGGGAAGGCCCGCCGGGGGCCGGGAAGGGAAGTACCACCCCCTGGGGCCGTACCATTGAGAAAGCCAACAACCATATAAAAAAGGAGAGAACAACATGAGGAAAAAACTGTTTTCCCTGGCGCTGGCCCTGGCGCTCTGCCTGGGCCTGACTGTCCCGGCGTTCGCGGCGGAGGTGAAGATTGTCCAACTCCCCGCCCCCATTGTGGAGGAATACGAGGGTAAGGTAAAGTATGGGATGGGTAACTTCCACGAGGGCCTTGCGCAGCTGTGGGTACATGAGAACGGCGGGCAAAAGGCAGGCTATATCGACAAGACGGGTAAGGTGGTCATACCCGCTGAATATGACTCGGTCGGGGAATTCTCCGAGGGCTTGGCGGCGGTAGAGAAGGACGGCAAATTTGGTGTTATCGACAAGACCGGCAAGACAGTAATCCCCTTCCAATATTCCTGGGCTGAATATTTGCAGCCTGATGGTTCCTCCTCGACGTTCAAACCTTTGGAGGCGTTCCACGAGGGCTTGGCGACAGTGCTGCAGGACGGAAAATTTGGCTACATTGACAAAACCGGCAAGGAGGTAATTCCCCGTCAGTATCACACAGCAGTGTCTTTTTCTGAGGGCCTTGCGGCGGTGGAGAAAGACGGAAAATGGGGCTTTATCGACAAAACCGGCAAGGAGGTCATCCCCTTCCAGTATGACAAAGTTTCTTCCTTCTCCGAGGGCCTCGCGGCGGTACTTGTATCCGGGGAAGGGTGGTCTTTTATTGACAAGACCGGCAAGGAGGTCCTTTCCGTTTCGTATGATGACGTTTCCTCCTTCTCCGAGGGCTTTGCGGCGGTGAAGGAGGACGGCAAATGGGGCTATATTGACAGGACCGGCAAGCTGGTCATCCCCTGCAGGTACGAAAGGGGTGCAAGCCCCTTCTCCGGGGGCTTCGCGGTAGTTTCTGATTGGTATAACGATGAGCAAGCCTCCAAGCCCCAGAAGCGCCCTATGGCCGGCATCATTGACAAAACCGGCAAAGAGGTGGTTCCGCCCCAGGTGCATACGGAAAACGGCGCGGAATATATCCTTTTATATGGCGGCAGAAGTTCCAATTTCTACAACGGCATTGCGCTGTTGACAAACTTTTGCGTAAGCGGCGGAGGGGACAATTCTTCGGCTTATTTTGCCGTCACCGTAGACGCCAAGGTGGCCGACTGGGCGCGGGAGCAGGTGGACAGCGCGGCGGTCAAGGGCCTCATGCCGGACTGTCTGGGGGATGATTTCACGGTGAACATCACCCGCGCCGAGTTCGCGGCCCTTTCCGTGGAGCTGTACGAAGCTATGAGCGGCGAGGAGGCCCCCGCCCCCGGCGGCAGCCCCTTCTCTGACACCACCGACCCCGTTGTCATCCAGGCCAACGCCCTGGGCATTGTGGACGGCAAAGGCGATGGGAAGTTTGCCCCTAACGATTTGGTGACCCGCCAAGAGGCCGCGCTGATGCTGTCCCGTGTGTATACCAGGCTGGGCGGCGAGATTCCCAAGGTAGAGGCCACCACCTTTGCCGATAATGACAAGGTGGCGGGCTGGGCCATGGACGCGGTGGCGTTCATGTCGGATAACAAGATCGTAAACGGCAAGGGGGATAACAAATTCGACCCCCTGGGCAGCGCCAGCATCCAGGAGGCCATGGTGATCGCCCTGCGGATGTTTGAGAATTTGGACGTGGAGTAAACCGGGCTTTGGCCCGTCAGCGATTTAGAAAATAGACATAGAGTAGAAGGAGCGCGTCAGCCTGCTGTTGACGCGCTCCTTTTATTCTATTTGCAAATTTTGATATGGCATGGTGGTGGTGCTGTGCGCTATGGGCGCTAAGATTTCGTTAGTCCGGAGTTAAGATAGTCTAAAGTTTGGCGCGGAGCGCCGCCGGGCGGTCTGCCGGGAAAGTTGTGCCGGAACCCCTTGCCGCCCCCGGCAGAAAATGATATAATCTCCTCAATTATGGATAGAAAGGGTGCGGTTCACATGAACTACCGGGAGGAATTCATTCATTTTATGGTGCGCTCGGGCGTGCTCACCTTTGGAGACTTTACCACCAAGTCTGGGCGTAAGACCCCCTATTTCGTCAACACCGGCAACTACAAGACGGGCGCCCAAGCGTCCCGCCTGGGGGACTATTACGCCGCCTGCATTCAGGAGCATATGCCCCAGGGGATTGACGCTCTGTTTGGCCCGGCCTATAAGGGCATTCCCCTGGCGGTGGGCGCCGCGTCGGCGCTGTACCGAAACCATGGCCGGGACCTGCCTTACTGCTTCAACCGCAAGGAGGCCAAGGACCACGGCGAGGGGGGCGCTATGGTGGGCTACAAGCCCCAGGACGGGGACCGCATCGCCATCATTGAGGATGTGGTGACCGCGGGCACCGCCGTGCGGGAGACCATCGAGCTGTTCAAATCGGTGGCGGACGTGAAATTCGCCGCCCTGTTCGTCAGCGTGGACCGCATGGAGCGGGGGACAAAGGACTGCACCACCCTGGACGAGCTGCGCCAGGACTACGGCATCCAGGTGTGCCCCATCGTCACCATCCGGGACGTGATTGACTGCCTGCACAACAAGGAGGTGGACGGCAGGGTGTACATCGACGACGCCATGCTGGGCCGGATGGAGGACTACCTGGCCCAATACGGCCCCAGGGGCTGAGCGCCCATGGGGGAGAGGAAGGCGCCCAGCATCCATACTGGCCACCGCAGACGGACGAAGGACGAGTTTTTGGCTAACGGCCTCAATGGACTGCCCGCCCACCGGGTGCTGGAGCTGCTGCTGTTTTACGCCATCCCTCAGGGGGATGTGAACCCGCTGGCCCACCGGCTGATTGACCACTTTGGCTCGCTGGCCGGGGTGTTCCACGCCACCTATGAGCAGCTGCTGGAGGTGGACGGCGTGGGGCACAACACCGCGGTGCTGCTCCGGCTGATTCCAGCGGCCTCCGCCCGGTATTTGCAGGAGGCGGCCAGCTTTGATGGACAGATTGTCAGCACCTGGCAGTATCAGGAGCTGCTGATGCCCCTGTTTTGGGGCCAGCGCAATGAGATTGCCTACCTGGTGTGCATGGACAGCAGAAACCGGGTGATTGTCACCAAGCGGCTGGGGGAGGGCGTGGCGGACGCGGTGCAGATTACCGCGCGAAAGGTGCTGGAGGCCGCCTTGGCCAGCAACGCCACCCGGGTGGCCCTGGCCCACAACCATGTGTCCGGGGTGGCGCTGTGGTCCGCCGCCGACCTGGACACCACCCTGCGGCTGAAGCGGGTGCTGCGGGAGGCGGGGATTGAGCTGGTGGACCACCTGATTGTGGCCAACGACGATATGGTGTCCATGGCGGATTCCGGGCTGCTCAATGATTAAAATGGGAAATTAGCACTCTCAATAAGAGAGTGCTAATTGTTTACATGGAGTTCATGAAATCCGGGCGGGACGGGGTATACTAAAAGTGAAACTACAGATTGGAGCGCGTGCGTGGCCGATGTTGTCACGCTCCGCCTGCTCGCGACGCACGGCTTCCCTCCGTCTCGGCCTGGTCTCCGGCCTGCTTTCGTAGGCCTGCGCTCGGCCTCGCTCCGGTCCATCCGTGCTGCTCACGACGGCTTCGCGCTTCCCGAAAAGGAGTGAACTTCATGAACATGAACCAATTTACCCAGAAGTCCCTGGAGGCCATTCAGAACGCCCAGAATATCGCCAATCAGCACGGCAATCAGCAGATTGAGCAGTGCCACCTGCTCCTGGCCCTGGTGGAGCAGGAGGGGGGCTTCATTCCCCAGCTGCTCACCCATATGGGGCTGACGGTGGAGTCCTTCCGGGCCGCCGTGCGCCACGAGGTGGAGAAGCTGCCCAAGGTGTCCGGCTCGGGGCGGGAGGCGGACAAGGTATACGTCTCCGCTGGGGTGGACAGGGCGCTGAACCAGGCGCTGACCATCGCGGGGAGCATGAAGGACGAGTTTGTCTCGGTGGAGCACATTCTGCTCTCCCTCATCGACACCGCTGAGAGCGGTTTGAAGGAGCTTTTCCGCACCTACAACGTGGACAAGGAAAAGGTCATGCAGGCCCTGGCCGCCCTGCGGGGAAACCAGCGGGTTACCTCCGACAACCCCGAGGAGACCTATGAGGCGCTGAAAAAGTACGGCTCCGACCTGGTGGAGCGGGCGAGGCAGAACAAGCTGGACCCGGTGATTGGCCGGGACGACGAGATTCGCAACGTGATTCGCATTTTGAGCCGCAAAAGCAAAAACAACCCCGTCCTGATTGGCGAACCGGGCGTGGGCAAAACCGCCATCGCCGAGGGGCTGGCCCAGCGCATTGTGAAGGGCGATGTGCCCGCAGGACTGAAGGACAAGACCATTTTCGCCCTGGATATGGGTGCGCTTATCGCCGGTGCCAAGTACCGGGGCGAGTTCGAGGAACGCCTGAAAGCCGTGCTCAACGAGGTGAAGCAGTCCGAGGGCCGCATTCTGCTGTTCATCGACGAGCTGCACACCATTGTGGGCGCGGGCAAGACCGAGGGGGCCATGGACGCGGGCAACCTCTTAAAGCCCATGCTGGCAAGAGGGGAGCTGCACTGCATCGGGGCCACTACCCTCAACGAGTACCGGCAGTATATCGAAAAAGATGCCGCCCTGGAGCGCCGCTTCCAGCCCGTGATGGTGTCCGAGCCCACGGTGGAGGACGCGGTGGCCATTCTCCGGGGCCTGAAGGAGCGCTACGAGGTGTTCCACGGGGTAAAAATCACCGACGGGGCCATTGTGGCCGCGGCCACCCTGAGCAACCGCTATATCACCGACCGTTTTTTGCCCGACAAGGCTATCGACCTCATCGACGAGGCCTGCGCCCTGATCCGCACGGAGATGGACTCCATGCCCACCGAGCTGGACGTGATTTCGAGAAAAATCATCCAGTGCGAGATTGAGGAGGCGGCGCTGAAGAAGGAGGACGACCAGCTCTCCCAGTCCCGCTTAGCGGATATTCAGAAGGAGCTGGCCGAGCTGCGGGATGAGTTCAACGCGGGCAAGGCCAAGTGGGAGAACGAGAAGAACGCCATCGGCAAGGTGCAGAAGCTGCGGGAGGATTTGGAAGCCGCCAACGCCGCGCTGGAGAAGGCCCAGCGGGAGTACGACCTGGAAAAGGCCGCCCAGCTCCAATACGGCGCCATCCCCGAACTGAAAAAGCAGCTGGAGGAGCAGGAGGCGTTCGCCGCCCAGTCCAAGGAGGACAATCTGCTCCGGGACAAGGTGACGGAAGAAGAAATTGCCCGGATTGTGGAGCGCTGGACGGGCATCCCGGTGGCAAAGCTCATGGAAGGCGAGCGGGAAAAGCTGCTCCACCTGGAGGACATCCTGCATAAGCGGGTGGTGGGCCAGGAGGAGGCCGTGCGGCTGGTGAGCGAGGCCATTTTGAGAAGCCGCGCCGGCATTGCCGACCCCGACAAGCCCATCGGCTCCTTCCTGTTCCTGGGCCCCACCGGCGTGGGTAAGACGGAGCTGGCCAAGGCCCTAAGCGAGGCGCTGTTCGACAGCGAGAAGAACCTGGTGCGCATCGACATGAGCGAGTATATGGAGAAGTTCTCGGTGTCCCGGCTCATCGGGGCCCCTCCGGGGTACGTGGGCTACGAGGAGGGCGGCCAGCTCACCGAGGCGGTGCGCCGCCACCCCTACAGCGTGATTTTGTTTGACGAGGTGGAGAAGGCCCACCCGGATGTGTTCAACGTATTACTGCAAGTGTTGGACGACGGCCGGATTACGGACAGTCAAGGCCGGACGGTGGACTTCAAGAACACTGTGATTATCCTCACCTCCAACCTGGGCAGCCAGTACCTGCTGGACGGCATCGGGCCGGACGGCGAGGTGTCCGGCGAGGCCCGGGCCCAGATGGACGAGCTGCTGAAACGCTCCTTCCGGCCGGAGTTTTTGAACCGGCTGGACGAGATTGTGTTCTACAAGCCGCTGACAAGGGAAAACATTTACCACATCATCGACCTGCTGCTCACCGGCCTGAACCGCCGCCTGGCGGACAAGCGGCTGAAGGTGGAACTGACGGACGCCGCCAAATCCCTGATTCTGGATTCCGCCTACGATCCCATGTACGGCGCCCGGCCCCTGCGCCGGTATCTCCAGCATACGGTGGAGAACCTGGTGGGCCGGAAAATCATCGCCGGGGAGGCCGTGCCCGATTCCACGCTCACTGTAGACGCGGTAGACGGCGAGCTGGTGGTGCTGTAAAACAAAGCTCCCGCCCAGTAAATTCGGGCGGGAGCTTGTTACGTTTTACAGCGTTTATGCGTTCACGTTAAATTCTGCGGCTTCTTCGTCACTTCGGGCCGGAGCCGTGTCATTGGCGGCGTACAGCAGCTCTGAAAGCCTCTGCTGGGCGGCGAGGCAGGCATCAGCCAGCTTGTTCCGCTCTTGCAGATAACACTCAAAATCGTAGGGGGTCAGGCCGAACTGCTCACAGTAGGAGGAGACGCGCTCCTGCCACTGTCCGGCCCCCGTTTCCAGGGCCTCAATCATATCGGACGATTGGGATACAAAATTTTCTCTGGTGTATTGCGGCTGGTTCTGATATTCAAAGGCGGCGTATCCGTTCTGACTGGTATTTTCCAGATAGGAAGCATACTGCCTCTGGCTGTTGGCATAGCGGTTTGCCTGCTCCACCACGGCGGAGATACTGCGGTCCGCCGCCGCAAGTTCATCTTCCAGCGCACTCATACGGAGAGACTGTGCGAGGTCCGGTTCTGGGCAGTCTGCCCGGGCGGATGCCAGCTCCGATGAAAGCGCGTCATAGCGGCTGGTCAGGGACTGGAAGCCTTCCAGCTGCTTCTGCTGCGCGCTCAGCTGTTCCTCGTAAGAGGTCTGGCGGGAGCGAAGGGCGAGATAACTGTCCAGAGCCTGCTCGATCTGTTCGTCTCGGTGCTGTTCGAGCCGGGATTTTGCGGCAAGAAGCGCCTGTCTTGCGGCCTCCAGCGGGGAAGCTTCTCCTGCCTTTTCGTTCAGTATGGAGACAAGCCGTTCCACGGGCGTGGACTGCTGTGCCGCGTTGGGCGCAGTCTGGAAGAAGTTTGGAAAATGTTCAATTCTCATCGCGTCAGCCCCCAAAGCTCATTCCGTAGTGGTGGCCGCCTCCCCGCCGCCGGGGGAGGGGCCGGCGGCCTCTACGGACGGGGATTCGCCGCCGCCGCTCTCCGCGCCCTCCACAGAGCCACCGTTTTTGTCCTCCTCGTCCAGCACGCTCTTTTCGTCCTTGGGGTCGGGATTTTGGCGGCGCATGGCCATGGCCAGCTTGTAGCCCTCCGGGTCGTTCTCCATCAGGTACCGCAGGTCCTCCGGGGGCACCCGGTTGCCCTTCATGATGGACGCGGCGATTTTCTGGCACTTGCTGAGCACCTTCAGCGCCTTGTCCAGCCGGTCCAGGTGGCCCTTGGAGCTCTCCAGCTGGCTCAGGCTGTTGCTCATCCGCGCCTGACGGCGCTGTTCCCGCTCCATGTCCTGCTCCAGCCGCTTTCGGTTCTGCTCCTCCAAAAAGCTCAGCGCCTGCTTGGACAGGGTGAGCTTGTCTGCGGGGGGCTGTTTTTGGGCAGACTGGGCCGGGGCGGGGGCGTCCCCGTCCGCCTTTTTTGCCATGGCCTTGGAAAGCTGCTCGTTGCGCCGCAGCTCCCTCGTGGTGCGCAGCTCCATGTTCACCGCTCCCTTCCAATTATTACTCTATGGAATATATCGGAAGTATTTGCGGTTTTCTTAGTTCCGGGAGAAAATTTTTCATTCCCTGTCAGAATCCGCCGCCCTCAATCGTATTGTCAGTGAAGGCGCCTTTGAAGGAGAGAACCACATGAAGGAAATGGACGCGCGGGAAGCGGAGCGGCTGGTGAACGCCTACTCCGATTTGATTCTGCGGCTGAGCTATACCTATCTCAAATCCACCCAGGACGGGGAGGACATCTGCCAGACGGTGCTGCTCAAGCTGCTGACCGGGGACGAGGCGTTTGACAGCTTGGAGCACGAACGGGCGTGGGTGATCCGCACCGCCATCAACGCCTGCAAGGACGAGCTGCGCGCCTTTCGGCGCAAGGCCGTACCCCTGGACGGGTTGGCGGAGGCGGCGGCCCCGGAGCCGCCCCGGTCCGACGTGCTGGACGCGGTGATGGAGCTGCCGGAAAAATACCGGGAGGCGATTTATCTCTTTTATTACGAAGGGTATTCGGCCAAGGAGATTGCCGCCCTCACCGGGCGCAGCGAGGCGGCGGTGTGCGCCCACCTGAGCCGGGGGCGGAAAAAGCTGAAAACCATGTTAGGAGGAGACGGCTATGGAGCAGAACGAACGGTTTGAGGGGGAGTACCGGGACGCGCTGGATTCCCTGCGGTTTTCCGAGGACGGAAAGGAGCGTATGATGAAAAACTTGATGGAGCAGCAGGAGCGGGAGCCTGTAAAGGGGAAGCGGTTCCGCCTCCTGCGGATGGGGCTGGTCGCGGCGGCGGTGTGTCTGGCGCTGGTGGGAACGGCGTTTGCGGCGATTCGGGTGTTTGGCCAGGTAGAGATTGTGAACGAAGTGCACGATCCCCTCCGCGCTGGGTATTCAGTCATAGGCGATGTCAGGCAGTTTCCCCTTGGGCAGTTCGGCTCGACGCTTCAGGAGGATGCGGCCGCCGGAAATAATTTTGCCAGCATGAAGGATTGGCAGTCTGTCAAGAATTATGTAGGCCTCCCTTTGATGGATAGCAAGCTTCTGATGGAGGAGAGCGAGCACGTTCAGATTTTTATGAATGGCGACCCCTTCGGCGTATCTATGATGGGGCTGGAGGACGGAATGGTGCACACCCTGAAGGACGGCGAACTGCCCCAGGTTGTGCGGGTGTTTACGCAAAGCTTTGTGGATAACTGGGTTGTGGGCGTTACGATATTTGCGGCAACAGAATATACTGAGCTGGAACAGGGCCTGCCTGGACTGAGCGTCGAATATATGCAGGATTACGATGGTTCCGCGTGGCACTCATTTACCCCTAAAGATTATATAATGGCCTGTGGCGAGACGGCCACCATCGTTTATGACAGCTCCGATTTTCATATCGCGTTTTTCATCCATGACGGACTGCTCTACCAAGTTCGGGCGTTTGGCATTAAGGATGTGGAGGTGGACTGCCCCACTCAGGAGGAAATGCTTCTGAAGGTGCTTGACAGCTTTACGTTTTGAAATCCAAGCCCTCCGGCGCACGGTGCCGGAGGGCTTTTGCCAATTTTATGAGAAGCTGCGCAAGAAACGGTTGACAATGGGCCAAACTGTGATAAAATAATTGGGCTATGACGGAGCCCAGTCCGGCCCGCCGCGCCCAAGCGAGAGGGGACAGTGCAAGCCCTTGCGCGTAAGCCGCCGGACAAGCCACTCCCGAGCATTCCTGGGACGACCAGGGCGTACGGTGCGCGTTAAGCACGATTGAGTGTCCTTGCCATGAGGAAATCAGGGTGGTACCGTGGAACAGAAGCGCGGAGAAGCGAGCGTCTTGGCCGCTTTGCAGCGTGACGACAGTTTCACCCCTGAGTTTGGCAGGGGCGTTTTCTTTTTGGAGGGATTTCCATGACCCACCAGGAGCTTTGGGCGGCATACAAGGCCGTCAACCCTGACGCAGGGGAGGACTATGAGGCCTGGGCCTACGGGGACGACCCGGATACTTTGGCGGAGTTGACCCGTAGCGGGGTGAAAACCGCTACCGCCGGCGCCGGGCCGCTGTACCAGCTGGACGGCGAACCCCTGCCCCAGGCCGGGGAATACAACGTCATCCTCAACAGCCGGGACCAGGCGGTTTGCGTCACCCGCACCACACGGGTGTACACGGTGCCCTTCGACCAGGTGAGCGCCGGGCAGGCCTGGCGGGAGGGGGAGGGCGACCGCTCACTGGACTACTGGCGGCGGGTGCACGAGGACTTCTTCCGGGCGGAGCTGGCGGAGGCCGGATTGGAGTTCTCCCCGGAAATGCCCGTGGTGTGCGAGGAGTTCGAGGTGGTGTACCGTGGGTAAGCTGTTAAAGGCCCTGACGAAAAAGCCGCCCCCCAAGGCCGGCCTTGCGCTCTACCGCGCCGCGGATGGAACGCTGCTGCTCTTTCCCGCAGCGTGGATTTACGTCCTCCCCGAGCCGGCAATCCTGCCCCCGCCCTACGTCCACGAGACGGTGGGCAGGCTGGTTTTGGATATGGCGGACAAGTGGTTCGACCCGCCCAAACCGGACGGCCCGCCGGAGAAAAAGTTCTGGACGGCGGTTCCCAAGTGCCGCTCCTATCGCGCATTCCACCGGGCCCACCAGCTTATCAGCATCGAGGTGGAGAAAAAGCCCGGTTTTCTGGAAATTTCCCTGGCCTATATGCCCCGGAAAAGCGACGGCAGCTACGGCGCGGACAACGGGGAGGTGGAGGTCACCTGCCACATCTCCCAGTGCGGCGGCGAGAGCGGGAAAAAGCTGGCACACCGCATCGGCGGCGCGGTGTGGCAGATTTTCCGAATAGCGGAGACAATGGATCCCCTGCCGCCCCGGCAGAATAAAGAGGATAAAACGAAAAATCATCAATAAAAACGGAGGTAGTTCCCATGTATGATCCCAAGCCCTACGGCCTGAACGAGCTGCGGGAGATGTTCCTGAAGTTCTTCGAGAGCAAAGGCCACCTGCGCCTGCCCAGCTTTTCGCTGATTCCCCAGAACGACGCGTCGTTGCTGCTCATCAACTCCGGCATGGCGCCCATGAAGCCCTTCTTCACCGGGGAACAGGAGCCCCCCCGCCACCGGGTCACCACCTGCCAGAAGTGCATCCGCACCGGCGACATTGAGAACATCGGCCACACCGACCGCCACGGCACCTACTTCGAGATGCTGGGCAATTTCTCCTTCGGCGACTATTTCAAGAAGGACGCCATCCACTGGGCCTGGGAGTTTTTGACCTCCCCCGAGTGGGTGGGACTGGACCCCAGCCGCCTGTACCCCTCCGTGTTCGCGGGGAACGAGACCACCCCCGCCGACGACGAGGCGTTTCGCATCTGGAACGAGGAGATAGGCATTGCTCCCGAGCGCATCTTCAAGTTCGGCAAGGAGGACAACTTCTGGGAGCACGGCTCCGGCCCCTGCGGTCCCTGCTCCGAAATCTATTATGACCGCGGCCCCCAGTACGGCTGCGGCAAGCCGGGGTGCACCGTGGGCTGCGACTGCGACCGGTATATCGAGGTCTGGAACGTGGTGTTCTCCCAGTTTGACAACGACGGGAACAACCACTACACCGAGCTGAAGCAGAAGAACATCGACACCGGCATGGGCCTGGAGCGGCTGGCCTGCGTGTGCCAGGGGGTTGGCTCCCTGTTCGACGTGGACACGGTGATGAATATCACCAATA
>CAQCFX010000042.1 GCA_948766235.1 uncultured Oscillospiraceae bacterium | reverse complement strand
CCGTTCTAAAAGCACAGTTGCCGTAGGCTAAAAAGCCTACGGCAAAATTATTTTTCCTCCGCCTCCAGCAGCCAGTCCGTCGTCACGCCCAGGGCCTCGGCAATGGCCCGCAGTTCAAAGTCCTGCACCATCCGCAACCCGTTTTCGATTCTGGAGATGCAATCCCGCTCCAGGATAACGCCGCTCACCTGCACCCGCGCCGCCAGGTCTGATTGCGTACACCTCTGCCGCGTCCGCTCCTGTCGTATCCTCTCGCCTGATACGTTCCTCTGGCCGTTGTAGTTAAACGCTTTCACCCTTCCACCTCCAAATTTGTGTGGCGTATTACGGATTTTTGTTTGACATTACCACATTGCAGGCGTATCATTGTGGCAATATCCCACTTGTGGGAATACCACACATTTTGCGGGGCGGAAAGGTGGTGATACTGTGTCGTTCTTTACCGTCTCAGCTTCGTCCAACTCCCACCGCTCCGACGAACCGCCGTTGCTAAAGCATGGTCCCTTGTCTATCATACCCATCTCCGCTTTCGACGGATACATTTCTCCCTCTGGTGGCTTGATAAGCTATGGCTGTTTCGATATACGGGGGAAGAACCTATCAACAAAGCGGAAGGTCCGCCGTTACTTTGAGGCTCGAACGGAGGAATCGGCCTGCAAACTCGCGGAGGACAGCGGCATGGCCGGTCCGTTTGAAGTTACTGTACGCCTCAGCAGGCCCGCCGAATCGTGGCAACTTTCCGAATTGCGTATTTACAACATTATCGCTGACCCTATCCCCGACGGGTTAAGCTATTGGGATGCCAGGTCTTTGCAGGAGCGGATTGACAGCGGAGACAGCTCCCCCGTTTCCTTCGACTTCGCCCGGCTTGCGTTTCAGTTTGGCGTCAAATTTTCTCGCTGTTCTGGTTTCCGCGCAATCCTAAGTGCCGCCCGTTCCTTGCCTTCTGATGAATACAGCAAGTTACTTTCTGCTCTGTAGCGCAAACGAAACACAAATAAAACAAAAAGGAGATGCAACCAATATGGCCCTCGTATCCTGCCCCGAATGTGGCAAAGAGATTTCCGACGCGGCGCGGTCCTGTCCCCATTGCGGCTACACCATGCGGGAAGCTGCCGCAAACCAAGTCAAGCGCACCCCTCTAACCGAAAAGAAGCCCTCGCGTGCATCCGGCATATTCCTATGCACTGGTGGAATGGTGATGGTTTTTGGTAGCCTTTTACTCTGTGTAGTCCTGTTGCCCGTCGGTGTTGTCGGCCTTGTTATTAGTGCCATGATGATTCTTGCCGGTGTTGAGCAATTCAAGGACGCGCAGAACGGTGTGTGTCCGTATTGCGGAAACTCCGTGACCGTTCCGTTGAAGGACCTCACCTGCAAATGTCCGCATTGCCATAAGACAAGCACAAAAAAAGATAATTTCCTGGAAACGATAGATTGAGCCAGAACGCAAAAAATCCCCCGGCAGCAGGCCCGCAAAGGACCCGCCGCCGGGGGATTTCTCTTGACCGAATCGGTCTATTCGCCAGCGCTTTCCAGTTGCCCGGTAAACGCTGCGGGCAGTCCCAGCGTCAACGGCGCTTCGTTCTTCTGCTTGCGCACCTCCGCTTCAATCCTGGTCGTCAGGTATTCCCTGATGTCCCCATAGGCCCTTTCGATAAACTCCTGCGCCGCCGGGCTGATAGACTGGAGGCAAGCGGCCAGCGCCTTTTGCGCGGCCTGCTTCTGCGCCTCTGCGTCAAACTTCCCGGCATTTTTCAGCGCGTCTACATAGGTCTGGTTGGTCGCGGCCACAGCAGCGGCGATGGCCTCCGCCGCCTCCATGATGTAGGTCTTGGCCTTGACGTTCTCGGTGTTTGCCGCCGCATTCTCGCCCACCTTGCGGATAAGCACGACGATGTAGGCAGTCAGCACGGGGACCGCCGCCGTGATAACGGCCAGAAAGATTTCCTTCAAAAATTCCTGCATGATGTTTTCCTCCTTATTTCTCGGTCGTGCCCAGTACGTTCCGCTCCGCCCGGTCCTCCGTCCGGCGGTTCAGCCACATAAGGGCTTCCTCAATGTGTGTCAGAGCGCAGGCGTTTTCCCGGCAGGCAAACGGCCCCGCCTGGAACGCCCGCAGTTGGTCACGCACAATCTCCAACAGGTCCGCATTACACACGCCTTTCCGCGCCTCCGGGTCCATGCGCGGCCCGCGCTGAAACTGAATGCGCACGCCGTCCCCGTCGCTCTCCGGCAGACCGCCGCCGAACGATACCACATAATCGTGATGCGCACCGCCGGGGCCAGCCTCCCCGTCTCTGTAGACGGTGTTTAGGCTGTCTCGCTTCTGGATGGTGTTCAGTTGTTCCATAATCATTTCCTCCTAAATTTTACTGCTTCCGCAGGTATTGACCGCTGCTGAACCCCGTGTACTTGACGCCCTGATACGTCACCTGGATATACAGCCACTTCACGCCGTTCACTTCGGTGTAGTAGCCGTAGTTCTGCACCTTCGTCCCGCAGGGCAGGACGACCATGCTCCCGGTTTTGGACCCGGCCACGTTGCGGATGTGGAGGCCGCTCCCCGCCGTCACGGCGTAGGTCCCGGCCAACGTCTTGTCCAGGGACCGGGCGGCTTCCGCCGCTTTCTTCTCCGTGACGGTCGGCTTTGCGGTCTGCGCGGGGGCGGCAGGCGCGGCGCTGGCCGTCCCGCTCCCATACTTCGGCACGCCGTAGCCACGGATGTACCGGCCATTCACGGCCAGCGTCCGCCGTTTCACAGCGTTGGAGTAGTTGCCCTCAATCACGGTAATTGTCTGGCCGCTGACCTTCTCCACGATGCCCACATGGTCCGCCGCGCCGGTGTTGTCCGTGTCGGCGTAGTTGGTGCCGTCCTGCCAGTCATAGAAGATATAGTCGCCGGGGGCAGGCACATAGGCGTCATTTTCCTGCCAGCTCCCCAGGGCCTTAAACAGCGCGATATGCTTTTCACATCCGCACTCCGTCGGGATAATGCCGGTCAGCCCGGCGGCGATTGCAACGGCGCTGGCAAACGTACTGCACCATGCGTCGGTGTATTTTACCGCATAGCCCCTGGCAAGGGGCTTGTGACTGTTGTAAAGGTCGATAATTTTCTTGTGGCTCCCGTCGCTCTCCTTGCACCCGATATAGCTCTGCGCAATCGACACAACCTTTGCCCGCGCTTCCTGCTCTGTCATGGTATCTCCTTTCGCATATCTGTTGTAGTAGATTTGCCCATACCCGGCACGACGCTCCTTTGCCGCCGCGCTCTGGTCCGCTGGCTTCTCAAACTGGAGCAGGACCACGTTGGAGGCGGTTTTGACATCGGTTGCCGTTACCAGCACGTAATGTACGAGTTTGAAACTCTCCCGCAGTTCCTTCACCAAAAATGCAAGCTGCGTCTCCAGGTCCCCCACGGACTTTCCCGCCGCCTTTGCAAAGGCCAGTAGCGCGGCCTTGCGCGTGTGGTAGGTCCACTGGGCCAGCCCATACCCGGCGCTGTCCTTGGCAAAGTTGTCATAGGCCCCGCTGTCCACCGCCGCCGTGTAGGCGGCGTCCGTGTACCCCAGCTTCTTTTCGTAGGTGTTCTGGAGGTTGGTAGGAATCAGCCCGCTTTCCACGTAAAGATTGCCCATCAGCCCCGCCGTGCCGCAGGCGTTCAGGCCCGCCGCTGTCAGGTAGTTCCAGATTTTTTCCTCGTTGGTTTTTCCGGTCAGCATTTGTAAACGCTCCTTCCGCTATCCCGCCGTCTCGTCCCCGCTGTCCTCTTCGGCCTCCGGCGGCGCTCCCTTGTCCGGCCAGCGGTTGTTTTTGCTTAGATTCTCCAGCACGGACTTACCGGCGTATACCGCCACCGGCGCAATGATTTCCACCAAGGCAACCTTCGACAGCTCTTCCGCTATCTGCACCTTGTCCAGCGCGGCCAGGATGTAGCTGCACCATACCCAGGCAAATCCGTTTAGGATGCAGGCCCACACAAACCGCTTCATTGTCTCCGGCTTCTCCGGCGGCAGTCCCTCCTTGATGATTTCCCGCAGCTCCTTCACCCGTCGGCGCAGGTGCCGGATGGTCGCCGCGCAGAACACGATACCCAGGGCGATACCCACCACCAGAGCGCAGGCGGCGGCAATCAGGATTTTCACGTCTCCCGCTCCTTCCTTGCCGCGCTGCTCTCCTGGAGGAAGTCTCGCTTTTTCAGGCGTTCCTTATAGACCTCCCGGATATTCTCTATGGCGAGAACAGCCCGGTTGTTTGGGTAGTCCGGGTGTTCGTCGCAATACGCCTCGTAGTCGTCTATCTCCGACAGCACTTCCCGGAACTCTTCGTGCGTGTGGTCGATGTCCCGCAGCAGCTCATTGTTGAAGTGCAGGATTCTTGCCCGGTGGCTTTCCGCCATGCGCCGGTCGTCCATCGTGATATGCCCGTCCAGCTTCTTTTCGATTTCGTCCAGCCGCTTAGACACATCCGCGTTGATGGCTCTGCCAATCATCCGGCCCAGCCAGGACCACGGATTCACCTTGACGGGGGCGAATTGTACCAGCGTCATAACGACCACCAGCACCCCGCCCCCGCCTGTAAGAATTTCCTGGATGCTCATGTTATCAGTCCTCCAGTCTCCCAATGTAGAAGTTCACCAGACCGTTCACTTCCCCGATTTCTTCCTCCATGCAGACGCCGCCGAGCTGGGCCAGCGCGTCAGCCTGGCACCGGATGATGTTGTTCTGCTTTTCCACAATCTCGCTCAACGTCTGAATGATTTCCAAATGGCTCATTGTCCGTCCCCTCTCTGCGTACTGCCGCCTTGTCCATTTCCTCCAAGTAGATTTCGTTCAGCCTCCACCGCAGGCTCTCGCTCTCCGTGTGGTTCAGCAGGCCCCGGATGCTGGCGGCGTGCCGCTCAAACTCCGCCCGGCTCATTTCCCCGGCGGCGTACCGGGCGCTGATCGCCCGGACCTCCCGCTTCATGCGGCCCACGGTGCTTTTGCGCAGTTTCATGTGGGTGGGCCATATCCGCACGCCCACAAACTCCACGCCCTGACGGACGGGCCGGATGCTGGTCTTATCATTCAGGTCAAGGGCCAGCTCACGGAGCAGGAAGATTTCAATGTCCGCTTTCCAGCGGTGCAGCGCCTCCTTGTCCGGCCCCAGGATGATAACGTCGTCCATGTACCGGATGTAGAAGTGGATTTTCAGGGAGTGCTTGCAGTATTGGTCCAGCTCATTGAGATAGATATTGGCGAATAGCTGTGACGTAAGATTTCCGATTGGCATTCCCACGTCGTAAAGCCATTCCTCCGGCGGCGTGTTCTGCGGCGTGCGGCCCCTCGGCAGTCCGAACGGCTCCGCCCTGCTGTTGACCACGCCCCGGATAAACGCCATCATTTCCGGGTCCTTGATACGCCGCTCCAAGATGGCGAGCAGTTTTTCATGGTGTACCCGGTAAAAATACTTGGAGATGTCCAGTTTCAGGTAGTACCATCCCGGCCCCGGCTTCCTGCTCACCTGCTGCATCCAGTATTGCAGGCGCGCCGCCGCCCTATGGCTTCCCTTTCCCTTCCGGCAGGCGTAGGAATCCTCGATAAACAGCCTGTCGTAAACCGGCATCAGGTATTGGTAAAGGCTCCACTGCACAATCCGGTCTGGATAGTCCAGCGCCATCACCAGGCGCTTTTTCGGCACATACACCCACAGCTTCCGATACGGACCGAGGGTATATGTGCCGTCCATCATTCCCTGCTGAATGACAATCAAGTTGTCCTCCAGCTTTGCGGCAAACGCCATCACCTCCAGTCGGTAGCGCTTACCCTTGCGGGCGTTCATGTTCGCGTACAAAAGCCATTCAAAACTGCACACCGCCTGCCATGCGTTTTGAATGACCGTCATTTCATTCCGCCCAGTATTCATAAATCATGGTCCCTGGCCGTGTGTGACGTTCCCGCCTCCACGGCATTTCAAATTTTTTCCCGCGTTGTCTCGCGGGAACGGAAGAAGGCCCCTTTTAGTCCGCGCACCCGACCGCGCCCCGTAGAGCGCGGCCCACATATCCGGCGCGGCACTGCCGCGCATTCAGCGCTTAGGACGAAAAGCGGAGCGGCCCCCGACATTGACGTTGGAGTTCGACCGGGGGTTGTTCAGGTTCGAGTTGAACACCCCGGCGTTGGCCCCATTGTTCCAGTTGCCGCCGCGAATCAGGCACCGCAAATACGGCCCGCTCCCGCGTCGGCGCAAAGTCCGCTTTACTCGGAACGGCCTCGGCCATTCCTCGCGCCGCTCCCTTGCGCCTCCTTTCCCCACAAAATCAAATGATTTTGTGGGGACCCAGAAATAAGCTATCTGTTGAGCGATTTTATATACCCGCCCAGCATACAGCCGATTTCATTGTTAAAACGCGCCCACACCTCATACTGATGTGTGGACAGCGGAGGCGCAAACTTCGGCCCGCAGCATTCCTTGTCTGCCGCCATCCGTACCAGGTGACGCAGCCACTCCAGTTCCACGTCCAGCTCTTGCGTCGTGGTCTTGCGGTAATATTTCTTTTCCAGTTCTACCGCCAGATGGTACATATGCGTCATGGTCCGGCGTATCTCGTCGGCCAAGTCCCGGTTGCGCCGGGAGAATTGCATGGTCAGCGGCCTGCCGTACTTTATCATGTCGCCAATCTTTTCTTTGATGTGGAAAGGCTCATAGCTGCTTACCGGCGGCTTTTCTGTCTGCATGGCGTCGTCTGCCTCCTTGCGAATATTCCCCTATCCCGCCCGCGCGGCCCTGCGGAAGCAGGGCCGCGCATACCATTTCACCCGAAAAATTTCGCCGCGCAGAGCGCGGCCCCATGTTCCGCGCGCTGCGCGGTTCCGGCTTTTCTTCCCGCCTCGCTATCGCTCGGCGGTCAGTGTTTCCGGGTGCAGTGTGCAGTTAATCCTGAAAAGCGGAGCGGCCCCCGACATAGACGTTGGAGTACGACCGGGGGTGGCTCAGGTACGAGTCGAACACCCCGGCGCGGGCCCCATTGTCCCAGCCGCCGCCGCGAATCAGGCACCGCTCCGCCTCGGCGTTGTTAATCCAGAAGTGGTCCATGTTGTAGTCGGCGGCAATGCCGTCCCCGGTCAGCTCCGGGTCCGGCAGCATAGCGAGGGCCTGGAGCAGCAACTTGGCCTGCGCCCCGATGCTGGCATCACAGGCCACGTCCTTAAAGCTGCATCCGCTGGCCGTGGTAGCGTGGGCAATGGTGGTGCTGTAGGTCCACTTGCCGCTGATGAAGTCCAGCTTCACGGTCCCCTGGGTGGTCCCGTTGCCGTCCGGCGTCACAAAGAGGTCGTCCCAGGAGGTCGCCGCCGCCTTGATGGCTTTCCACGCCGGGCTTGTGGCGGCAAGGTTGCAGGTGGGGTCCGCCGCGTCGTTGTAGGGGATTACCTGCAACTCGCCGTGGACCAGCCGCAGGCCGGTACACCACTCCCACACGTTCCCGTTCAGGTCCCACACACCCTCCAGGGTCCCGTCGTGGCTCCAGGTGACGGGTCCGGTGCCAGTCGCAACAGGACCCGTCTTGCCGCTGCCGTCCCAATGCGTACCCGTAGGCACGGCCTTGTAAAGCGTCTCGCTCACGTCCTTGCCGTAGTTGTTGTTGCCTCTCGGCTCGCAGCCGTTCTTGTGGCACCACAGGGCGATAGCGGCCCACTCGGCGGCGGTCACTTCATGGAACTTGCTTCCCTTGGCCCGGTTGTAGCCCACCACCATGTCCAGGGTGACATTGGCGCTGGGGTTCTCGCGGGGCAGGCTGTAGGCCCGCCCGCCGTAGTCGTGGCTCTGGAACTTGCCGATGTAGAACCCGTCCACCTCCAGACCGCCCTTGCGGAAAGCGGGGTGTACGCTGGTGTCGGTTGTGGAAAGCACGTCGCACAGCCGGAACTTGGGGATGTAGACCATGATGGACGGCATTTCCTTGTCGTCGTACAGGATGGTGTTGCTGGGGCAGATGCTCTTCAAGGCCAGCTCCGCAATATCAAAGTTTGCCATATTCGTTTCCTCCTGAAATTTTTTAGTAGATTACGATGCCGTCAACGGCAAAGAGGGACAGAACCACGCCGTCCGTGTCCAGGGGGCGCGGCGTGCGCTCCACCCGCTCCCGCTGGCCGTCCATGCCGCCGGTGTCCTCGCCCTCGTCGGCCTCCCCGCTCTCCGACACAGGCGCGGGGATGATTTCCTCGTCGTACTCCCTGGGCGGGATTTCCACCTGGGCCGCGTAGTACAGGCCCCTTCCCGTGGTCAGGCTTCCTTCGCTGTCCACCATAATGTCCAGCGTTACCGCGTTGTCCCGCTGGCGGCGGGCCAGGTCCAGCGTCAGCGCTCCGTCCGCGAAAGACAGCTTCGTGCCGTTCAGCTCATAGTCGATTTTCTGCCCGGCGTTCTTCTCGATGATTTTCATTGTCGCTTCCTCCTTGTTGATTTATCAGTACACCGGCCCGGTCATGCCGCCGGACACCCGGATACCAACCTTGACGTTGGTTGCGCTCCCGTCATGCACCAGCTTGAAGCCGTTGAGGGCGCGGCCCATTACCGTGATATTCCCCAGCCTGCCGCCGCTGTAGGAAATCACGTTGACTTCCACGCCGTAGTTGACGTTCTCCCGCAGGTTTTTCAGCGCAACGGTTGTCTGCTTGTTGTTGAAGGGCCAGGGCAGATTGTCCATGGCGAGGTCCACGATATGCACCTCGTCCTCGAACTGATAGCCGTCCTGGGCCTGCTTGAACTGGGTCAGCGCCAAGGCCAGCCCCGCGTCGGAAAGCCCTTCCTCCAGGTTGTTGAAGTGTTCCTGGTCCATCAGCGTTCCGTACTGGAGGACTTCGCCGTTCTGGTCCGTTACATGGTCCACCCAAAATGTGCGTCTGTAGGCCATTGCCTTTTACTCCTTTCCTTCGGTTTCCTCAATCAGCGGGAACGTGAAACGCAGCAGCGCCGTGTTCAGGCTGCTCCGCTGGAGCTTGATTGCCTGCTGTCCGGCCAGCGCCCCGTTGTTGTCGAACACGCGCACGCCGGTGATGGTGTCCGCCTGGCCGGAACTGGGTACGTTCACGAACGCCACCACGTCCGTCCCCTTGATTTCCTTTCTGTTGATGGTCCCGTCCTTCCATTCCCCGCCGTTAAGCTGGTACTGGAAACGGCACACGCTCCGCAGCAGGTCGCCCCGCCGTTCGTTCAGAAAGTTTTCGGTGAAAAAAGCCATGCTGAACTACTCCTTTCTATCGTTTTGCAGCATCCCGCAGCGGCTCATGCCGCTTTTGGATGGTTCTGCCATGGTTGTCAGCGCCTCCGGCTTCTGCTCTGCGTCCGCTTTCAGCGCCGCCCGGATGGAGCGGCCCGCCGTTCCCTGATACATAAACAGCGGATTTCGCTTCCCGTATTGCCCGTTAATCCTCATGCTCTCCATGTTGGGCCTCCTTCGGCAATGTCCCGGTAAACTCCGGTTTGATGTTCCGGCCCTCCGTGGCCGCCCCCGTAAAGAGCCGTCCCGTGACCGCGTACCCATCCGCCGCCGCTTCCGGCAGCGTTCCGGCCAGCTCCGGCGCGGCCTCGAACGTCTCCACGCCGCCGACGGCGCAAATCGCACCTGCGGTCATGGAGTGGCCCGCCGTGGCCGTCTCCGGCCATGTCCCGGTCTGCTCCTGCGCTCCGGCCTCCCTGGGCCGGTCCCTGAAACTGTCTATCACGCCGCCGGACCGGATGCCCCCGCATACGGCGGTATGCCCCAGCCTCGACGGCTCCGGCAGGGTTCCGGTGAACTCCGGCGCGATACTGTGGGCCTCCGCCCACCCAGCCGTCTCCAGCGCCCCGGCCTGTTCGCTCCATCCCAGTGTGCGCCGCAACCACTCCGTCCCGCTCCGAATCGCGCCGGTAAACTGCGGCTTGGCTGTGTGGGCGGAAGTCTGCCCATTGACCCGCAGAGCCGTCCGCACGGAATATCCCGGTGTCTTGATAACCGGCAGCGTTCCAGCCAGCTCCGGGGAAACCTCCAGCGGCTCCGCTCTCCCGCCGACGGCCAGCCGGTGCCGTTCGCTCCAGCCCAGGGTATGGCGCGTCCACCATGTCCCGCAGCGCAGCGTGTTACACTCCGGCACCCGGTATTGCCAGCACTCCATCCGGTGTCCCACTACGATAGCGTTTCGCACCATGTAGCTCACGCCCTCCAGGTGGGCGGACAGCCGTTTCACCGTGGCGATTCTCCGCAGGATTTCCGCTGTGGAATAGATTTCAACCGCCCCCGTGTTCGCGCTGTCCGACACATTGACGTTCAGCCGGAAGCATCCCGGCGTCCCGTCATAGGAAAACCATTCCTCCAGCTCGGAGGCCGGATACAGACTGTTCAGGACCGATTTCACCGCGTACACCGTCCCCAGCCTCTTGTGCGCAAGGACGCTGTTCTTGATTAGCTCCCGCTTTGTTTTGACCGGATAGTCGTAGTCGTACCAGTCCACCTTCAAATCGTAGGCCAGTATGTCCAGTACCGCTTCCTCCAGCCGGTCAATTTCCGGGAATATACGCGGTATATCCGCTTCATCCCTTCTCTTTACCAAAAGCTGTGCCGCCGCGCCCGCGAGTGCGCAGATTGATTTATCCCCTGCGATTGCTTTTGGGAATATGCGCAGAAGATTTTCCAGCGTAATGCCGTGTTCCTCATTCATTTTCATATCCACCGTTTATGATGTTGACCTTTCGCACAACGGCTACCTGCGGCGTGTTCTGTTCGTCTCCATCGTTCAGCGGCGTAAACACAGGGGAGGACGGCACCACCCGCTTGATACCCGTCTGCATCAGCAGGCCGACCAGGTAAGACGGGTTGATGTCCCGTCCCAGCTTTGCGCATTGCCAGGCGTTGTATTGGTCCACCGCTTCCTGTACCTTCTCCGCGATTTCTGCCTCGCTTGCGCCGGTTCCCGCCTGTTCCGGTGTGAAGTAAGTGAACTCCACATCATACGGAACGGTTTCCGGGTCCTCTACGCTCACCCGGTCCGCAAGCGGCCTCACGGTATCCGCGCTGCAAGCGGCCATGATTTCGGCCTTTATCGTCTCGCTGGCTGGCTTTCCGCCCTTCATCAGCGCGTAGAGCTTCACCACGCACGGCTCCGGCGATGTTGCCGCCACGTCTGCGATTTCCGTACTGACCTGTTTGGCAAAGTAGATGTATGCGCCTCTCGCTCCGGCGTCGCTGTATCCATCCATTGACAGCCGCAAGAGATTGTAAAACTCTTCGTCGGTTGCCTCGTCTGTCCCCCCGTCCGATTCGGTCAAGTTTTTGCAGGAGAGGAAATAGGCGAACGGGTCCACAATGGAATTTATCTGTCCGGTCACAAACCCGTTTCCGCACTTCCCCTTTTTCTGGCACAGAACCTTTACATCTGCATAGGTTTCTCCGGGGGCTACATATACGTCCTCCTGTGTGTCCCACACAAGTGTATTACTGGCGTCGGTTACGCGGGTCCCCTTCTGTATCAGTACAGCGAACGTCTGCGGCTCGGAAATGGTAAAGCGCATGGTGCAGGTCGCCGCCGTTGCGCCGGGCCGCTCCTTTGTGTAGAACAGCTCCGCCAGTTCATCCAGATTTTTCCCCACCGCCCTGCTTGGGATATTTTGATTGGCGGCATAGTTGGTCAACACCCGTTCCAGGACAATCGCTTCCGCCATCCATCGGATAAGAAGCTGCTCCGGGCTTGCTGGCTGCACGGTCACGCCGAATATCTCTTCATAGGCAGATGTTAGCCAGATGATAACATCCTCCGGTTCTGTGGGGATAAACCTGTGTTCCGATGCTCTGCTCATGCTGCGACACCTTCCTTGCTTCTGATTGGTACGCTGAATACCCGCCCCTTGATTTCGATTTGCACGGTGAAGGTCAGCTTCCCCGGATTGGACGGGTCCGTGGACAGCATAATATCTTTGTAGGTCGCCCTCGGCTCCCATTCCTCGATTGCCTCCCGCACGGGAATGACCGCCATGTTCTTTGCCACGTTCGCCGGTTTATCCAGAAAACTCATGTCCAGTCCAAATCTCCGGTACATTGGGATGCTCCCCTTTGGCGTCGCCAGAATGACGGCCACATTGCGCAGGATTTCCTTTACCTCGTCCTCTTCTATCAGTTGGATATTGGTAAGGTCCGTCGCGGAAACAGTGTGTTCCATCGTCTCGCCCCCTTATCCCGGAATGGTGAACGTCTGCCCCGGATAGATAAGGCTTGGATTTCCCCCTATCACGCTCCGGTTCGCTTCATAGATTTTGGTGTAGTCCGCGCCGCTCCCGTAGAACTTCTTGGCAAGGGTCCAGAGGTTGTCCCCCTTCTTGACGGTGTAGGTCGTCCCGCCGCCCCCTTCGCTACCCCCGGTCGCCGCCGGTGCTTGCGCCGGTGCCGGTGCAGGGGCGGGGGCAGGGCTGGCCTTGCTGGTGTTGTGGCTCTCGCCTTTCAGGTATTCCAGCAGCTCCACTGTCACCTCCACAGCGTACAGGTCCCCGTTCGCATCCGTGTACTCCATCTTGGTCTTGTGGTCTTTGATGTTCCAGCGGTATTTCCCGTATCCCTTCCCGCCTATGACCAGGCCCACGGCCTCGGCGTCCCGTTCGTAGCCCCAAATCTTGACCACATCTTTCAGCGGGTCCACGCCCAGCTCCGCCGTCAGCAGTATGTCAAATGAAAATCTGTCCGGGTCCAGTCCGGTAAACTCTGTCAGCGCGTGGGTGTTGTGCCGCTCATGGATGGCGTATCGTGCCGAACCGCTCCACTCCATGTTTTTAGGCGTTCGGAACACCTCGCGGGAGACGATAAAGGAAATCCCGTCGTCCGGGCTTTTCCCCAGGTATCCAATCAGCGCCACGGCTTCACACCTCCCAAAATCACCCCATCCCCGTTGAACACAGGGAAATACAGCACCAGCACCAAGTCATTGACCTTTGGCATATATGGCTTAATAATCAAATCGTGCTTGTGCTTTTCAAAGGCCGCGTCGCCGGAGCCGCCCGCTTCAAACTCCGTCCGCTGCGGTACGTCGTAGTCCGGTATGAAATCCCTGTTTATAAGCACCGGCATCCAGTCCGATTCAATTTCCAGTGCGTCAAACCACACCTTCGCAATGCGTTTGTCTTTGTCCACGGCGGTTACTTTTCCTTCCCGCACAATGTCCTCAATCTGCATCAGTAGTCCAACACCTTCCGTATGCTGATTTGCGTGGTGTAGCCGCCGCTCCCCACGGTATGGACCGCCCTTGTGACGATGTATTTCCCGTCCCAGCCGCCAAAGCCTTTGAGCTGGACCGTGACCCCGGCCACAAGCCCCACGTCCCCCGGCAGGGTGAAGGTGGCGGTTTTCGCCAGTTTGTTGTGCAGGCGCAGATGCTTCTTTGCCAGCGCTTGCGCCTCGCCCACGCTCCCGACTTTCGCCTTGATTTCAAGGCATTGGTCCCCGGAAACGTCGCCGTCCTCCGCCGTTCCTTCGATGCACTTCCCCGTGTTCGGGTCCATGTACCGGACGCGGCACTTCGCGTACTGGGTATCCGCCGAACCGGAATGAAGTTTGTACTTGATGTACCCGCCCTTCGCTCCTTCCTCAATGGTGAGGACCGGCGCTTTTGCTTCGTACTCCGCCTGGTCATACAGCACAAGTTTCCCGTCCGTGACCTTGATGGAGATACCGGCGTCCTGGCACAGCTTCCGCAAAAATTCAATGTCGCTCTGCCTGGTCTGCTCCACCCGGTCATAGGACGGGTTTGTGCTGGCTTCATACTGGCAGCTCAATCCGCCGTTGCCCGCGATTTCCGACGCAATGCCGGACAGGTTGTAATTTTTCCACGCCTTGCTTTTCTTCGTCTGGCGCAGATCATTGGAAAACGCAAGGCTGGTGGAATTGATTGTCACCGTGGC
>CAQCFX010000041.1:15202-15416 GCA_948766235.1 uncultured Oscillospiraceae bacterium | reverse complement strand
CTTCATGGGCACTG
The DNA here is from genome assembly GCA_948766235.1 of uncultured Oscillospiraceae bacterium. Classification (GTDB taxonomy): domain Bacteria; phylum Bacillota; class Clostridia; order Oscillospirales; family Oscillospiraceae; genus Enterenecus. Next base: position 15,402 of record CAQCFX010000041.1, on the reverse strand, counting down.
ACCTCCACCAAACATAGTGTAAAGTTTCCAGGCTTTACAAGGTGATACTATATCATAGAACGCCGGAGAAGTCAAGCCGCCGGCGCTATTTTTTGCGGGGAATTTTTTCAGTTTTTGCGAAAAAAAACTTGACAAAACTTTGTATGCTGATTATAATAGCATTCGGTTATTTAAGAACAGCACAGATACAGCGGATTAGT
>CAQCFX010000041.1:0-15174 GCA_948766235.1 uncultured Oscillospiraceae bacterium | reverse complement strand
TCTGACTCTGTTTGTGAGGGTTCGAATCCTTCATCCGCTGCCACGCCGGAGCAAGCTCCATATCGCTTGCTCCGGCATTTTTTATGAAAACGCTGGAGTGCGCTCCTCCTTTCCCCGCAAAAGCTGGAGGACATTTTCGCGCGGGGCCCATTTGGGCGGATTGTTAGATAGCGATTTTGCCATATTGGAGCGATGGAAAAGCCTTGAACCCGTGGCGGTTCAAGGCCTTTGTTTTTATATTAAGTAAGGACGGCTGATTTCCAACCATATCCCCCCAGCACCCCAGCTCTGCTTAAACATTCTTCCTTTCCAGAAGGGACAAAGTCACTTAAATATGATTGACACGCTGAAAAACTTACCATATAATTAGATAGCCCAAGAGACTATGGAGGAGGATCACAGTATGAAACAGTTTTATGGTATGAGCCAGCGGGGTAACCTGGATGAAGCGCTCCAGGGTCTTTACCAGCCGCAGTTCATCATGCTTTTGTCCAATAAGGACCAGTTTGAGAGCCATGTGGCGGCATTGGAAAAGCGCTTTCCCGGCGTGCCCAGCATCGGCTGCATTGGAATGAGCTATCAGTTGGGCGTGGTAGAAAACGGTGTGGGAATCATCGCCTTTTCCGACGGGGTCAAAGCCGCCGCCAATGTGCTGGAGCAGGTGTCCTCCATGCCCGTGAAATACATACAGCGCCTGGAGCGGGATATACAGACCGTGGGAGGCTCCGAACGGGACACCGTATGCATCGACTTCTGCGCCGGCAACGACGCCTGCGTGCTGACCACCATCTACACCGCCCTCCGCCAGCGGGGCATCTCCCTGATGGGCGGCACCGGCGACCAGGGCCGGGTTTCGGCCAATGGGCGCATCTATGAGGACGCGGTGGCCTACGGCCTGGTACGCAATCAGAACGGCCGGGTCAAAACCTACAAGGAAAACATCTACCACCAGCTGGGTGATTACCGCTTTGTGGCCTCCAACACCGACCGGGCCAATTATATTCTGGGGGCGCTGAACGGAAAGAGCGCCAAACAGGTCTACAAAGACATCCTCCATGTGACCGACGAGGAGATTCTCACCCGAACCTTCCAGAACCCCTTCGGCAAAATCAACGGGGACGACACCTGCATCATCTCCATCAAAGAGGTCAGCGGCAGCTCCCTGGCCTGCTTCCGCCAGGTCAACGACTCCGACGTGCTTATCCTGTTGGAGCTGGGAGATTACCGGGCCATCGTCCAGGACACCATCCGCCAGATTACCAGGGACTTCCCCCGGCGCTCGGCTGTTTTTTCGGTGAATTGCCTATTCCGATACAAGCTGTTTTCCCAGCAAGGCTATATGCAGAACTATTTGAAAGATATGGCCGCGCTGGGTAATCACACCGGCTTTGTGGGATATGGAGAGCACTACAATAATCGGTTTGTCAATCAATCTATGACCTGCGTGGTCTTTGAGTGAGGGAGGGCTTATTCATGATATTTCAAAAAAAAGACCGGCACTCCAATGATGCTTGCGAGGAAAAAAGCCTCTACCCTATCCTCCACGTGGCGGGCAGCCTGAAGGAATACCAGCAGGAACTGGTGAAAAAGGAGGTATCCTCCCTCTGGGAGCTGAGCCAGGTGGGCGCCTCCTTCTCCGACGTTCTGAGAGGCGGAGACCAATTCCAGCTGAAGCTTCAGGGTATGGGCGAATCCTTTTCCAGCATCAACGAGACAGCGGAGCAGTTTAGCCATGTACAGGACGAAATCAGCCAGTCGGTGGCGGACGCCAGGGGCCAGATGGGGGAACTGGAACAGGTCTCCACACAGGTTCAGGAGGCGTTCAGCGCCATGTCCGTGACCTTTGAACAGCTGGAGGCCGCCATCCGCAGCATTCAGAAATCCATGGGCAAAATCGTGTCCATCGCGGAGCAAACCAACATTCTGGCCATCAACGCCTCCATTGAGGCGGCCCGGGCCGGCCAGGAGGGCCGCGGCTTCGCGGTGGTGGCCTCCCAGGTCAAGAAGCTGGCCGAGGAGATTAAGGAGCTGGCGGGCGAGGTGGACACCGGCGTTAACGAGGTGGAGAGCCGGGCCGGCGGGCTGAGCGAGAGCATCGCCGGAGCCCAGGAAACCCTGGGGCAGAGCGCGGCAATCGTTGAGCAGACTGAGGGAAGCTTTGAGAAGATTACCTCGGCCGCGGAGGGAGCCGCCGCCGTGCAGAGCGGCATTGCCGGGGTTATCCAATCCGCACAGGGAGAATTGCAGCTGCTGTGCCAGTTCTTTGACCAAATCAAGGGACAGTATCAGTTGGTCGTCACCCATATCGACTCCGCCAGCCGCCTGGGCACCACCAAGAGCGCCATGTTTGAGGATATGGACAACATGATCTCCCAGATACCGCCGCTTGTCCGTGACTTGGAAGGCAAAAGCTGAACCATTCAAATGGATTTTATCTCCGGCGCTTCCGACCGTGCCGGAATAATCAAGACGGGCGCACCGTAGAAACGGCTGCGCCCGTCTTTTTTGCATTTAAACGCAATTTGCTCTGCCCGCCTAATTCAGCGCCTGAAACGATGGCGCAGCCGCATCGTCCTTTCTCATAAACAGCAGGCCGAACGAGCCTGGACCGCAGTTGCTCGCAATGGCGGAGGACGCCTTTTGCAGGTATACCCGTTCAAAGGGGCAATACTGCTGCACCAGGTTTTGAATGTACTGCAGCTTTTCCTCGTCCATACCGGAATAGGTAATAAATAAGATGCGCCGGTCGATACTCCTGGTATCCTGAAGGGTTTTTCGGACATATTTTTTCGCCGCATGGGAGAAATCACCCATCTCCATGCTGCCAACCACCATTTTGCTCTTTTTCAGCACAAGAATCGGGTGCAGCAGCAACGCATCGCACAAAACCTGTATCCGTTTCGATATCCGCCCGGATTGGCACATCGTATGGGTGCTGTTTATGATAAAAGCGGACGAGATAAAGCGCTCCATCCGTCTCACCGATTCTACGATGTCCTCCTTTTTGGCATGATGCTCCGCCAAATGGGCCGCGCACAGCACCGCCAGCCCCATACTGCTGGAAAGATGCCCGGAATCAATCACCGTCACGTTTTCAAAGGATTTCGCCGCCTCAAGGGCATTTTGATACCCCTCGCTGACGTGCTTTGCCATGGTGATATGAATCACATTCTGCGCCTCTGTCAGCTTTCCTGCAAAAAATCTCTCGTAGTCCTCCACCTCGGGCGGCAGAGAATATCCCTTCCTCCCCTCGGCAATGTGGAACAGCAGCTCGTCCGGATTCAGCTCCTGCTCATCCAAAAAGCGCCCCTCATCCGTGCAGACATAGTATGGGCACACGGAAATACCGAATTCTTTTCTGAGGGACTCCGGCAGGTCGCACACGCTATCCGTCGTAACCATAATGGAGCGCCTTTTCACCTGCTCAAAGACCAGGACGTCTTTTTCAATATCCGCCTGCACCGCGTCTTCGTTCAGCCTCACCAATTCCTTGGGCAGAATGCTCATCACCGCCGCCTCCAGCAGCGCGCCGCTCACCGGCTTGGCCAGATAGCCGCTGAATCCCTCTTTTCGGTAGAGCAGCTGATTGTCGCTGCCTGCGTTGGCGGTGAGCGCAACCACAGGCGCAGTCTGACACAACCCTCCCGGCTGCGCCCGCAGCGCGTGAAGGCACTCAATTCCATCCATCTCCGGCATCATATGGTCCATGAGGATGCAGTCATAATGATGATTCTGGGTCAGCTTCAGGCATTCCGCGCCGCTGGACGCCGTGTCAATCTGGATTTTTGTTGCCGCGAGCAGCTTATTGACCACCATCAGATTCATATCGTTGTCGTCCACCACCAGGATGTGAGCATCCGGCGCCTCAAAGCTCTGGCGATACTGCTCGCCGGTTCGGTTTCTCGCCCGAGAGGCCAGCGTAAACGTCCCCAGCTCCCTCTCATCCACGATATCCTGATCCAGCGTGACGATAAACTTTGAACCCTTGGTATATACGCTGTTTACGCTGATCTCGCCGCCCATCAAGTCCACCAGCTGCTTGACAATGCTCAAGCCCAGGCCGGTCCCCTCGATATGACGGTTCTTCTCCTCATCCACCCGCCGAAATGCGTTAAAAATATGAGGGATGTTTTCCTTCTTGACCCCCTGCCCGGTGTCCTCCACAGAATACCATACGCGCACCCGGTTCACTCTCTGGCGCTCACAGCGCACGCAGAGCGTAACCGACCCCTCGCTGGTATATTTCACCGCGTTATTCAGCAGATTGATTAGAATCTGCTTGATGCGCACCTCATCTCCGCACAGCATACTGGGAATAGACGAGTCCACCTGGAGCTTAAATTCCAGTCCCTTCTCTTTCGCCTTAATCCAAATCATGTTGACGATTTCCGAAAAAAGGGCCCCCGTCTCATAAGAAACGTTGACAATCTCCATTTTTCCGGACTTGATTTTGGAAATGTCCAAAATATCGTTAATCAGCGTGAGCAGCAGCTTGCTGGCGTCCTGAATATTCTTGGCGTTTTCCGCCACGTCTTCCGGAATATCCCCCCGCAGGATAATCTCGTTTAATCCGATAATCGTATTGATGGGGGTGCGAATCTCGTGGCTCATGCTGGAAAAGAAATTGTTTTCCGCCTGATTCAGCTCCTCAATCTCCTTTTTCTGCTGCTGAGAAAGGGCGTTTTCCTCCTCATACATCCGATTCAGGAACATGAGCAGCACACTGGTGAGCACCCCCACCATAACCATGGAAAAGGCGGAATCAAAGAAGGAACGCTGCTGCGTATTCACGGCGGCAAATTCCGGATGATAAAAGGCAATGCCATAGCAAAGCAGCGTCTCCGCCGTACACAGCCCAAAAAACACGGCCATGCGCCTTCCCTGCAGGGTAATGCACACATAAATAAAGCAAAGCACAAACCACTCCGGCACTCCGCTGTAAAATCCGCCCGCGGAAAAAAAGGTAAAGGGAAACAGGATTAGCTGCAATACCACAATGGCCGTGGCCCCCGCTTGGACGCGCCCCTTGCGGACGCTGACCCTTGCTATCACCCCTACAGCCGCCAGGCTCACCGCCAGGAGCACATAATTTAAAACGTTCCTGCCCATAGGCAGGGTGAATACCAGCGCAATCATGAAAATCACTGTTACAATGCGGAACATACGCTCGCGCAGGCTGATTCTGTGATCAGAGAGGATTTCAAACCATTTTTTAATCACGCGCGCTCCCACTCCTTTCAACATGGCGTCTCTCAGATAAACTGCCGAAAAAGCTATATTCCGGCAATCTGCCCGCACAGCTCCTCATACGCGCGCATCAGCGCGGAATGATGCGCCCGAATAAAGTCCACGTCCCCCCGCTTCCCCGCCATTTCCAGCTCCTTGGCTTGGGCGGAAAGCTTTTCCGCGCCAATGGTCAGCGACGTGCTTTTCAGCGCGTGGACCTTCACCGCATAGTCCGCCCAGTTGGCGCTTTCGTACAGAGAGATAATTTCCGCCCTTTTCTCCTGGCTCTGGCCGTGGAAAAGCCGCAGCATTTCCCGGTAAAAGTCCTCCTCGCCGCCGCAGTAATTCAGCCCCACCTCTGTGTTGACGCCCGCTTGGACAAGCCGGTCATAGGGAATGGCCGGTCCATCCCCAGTCTCGGGCAAGGCCTCCGCCTCCACAGCCTCTGCGCTCTGCGCGGGGGCAGACGCCTCTTGGGGCGCCGCCGGGCGCTCCTCCGGCGCAGCCTCCACGGGCGCATCCGGCTGCGCAGGCTTTTCGGTATACTGAATACAGCCCTTGGGCAGCACCTTTCGCAGCACCCGCTCCAAAACGGTGCGCTCAATGGGTTTAGGGACAAATTCTGTAAATCCCTCGCTGCGGAACATTTCCCGCGCGCCGCTCACCGTATTCGCCGTCAGCGCAATGACCGGCAGGTCCTGGTACATACCGTTGCGCAGCTCACGGATTTTTTTCAGCGTCTCCACACCGTCAAATCCCGGCATCATATGGTCCAAGAAGATAATGTCATAGGAAACGCTGCCGCACCGCGCCACCGCTTCCCTTCCGCTCAGGCAGGTGTCCACCTGCATTCCATAGCTTCCCAGAACGCCCTTGGCCACCACAAGGTTCATTTCCTCATCATCCACCGCCAGCGCCCGAACGCCCACACAGGTAAACGGCCTTCGGCCAGCCGCCTGCGCCTCCGCAAAGCCGCGCTCGCCCATTTCTCCGTTGAGCAGGTTTGCCACGGAGAGCGCGGAAAACGGCTTATGTATCACAAGCAGCCTGCTCTCCCCGCTCAAGGCAAATTCTCTCTCCGCAATGACAACCACCCGGATCGTCTCCGCCAGCTCCTCGTAATACTCCCGGTTTTCCTCATATTCCGCCTGGGCGATAAACGCATGGGTCAGCGTATGGCTGCGCTGCAATTTCAGGAATCCCTCAAAATTATGGGCCTGATAGCCCTGTATGCCAAGTCCCTCCACCAAATTCCAAATCAACCCGTCATAATATTCCCGGACCTCGTCGCAGCTGTACTTTTCCGGGCTGAAATAGCACGCGATGCACAACTGCTCCGCGTGGTTGAGCGTAATGCACGCCCGCTCGTCCGACACACCCTGGGGAATGACAATATGCGCGTGCAGCCCCTGCCGCCCCTTGCTGTCAAAATGGATGAAGCCGCCCATGGCGTTCAGCAGCCCCCGGGCAATGGGCAGTCCCAGCCCCAGTCCGCCCACAAGGCGGCTGCTCCCGGCGTCCGCCTGGTAAAACTCGTCATACATCTGCACAAGCTGAGCATCCGTCATGCCGATTCCGGTATCGCGGATATCAATAATCAGATTGATGCCGTAGCTTTCCCGCCGGCTCTCTATGCGGACATTCACGCCCCCCTCCTCGGTGAATTTAATGGAGTTTTCCACCAAGATTTTGAGCACATGGGAAATTTTCTCCGCGTCCCCCACCAGGACCGCGGGCATTTTCGGATTGATGTCAAACACCAACTCCAAATGCTGCCGGTTGCTTTGAAGCGCGGTCATGGTAATCACGTCATTCAGCACCGAAGTAATCATGTACTCCTCTTTGGCCGGAGTCAGCGTCCCCTCCACGATTTCCGTGTAATCGAGCATATTGTTAATCTGGCTGGACAGGCGCTTTCCCGCCATTTTTATGGATGTCATGTCCGCACGAATCTCCGGGGAAAGCTCTCTCCCCAGCGCCACTTCACTGATGCCAATCACCATATTGATTGGCGTGCGCAGTTCATGAGATACATTGGATAAAAAGACGGCGCTCTGCTTTCCCGCCGTCTCCAACTCTCCAAGCACCCTCTCATACCACGCGCGCTGCGCGCTGCGCCGCTCAATCCAGTACCGGGCCAGCGCTGTCCCGCCAAAAACCACAACGACACCAAGCCCCAGGCGCAATACCGCCTGGAGCTCCATATCCCTTGTGATTGTGTGGAGAATCAGGGCATGATACAGCAGTTCCAGCACATACAGACACTCTATCACACGCAGAACCCACTTTTTGTTGAGCATGAACAGCACCAGAATCAGGATGCAGGCCACGGCAGGCACGTCAAACAAGCTGGTCTCGTGTACTGCAAAGAAAAAGGATTCAATCAGCAGCAGCCCCGCGCACAGATTCTCGTACAGCGCGTCCGGACCAATTCTTGCAATATGCAGAAGCCACACGCTGAAGCAGCCCGCGGTTGTCAGCAGAACCATCCAGGACTCCCACGCCATAGCGATTGTGATTGCGCTCAGCGCTACGCTGAACACCGTAATGACCACAGCCAGCAGCAGGTGATGTCTGCTCGTCTGCTCCTCCGCCCTCATGCCTTTTCAAACTCCTGCGTGACCCGCTTCATCAGCTCCTGGGGCTGAAAGGGCTTTTTCAGATAGTTCACCGCACCCAGCTTGATTGCGTTGACCACATCATCCTCCAGCCCCGAGGCCGTCAGGAAAATCACGGGTACCTCGACGTCAGAGCTCTTTATCCGCTCAAAGGTCTCCATACCGTTCATCCCCGGCATCTCAATATCCAAAAGCACCAGGTCCACCGTTTCGTACCTCAGCTTATTCAGCGCCTCCATTCCCGAAGTCGCAAGCAGCACATCATATTCCTTCCCCAGAATCATTTTCGTTCTCACCAGGTTCATGGAGTCATCGTCTACCACTAAAACACGTTTCCGCATTAGGATTGCCTCCCTGCATTATTACTGGGCATTTCCATACCCGACGAAGTCATTCTAAATGAAGAAGCCAAGAAAATCAAGCCCATATTTCTAATTGAGGCAACACACACATCCCTGTATGAAAATCCGCAATTTATAGGCCGCTGACAATAAATCGCGGCGGCGGACTTCTATATTGACATGGCAAAAGCGTTTCTGGCGGATGAGGATGCACTGCCCAATAAGCTTGAAAAAGATAGTGAAAGATGTTCCACCACTTTTTCCACCACGTAAATCGCCAAAAGCCGCCAAAAGTCGCCACTTGGAGCGAGCGCGCAAGCCGCCCGAAACGCGAAAAAAATACCCGCAAACCGCTGTTTTTCAACGATTTGCGGGTATTTCCTTTTGGTACGCCCGAAGGGACTCGAACCCCCAACATTCAGAACCGGAATCTGACGCTCTATCCAATTGAACTACGGGCGCATATCAGGGGACCCGATGATAACCGGGTCCCCTTGCGTATTCACTTTCCGCTTACATGGACTCTGGCGCGGAAACACCCAGCAGGTCCAGCGCATTACGCAACGTGATTTGAAGCGCCTTCACCAATCCCAGCCGCTGGTTGGTCAACTCCGGGTCGTCGGGGTTGTTCACCCGCGTACCATTGTAGTAGCTGTGGTACAGCTTAACCATAGCCAAAATGCTATCTGCAACAATGTTAGGCTTGCGGGTCCTGGCGGCCTTCGCCACCAGCCCGGGGAACTCGCCAATCATCCGCAACAGCAGCAGCTCTTTTTCATCCGTCAGCCTGTCGTAGCTGTCCTCCCGGTGAAACTCCGGGATGTCCTTATTGCGCAGGATGGAGCACATCCGGGAATAGGCATACTGCGCGTAGTACACCGGGTTGTCATTGTCCCGGGCGGCCGCCTGCTTCATGTCGAAATCCATCTGGGAGGAGATATCCTTAGACACAAAGAACCACCGGGCGGCATCCACGCCCACATCCTCGCACAGCTCCCGGATGGTGATGGCGTTGCCTGTCCGCTTGGACATCTTGACCTCCACGCCGTCCTCCACCATACGTACCATTTGAATGATGTCCACCGACAGCGTTCCCTTGGGATAGCCCAGGGCGGTGAGGGCAGCCTGCATCCGGGTGACATAGGAGTGATGGTCCGCGCCCCACAGATTCACCATCTTGGGGTAGCCGCGCTCCATCTTGTACACATGGTTGGCAATATCCGGGGTGAGGTAGGACAGCGTACCGTCGCTCTTGCGCAGAACGCGGTCCTTGTCGTCGCCGTAGTCGGTGCTCTTAAACCACAAAGCGCCGTCCTGCTCGTAGAGAAGGCCCTTCTCATCCATCAGCTTCAGGCAGTCCTTGATGCGCTGCATATCATTCTCATAGAAGAACGTCTCATGCATCCAGGACTTGATGTTCACCCGGTACAGCTTCAGGTCCCGGTCAATCTTTTCCAGCTCCCGGGCCTTGCCCTCGGCCATGAAGTACTCCAGCCGCTCCTTGGGGTCGGCATTCAGCCACTTCTCCCCGTCCTGCTGGGCAATTTCACAGGCAATCTGCTTCACGTCATCGGCGTGATAGCCGTTCTCCGGCAGGGGATATTCCTTCCCAAAGTGCTCGAAGTAGCGGGAAATCAGCGACTCACCCAGCATCACAATCTGATTGCCCGCGTCGTTTACATAGAACTCACGCAGCACATCATAGCCGCTCTTTTCCAACAGACGGCAGATGGAGTCGCCCCAGGCGGCATTCCGGGCGTGGCCGCAGTGAAGGTCGCCGGTGGGGTTGGCGGACACCCACTCCACCAGGATACGCTGGCCCTGGCCGGAATCGTTCTTTCCGTAGTCGTCCCCCGCGTCCAGCACCTGGTTAATCAGCGCCGCCAGCGCGCCGCTGCGCAGCTTAAAGTTAATAAAGCCAGGCTTGGCAACCGTGACGGACTCCGCCTCGGGCACCAGTTCCTGGAGCTTCTCCGCCAGAGGCTGGGCAATGTCCATGGGACTTTTGTGCAGCGTCTTGGCCAGCTTCATGGCCGCGCCGGTGGCATAGTCGCCCAGCTGGTGGTCCCGGGGCACCTCAACCGTCAGCACAGAGGCCTCCGGCTCCAGGCCGTAGACCTCCCGTACAGCATCCTTCACAGCTTGGAAAATTTTCTGTTCAAAATCATTCATGGCGATATATCCTCCGTTATGGCAGGGCGTGCTTTCCATCCAACAGCTCCTGGATGACGCGAAGCAGTTCGTCCGCCGCCTCGTTATCTTTCATGACCAGCAAAATTGTGTCGTTGCCGGCCAAGCTCCCCACAAAGCCGCGCTGCTCCAGCTTATCCACATAGGAGCCCACCGCATTGGCCAAACCGGGCAGCGTTTTAATCACGATGATATTCTGGGCTGCCTCCGCGGAAATGGCCGACATCCTTGTGATATTCATCAGGCGCTTCAAATCGTTGTCCTCCACGGACAGCGGATTTACACCGTAATGGATGCGTCCGTTGGGCTCCACCTGCTTAACCAGCCCCAGCGCGTGCAGGTCCCGGGAGAGCGTGGCCTGGGTACAGTGGACCCCATTTTCCTCCAAGAGTTCCTGGAGCTGCTGTTGAGTTTCCACCGGCTGTCTGGATATCAATTCCAAAATCAGCTTCTGCCGGTTCTTTTTCATGAGCGTCCTTCCAACCCTTCTCAGTTGCCCGTGAAAAGAGTGCGCACCCCACAAATAAGAAAATTATATGCGGCGTGCACACCGTGCGCTACACGTTTCTCACGGCTTTTTTTGTATATTCTTTCATATTTTTGCATGAATTCCATCACATTGGAAAACCTGCTTACGAAATCATTCCTGAATCAAAAGCTCCGGGCAGGCGCCGGTAACCACCTGCTTGGCAATCACCTTGGCTCCCACATACCGCTCCAGCAACTCCGCCAACTCGTCCAGCGCCGCGCGCAGCGCATCCAGCCGCTCCGGGTCCACGCACTCCATGGCCACAAACTCAGCGGTGGTGCTATCCGTCACCTGGGTGCGCTGGCCGTCCCGCCAGTTCCAGCAGCGGCACACCACGCCGGCCGCGTCATAGTAAGCCAGCTCACCCGGCCTGGGGGGATCGGACTCGCTGCTGCCAATGGGAAGAAAGTCCTCGCCGCCGGCCATGGCGCCCAGGTGGAGGTCGCCGTCAAAAGCGTCCATATTCTCCACACCAATGGGCAAAGCGTATTTCAAAGAGATGGCGTTGGTGATGTCCACCGTGGGGGCGATGCTCCCCACCGGCTCTCCCTTAGACACCCGCTTGAGCAGCGCCTCAATGGAGCACCGTGCGCCCTTCTTGGTGGGGAATTTCTGATACGCCTCACGCCAAACGGCCACAGCCCGATTTTGGGACAGGGCAACGCCCTCATCCAGATGGCTCAACGCAGCGGCGTTGGCCTCCTTCAGCAGCTGAGCCACCTCCCCGGCCTGATCCGGGGACAGCTGAGCCGCCTCATCCACGTCCTTTACAGTGAGCACACCGATGGCGGCGTCGGGAAACAGCTCCCAAAACGAGGGGTCGGCAATGAACTTTTTCATAGGTACAGCCTCCTGCAATTCAAAATGTCCTGCATCGGCCCGAAAATGAATTCCAGGCCGGAAAGGCCCTGTCAGTATACACCTTCACGGCTTTTTATGCAATACTTTTCGTATATTTTCTGTATATTCTTGCTTTGCGTCACTTTCCGCTGTCCGCCCCCCGTTTTCCGGTCCGCTCCGTCTCGCTCCCGTCCGCTTTTTGAAAGGTAATGCGGCTGCGAAATTCCGTGGGAGTCATGCCTTTGAACTTCAGAAAGTTGGTATTGAACGTCTTTATATTGTTATAACCCACCTCAAAGGCCACGTCAATCACATAGTATTCTGTGGACGCCAGCAGCTCACAGGCCCGGTTAATCCGCACAAAGTTGAGCAGCGTCTCAAAATTCATGTCGGAGTGGTACAGCATCAGCCGGTTCATCTCGGCCACAGACACACCAAACTTGGACGCCACCTGGCTGGCCGTCAGCTTTTCAGTGGTATAATTTTTGTAGATATAGTCCGTGACCTCATAGGCCACGTTTTTGTTGGTGCGGTTGAATTTGGTTTTGGATTTTCCATAAATCTTTCGGAACTTGATGGGGGGCACCCCCACCTGAGCCACAAAATGCTTGGACAGATGGGACGCGTCCACAAACCCGGTAAGGGTCGCGATGGCGTCCAGAGTCAAGTCGGTATAAATCAAATAATCGGAAGCCTTTTCAATGCGGATGCCGGACACCAGCTTGGAGAACGTGGTGCCGGTGGTGTCGGCAATGCGCTTGGACAGGGTGGATTCCGAGATGAAAAACGCCCCTGCCACGCTGGCCAGGGTAAGCCGTTCGGCCGAATGTGCGTAGATGTAGCTGAGAATGGAGTTCTCTGCGGCGATGCCCTTTTCATAGTCCTTCTCGCCTCGAACAGCCATGACGTACCGCCGGTACATAATCATCAGCTCAACCAGCTTGTTGGTGACATAAAGCTGGGCCATGGGACGGTCGGGGGGCGGACTCACCCGGGTGGATTCCACTCCCAGCTCCGCCTTGAGCTGCTCGGCCAGATTGTCCACATACTCCGCCTGCACCGAGTCCAGGTAAGCCACCGGCTCCATGGACAAAAACCGCAGCAGCTCCGCGCTATCCTCCTCCAGCCCCGGCACTCCCTTGAGCATAGAGTTGATGTACTGATAGTCATAGACGATGAGCATCAGCTGCAGGGTCTGCTCCACCTTTGTAATCTCCGTGATGGTCCATGGGGTGACGGCCACTAACATATTGGGCACAATGTCGTAGCTCACGCCGCCAATCTCAATGGCCCCCCTGCCCCGTTTAATGTAAATAAAGCGGGCGGATTGGTGAATCAGCGGTTTGGTGGGCCCCTGGATGGCCTCGTAGTCAAAGGAGCAGATGGCGGCCGGATCATTGGAAGCGGACAGATTGTCCTGCATCGCCGCAGGTCGGTTCAAACGGATCACCTTCAGCCTTTCTCTGTTGGTTCCCTCAGGAACAGGAAAGCCCGGCCGTATGTGACAGGCACATACGGCCGGCTTTTCCTATGATTGGGAGGATAAAACTTGCGAATCGGATAAATCAGCTCAGAACCATCATGCCGATGGTGAGCACCACGGCGGAGAACACCGCGATGATGGCCAGCAGCTTGGCGGACCACTTGACCCAGACATCCCAGGGAACCCGGGCCAGGGCCAGGCCGCCCATGATGAAGCCGCAGGTGGGGGTGAACAGGTTCACGAAGCCGTTGGCGGCCACGTTGATCATGATGGAGGTCTCCACGGACCAGCCCATGCCCGCCACGATGGGAGAGACGATGGGGGCGGACAGGCTCGCCAGACCGGAGGAGGACGGCACCAGGAAGCTCAGCCCCACGTGGAGCACATAGTCCAGGAAGCCGAACACGGGGGCGGGCAGGCCGGAGGCGGTGAGCGCGGTGATAGATGCCTCCACCAGCCAGGAGCCAAGACCGGTCACGGTCATAATGACAGTGGTGGCGCGGGCCAGGGCAATGACCAGGTTGACGGAGATCATGTCGGTGAAGCCGTTGATCACGCAGGGCATGAACTTCTTCTTGTCATCCAGGCCGATGAAGCCCATGACAAAGCCCATCAGCAGGAACCAAGTGGCAGCCTCATTGAAGTACCAGTCGCCCAGTTGGCTTCCGGTAATCACACTGGTGAAGCCCAGGGCGTTGTAGATGCCCTCGTTCAGGCTGCCCCAGGGGATGAAGCCCAGGATCATGACCACAAAAGACAGGGCGAACACGATCAGCACACCCTTCTGGCGGCCGGTGAGATGGACATCACTGGAAATCTCGGTGGAGGTGCCATAGGCGGCCTTGCACTCGCCGATCTGCTCGGCGGTGAGGATGGAGCCTTTGCCAGCCTTCACCTTCTTGGCGTAGGCGGTGACGAACAGGGCGGAGAGGATGAACGTACCCAGCCAGAGGATGATAGCCACAACAAAAATAGTGGCCATATTTACGTCCACGCCAGCCGCGGCTACCGCCGCACCGGTGGCGAAGGGGTTCAGGGTAGAGCCAAGCACGCCGGTGCCCGCGCCCAGCAGGACGGTGGCCGCGCCCACCAGCGGGTCAAAGCCCGCCGCCACCATGGTGGCCGCCAGCAGGATATAGAAGCCCACGGTCTCCTCGCCCATGCCGTAGGTGGTTCCGCCGATGGAAAACAGGAACATCAGGATCCAGATCAGCACCAGCTCTTTGCCGTGAAGTGCTCTCACAAGCACTTGTATGCCGGTTTCCAGTGCCCCTGTGGCGGTCAGGATGGACAGGAAAATGCCCAGGCAGAACACGAAGCCAATCACGTCCCCGGCGTCATGCCAGCCCGCGATGGGGGCCATGACGATGTCGCTGAAGGACGCGCCCTCCACCGCCATCTCCACCGCCTCGCCGGTCTCCTCATCGATGCCGGTGTAGGTCTGCCCGTTGGCGATCCAGGTGACGACAGACACCGCCAGCAGGACGGCCAGCAGGATCAGGAAGGTATTTAACGAGCGTTTCTTTTTCTTTTCCGCCATGACAATCTCTCCTTTACATTATAAACGATTCTTTCTACTTTTCAACCACCGTTCCCGTTTTTCCGTCCAGCGCCTCGGCCGCCCGCGCCAAAGAGGTGATGAGGGCGGTGCCGCCGTTGGCGCTGTGTTCCACAAATTCCATGCAGGACTGCACCTTGGGCAGCATGCTGCCGGGGGCAAACTGGCCTTGCTTGATATATTCCTCCGCCTCGGCCAGGGTCATAGAGGGCAGCTCCCGCTGGTCGGGCTTATTGAAGTTGACGCACACGCGGTCCACCGCGGTGAGAATAATGAGCTGGTCGGCCTTCACGTCCCGAGCCAGCAGGGCGCTGGCCCGGTCCTTGTCGATGACGGCGGCCACGCCCTTCAGGCCCGCGTCCGTCTCCACCACGGGAATGCCGCCGCCG
>CAQCFX010000040.1 GCA_948766235.1 uncultured Oscillospiraceae bacterium | reverse complement strand
AGGGACAGGGCCAGCCCCGCCAGCGCCCGCAGCCAGGCCCCGGCGTTGAGCTGGGCGGCGCCGCCGCCCAGGGCCAGCGCCGCGCCGGACAGCCCGGCCAGCAGGGCGTGGCTCTCGCTGGTGGGCAGGCCAAACCGCCAGGCGGCCGCCGCCCACAGCACAATGGCCAGCAGCGCGGCGTTCAGCGCGGCAGCGGCGGCGCGGGGGTCGGAGAAAGACACCAGCTCCTCCATGGTGGCGGCCACGGCGGGAAAGAACAGGCAGGCCAGCGCCGTCCCGGCGAAATTGCACGCCGCGGCCAGCGCCGCCCCCCGGCGGAAGGAGACGGCCCCCGAGCCCACGGCGGTGGCGATGGCGTTGGGGGCGTCTGTCCAGCCATTGACGAAAATCACCGCCAGCACCAGAAGGCGGGCCAGTAAGGCGCTTGTGTCCATGGGCTCCCTCCCCGTATGGATAGGATAGCGGTCAAAATGCTGATTCAGCATATGGGAGGGGAGGAAAAAATATGATGAAAGAAAAAATTTGAAAAAATGAAAAATAAAAAAAGGTTTTTGGTTTTCCATGGGGTATAAGTACGTAGAAGGATTGTTGGCATACACAGCTAAGGAGGGGAACCGGGATGGAGCAGACCATTCGAGAGCGCACCGAAGCGCTGGAGCGGCAGATTCTCTCGCCCCGGGCCTGCCTGTCCGTCCGCTCCAAGGGGAGGGCGGCGGCCATTGCGCCCTGTCCCATGCGCACCTGCTTTCAGCGGGATGTGGACCGGGTGGTGCACTGCAAGTCCTTCCGGCGGCTGAAGCACAAAACCCAGGTGTTCCTTCAGCCCGAAGGGGACCACTACCGCACCCGGATGACCCACACCCTGGAGGTGTCCCGCATCGCCCGCACCATGGCCCGGGGCCTGGGGCTGAACGAGGACCTCACCGAGGCCGCCGCCCTGGCCCACGATTTGGGCCATACCCCCTTTGGCCACGCCGGGGAGCGGGCGCTGTCCCGGATGGTGGAGGGGGGCTTTCGCCACTACGAGCAGTCGCTGCGGGTGGTGGACCGGCTGGAGAACGACGGCGCGGGGTTAAATTTGTGCCATGAGGTGCGCTCGGGCATCCTGTGCCACACCGCCGGGCCGGTGGCGGACACCCTGGAGGGCCAGCTGGTGCGCTTTGCCGACAAAATTGCTTACATCAACCACGATATTGACGACGCCATGCGGGGCGGCATTATCTTCCCCACCGATATTCCGGCGCACATCTCCCAGGTGCTGGGCTATACCCACGGGGAGCGCATTGAGACGCTGAGCATGGACGTGATACGCGCCAGCGGTGAGGGAGAACTGATTTGCCAGACGCCGGAGGTGGCCCAGGCCATGGCGGAGCTGAAGGAGTTTATGTTCCAGTCCGTCTATTTCAACCCCCTGGCCAAGGGGGAGGAGGGCAAGGCGGAGGACATGATTTGCCTGCTGTACGAATACTATTACAAGCACACGGACAAGCTGCCCCCGGAATACCAGGACATTTTGGTGCGGGAGGGAATGCAGCGCGCCGTGCTGGACTACATCGCCGGCATGACGGATACCTACGCGGTGGAGCAGTTTAAAAGCCTGTTCATTCCCAAAGGATGGGTCGTAAAATGACGCAGTATTTCATTCCGACAAAGCCCTCTGAGGCGGAATTTACCGAAAAGCGCTCCACCTTCATCGGCCACGTCTTCCCGGTGGAGACGGAGGAGCAGGCCCGCGCACACATCGACGAGATGAAAAAGAGATACCACGACGCCCGGCACAACTGCTGGTGCTACCTCATCAAGGACGGGCCGGTGCGCTACTCCGACGACGGCGAGCCCCAGGGCACGGCGGGTCAGCCCATGCTGGGCGTGTTCCAGAAGGAGGGCGTCACCAATGTGTGCTGTGTGGTGACGCGCTATTTCGGCGGGGTGCTGCTGGGGGCCGGGGGGCTGGTTCGGGCGTATACCCGCAGCGCCAAGGACGCGCTGGACGCCGCGGGCGTGTCGGCGGTGCGCCGGTGGGTGGCCATGGAGGTGCCCTGCGCCTACGGCCGGCTTGAGGAGGTCCGCCGGGAGGTGCTTCGCTTCGGCGGCGTGGAGGAGAAGGTGGACTACGGTGCGCAGGTGGCGCTGTCCGTGCTGATTCCGGAGAAGGACGCACAGCGCTTTGCCGAGCACCTGCTGGATGTCTGCGCCGGAACCGTCAAGGCGCTGGAGGTGGGAGAGGTTTTTCGGGCCGCTCCGCTGAATCGAGAATAAAAACTGCGATTTTTTGGGTTGATTTTCCCTGTTGGGATAAAAAACACAAAAAATGGCTAATATCAGGAGGTGAGACTATGGCCATTCCCGAACATTTTTTGGACGATTTGAACGGGCGGCTGAATATTGTGGACGTGGTCTCCGCCTACCTGCCCCTGACCAAGAAGGGGGGCAATTACTGGGGGCTGTGCCCCTTTCACCATGAAAAGACCCCTTCCTTTTCCGTCAGCGAGTCCAAGCAGATTTTCCACTGCTTTGGCTGCGGAAAGGGGGGCGGCCCCATCCGCTTTGTGATGGAGATGGACAGCCTGTCGTTCCCGGAGGCGGTGCGCAAGCTGGCCGGCCAGGCGGGGCTGGAGGTGCCTGACGACGGCGGCGACAGCGCTTGGCGGGGAAAGCGCAAGCGCATTTTGGAGCTGAACCGGGAAGCCGCCCGGTTTTACCGCGCCATGCTGGCCGACCCCAGGGGGGCGGCGGTGGCGTCCTACATCCGGGACAAGCGGCGCATCAGCCCGAAATTTTCCGCCCGCTTCGGCCTGGGGGCCGCGCCCGACGCCTGGGACAGCCTCATCACGGCCATGCGGGACAAGGGCTACGACAAGACCGAGCTTATCGACGCGGGGCTGGCCGTGGCGGGCAAGGGCGGCGGCGTATACGATAAGTACCGCAACCGCCTGATGCTGCCGGTGATTGACCCGCGGGGGGACGTGATTGGCTTCACCAGCCGGGTGATGGACGACTCCACCCCCAAATATCTGAACACGCCGGAGACCGCCATATTTAAAAAGCGGTCCATTTTATACGGGCTGAATTACGCGAAGATGACCAAGCGGCCCAACATCATTCTGGTGGAGGGAAACATCGACGTTATCACCCTGCACCAGGCGGGCTTTGACAACACGGTGGCCACCATGGGCACCGCGCTCACCGAGGAGCACGCGCGCCTGATAGAGCGGTATACCAAGGAGCTGGTGCTGTGCTACGACAACGACGCCGCCGGGGAGGACGCTACCCAGCGCGCCATCGCCCTGCTGAAAAATTCAGAGATTTCCGTGAAGGTGCTGCGCCTGCCCAAGCGGAAGCTGGCCGACGGCAGCCTGGGCAAGCAGGACGCGGACGACTACATCAAAAACTGCGGGAGCGCGGCCTTTGAGGAGCTGCTGCGGGGCAGCGCCGATTCCGCCCAGTACCGGCTGGAGGCGGTGCAGGCAAACTTTGACCTGAGCCGGGACGAGGAGAAAACCCAGTACCTTCTGGCGGCGGCGGAGGTGGTGGCCGGCTTTGAAAGTCCGGTGGAGCGGGAAATCTACGCCGCCCGGTGCGCGCAGACGGCGGGCGTGTCCAAAGAGGCGGTGCTCCAGGAGGTGGAGCGCCGGCGGAAAAAGGGCGCGTGGCAGGCCAGAAAGCAGGAGGAGCGGCGCAATCTGACCCCCACCCGGCAGCTTCAGCCCAGGGACCGGGGACTGCGGTATACCAACGTCCGCTCCGCCCGGGCGGAGGAGGGCGTGCTGCGGGTGGTGCTGCTGGACGGGGAGTACTTCCGGCAGACCGACCCGCTGACCCCCGGCCACTTCTCCTCGCCGCTGCTGGGCAGGGCCTTCGGCCTGCTGCAAGAGCGGTGGCGGCAGGGGAAAAGCGTGGCCCTGTCCGCCCTGGAAGGCCAGTTTGCGCCGGAGGAGATGGACCAGCTGGCCGCCGCCGTGCAGGACGTTCAGCCTGGGAACACCGCCCAGGCGGCGCTGGAGGACTATAAGCAAGTAATCCTGCTGGAGTACAGCAAGGCCGACATATCAGATGGGAGCGATCTCGACGCCCTGAAACAGGTACTCAAACAGAAAAAAGCCTATGGAGGATGAACGACCAATGAGCGAAAAGAAGAAGACCGTGAAAAAGGTGGAAGCCGCAGCCCCCCCCGCCCAGGTGACCCCGGAGAAGCTGGAGGCGGCCAAGGCGGAGCTGAGCAAGATGATTGAGGGCGTCCAGGGCGGGGAAAAGCTGCTGGAGCTGGTGGAGACGGGCTGCAAAAAAGGCAAGCTGTCCTCCAATGAGATGATGGAGGTGCTGGAGTCCATCACCCTGGAGACGGAGCAGCTGGACAAGGTGTACGACGTGCTGGAAAATCTGGGCGTGGACACCACCGGGGACGACTTTGTGCCCGAGCTGGACGACGACGTAATGCCCCCCACCGACGAGCTGGAGGAAATCCCGGAGGAGGAGATTGTAGACCCCAACACCCTGGTGGACTCCTTCGCCATCGACGACCCGGTGCGGATGTACCTGAAGGAGATCGGCAAGGTGGACCTGCTCACTCCTGAGCAGGAGGTGGACCTGGCCCAGCAGATGGGGGCGGGAGCCGCCGCCAAGGAGCAGCTGAGCGAGCTGGAGAAGTCGGGGGAGGAAATTCCCGACGAGGTGCGCGCCCAGCTGAAAAAGACCATCAAGACCGGCGAGCGGGCCAAGCAGCAGCTGGCGGAGGCCAATCTGCGCCTGGTGGTATCCATTGCCAAGCGGTATGTGGGCCGGGGTATGCTGTTTCTGGATTTGATTCAGGAGGGCAATCTGGGCCTCATCAAGGCGGTGGAGAAGTTTGATTACACCAAGGGCTATAAGTTCTCCACCTACGCCACCTGGTGGATTCGTCAGGCCATCACCCGGGCCATTGCCGACCAGGCCCGCACCATCCGCATCCCCGTGCACATGGTAGAGACCATCAACAAGGTCATCCGGGTGAACCGCCAGCTCCTCCAGGAGCTGGGCCACGACCCCACTCCGGAGGAGACCGCCCAGGAGATGGGGATGCCCGTGGAGAAGGTGCGGGAGATTTTGAAAATCGCCCAGGAGCCCGTTTCCCTGGAGACCCCCATCGGCGAGGAGGAGGACAGCCACCTGGGGGATTTCCTGGAGGACGAAACCGCCTCCGAGCCCTCCGAGGCCGCGTCCTTCACCCTGCTGAAGGAGCAGCTGGTGGACGTGATGTCCACCCTCACCCCCCGGGAGGAGAAGGTGCTGCGCCTGCGCTTCGGCATCGAGGACGGCCGCACCCGCACCCTGGAGGAAGTGGGCAAGGAGTTCAACGTCACCCGGGAGCGCATCCGGCAGATTGAGGCCAAGGCCCTCAGAAAGCTGCGCCACCCCAGCCGGAGCAAGAAATTGAAGGACTTTTTGAGCTGAACGCAAAAACGCCTCCCCTGGCTGATGGCCGGGGGAGGCGTTTTGATGGAAGGATTAAGGCTTCATAGCCACCGATTCTAAAGGGCTTTTTGACAGCTCGTGCTGGATGAGCTCCATCACATTGTCAAATGCCAGGACCTGATCATGATATTCATGGGTGCAATATAATTTGCCGCTGTCAGCGATCCAAACCTGTGCGGGGTAGTAATAGCCGATTTCCCCGGCCATGACAATGGGTTCGCCAGCGCGGGCTTTTGCCGCGCTGTACCTGCCGGACTCTATGCTGTTCTCTGGATCATCGTACATAAAATCCTTTAAATCGGTTCTGTATTCCGGGGGCTGGGGAAACAGAAGAAACTCAAAATCAGGACTGTGCCGCTCCAAATCTGTGTGCGTAATATACCATTGGGCGGCGATTCCGTAATATTCTTCGTAAAAGGAGACGGCTGGCGCGTTGAGCTGGACATTCTGCTTTTGATAGTAGGACAGAACATTGGAGATGTCCACTTTTCGGCCTGGATACCACCCGGCCTTCCGCAATGCCTGAACAATACGTTCCGGTTTGCTTCCCCAAAGCGGCTCCCGGTCTGCCAATCCGTAATAGAGCTTCATTCGGGCTTCCTCTCGTCCTCTCACCGAAACACCCGGTTAAAATCCCTGGGCATCTTGGCCTTGAACGTCACCTGCTCCCCCGTGGCCGGGTGGATGAAGGACAGCTCGCTGGCGTGGAGGCACAGCCGCCCGATGGGGTTGGTGCGGGCGCCGTACTGCTTGTCCCCCGCCACGGGGCAGCCCTTCTCCTTCATGTGGACGCGGATTTGGTTTTTCCGCCCCGTCTCGATGCTGATATCCAGCAGGGCGTACCCGCCCCCGGCCTTTTTTACCTCGTAGCTGGTAATGGCCTCCTTGGCCCCCTTTCCCGGCGCGCCGGAAAAGCTCAGGTGGGTGTCCGTCTCCACCAGATACGACCGAATGGTGTCCCGGTCCGGCTTGGGCACCCCCTCCACCACCGCCAGGTAGCCCCGGCGGGTGACCATCTCGTTCCACTTGCTCTGGAACAGCTCCTTGGTCTGGGCGTCCCGGGCGAACATGAGCACCCCCGACGTGTCCCGGTCCAGCCGGTGGAGGACAAAGATTCGATCGTCCACCCGCCGGGCCTTTACGTAGTCGGTGACCATGTGATAGGCGGTGCGCACCTTCTCCTTGTCGTTGGCCACGCTCAGCAGCTTGGCGGGCTTGTTCACCACAATGAGGTGCTCGTCCTCGTAGAGCAGGGGGAAGGGCAGCGCGTCCGCTTTAGGGGCGGAGGAGGGGAGTATGCTCACCTGCTGGCCGGGGAGCAGAGGGGTGTCGAACCGGGAGACGGGCACGCCGTCCACCGCCACCAGCCGCCGGGACAGCAGGGATTTCACGTTGTTCCGGCTGCCCTTGACGTGGGCGAGGAGGAAGGGGAGCAGGGTGCCGGGAGCGTCCACCGTGTAGACGGGGGTATCCCGCCGCTTGTTGCTGTAATCCATAAATACCGCCTTTTCCAAAATTCCCCGCCGGGTTGACAGGGATGAATTTCCGTGTTTGGGATATTGTATCACAGCCCGGGGAAAAAGTCCACGAAATTCCGATGGACAAGCAAGCCGCGCCCTTTCCCGTCATAAGCTTGCCAGAGGTGATGTATGGTGGGAGATAAGGAGGGGCTGCTGGCCCGGGCGTCCCGGATGTTTGACCTGCCCGCCGACGCGCTGGCGGGCGCGCCCAGGGTGGAGGTCGTTGGCGACGGCGAGCTGCGCATGGGACCCCATCGGGGAATTTTGGCCTATGGCCCGGAGGAAATCCACATCTCCGGGGGAAACCTGGTGGTGCTGGTGCGGGGCGCGGGGCTGGAGCTGCGGGCCATGACGCCGGAGGAGCTGCTGATTACGGGGACCATCACGGCCGTGGAGTTCATGAGGTGAGATTATGAAAAAACTCATCAATCTTCTGCGGGGCTATGTGGAAATTCTGGTCACCGGGGCCTTTCCCGAGCGGCTGCTGAACCTGTGCGCTCAAAACCGCCTGCAATTCTGGAAGCTGCGCTGGCTGGATGAGACCAGCTTTACCTTCCGCGTGGCGCTCCAGGACCGAAAGCGGCTGGATGAGCTGGCGCAGCGCAGTATGTGCGAGCTGGCGGAGCAAAAGCGCCGGGGCGCGGCGGTGGTGGCGGCGGGGATGAGGCGCCGGTGGGGATTTCTGCTGGGGCTTGGCCTGTGCCTGCTGGCGGTGAGCTTCCTATCCCGGTTTGTGCTGGTGGTGGAGGTGACGGGCAATGAGACGGTGCCCACCGCCGTCATTCTCTCCCAGCTTCAGCGGGTGGGGGTGCGGCCGGGGGCGTACGGCCCCGGCGTTCGGGAGCGGGAGGCGGCCAACGCCGCCCTGCTGGGCCTGCCGGAGCTGAGCTACATGGCCATCAACATCTACGGCACCCGGGCCGAGGTGGTGGTGCGGGAGGCGGAGAAGACGCCGGAGCTGCTGCGGGAGGACGTCCCGTGCGACGTGGTGGCGGCGGCGGACGGCATCATTGAGCACATTCATACGGACACGGGGCGGGCCATGTTTGCCGACGGGGACATTGTGCGCCGGGGCGAGGTGCTCATCTCGGGCGACATCGACCTGGAGGAGCCGGAGGGGGGAACGGTGGACCTGGGCTATTTGGTGGTCCACGCCGCGGGCACCGTCACCGCCCGCACCTGGCGCACGCTGGAGGAGTCCATCCCCCTGACGGCGGGGGTGAAGGAGTACACCGGGGAGGAGCACCGGCAGTACGCCCTGCAGCTTTTATGGTTTGAGATGGATTTTTTTGAAAACAGTAGCATTTTAGGCGGCAGATATGATAAAATAGCACAGACCAGGAAATTGACCCTGTTTGACCGCCCCATGCCCGCCGCCCTGACCACGGTGACCTACCGGGCGTACACCCTGCGGGAGGAGCCCATCGACCAGGACGAGGCCGCCGCCCGCTTAGAGCAGGTGCTGCTGGCGCGGCTGGAGGAGCTGATGGCGGCGCGGCAGGGCGAGGTGCTGCACACGGACGTGGTCACCCGCATTGACGGCGGACGGCTCACCGTCACCCTGCTGGCGGAGTGCCGGGAGGAGATTGGCCGCGCCGTGGAGCGGGAAGGGGAAGTGGGGCATATAAGAAGCGCGGAGCCGTCGTGAGCATCGCGGAGAAGCGCGAGGGCAGACACATAGGCCCGGATGGACCGTAGCGAGGGGCAAAACCCAGGCGGACGCAGTCCGCCGGATTTGCCCCGAGACGGAGGGAAGCCGGGGCGTGTATGTGTCCAGCCCGAGCGTGACAACAAAAAGCGCGAGGGCAGACACATAGGCCCAGATGGATAGAACGAGCGTTTCACGTGAAACACAAAAGAGGTGCATTCATGACAGAACAAAATATCAGCATCGAGCGGATGGAGGAGGCCGTCAACCTGTTCGGCCTGTTTGACGAGAACATCCGCATTATTGAGCAGGAGCTGGGCGTGGCGGTGGTGAACCGGGAGTCCAACCTGAAAATCACCGGCGAGGGAGAGAACGTCATGCTGGCGGTGAAGGCCGTCCAGGGCCTGCTCTCCCTGTCCGCCCGGGGGGAGGCCATCGGCCAGCAGAACGTGCGCTATATCATCGAGCTGGTGCGCTCCGGCAACGAGGGGAAGATTGCCCAGTTGGCGGGGGACGTGGTGTGCGTCACCGCCAAGGGCAAGCCCATCAAGGCCAAGACCATCGGCCAGCAGAAGTATGTGGACGCCATCAAGAACAGCACCGTCACCATCGGCGTGGGCCCCGCCGGCACCGGCAAGACCTATCTGGCTGTGGCGGCGGCGGTGGCGGCCTTCCGGGAGAAGCAGATTAACCGCATCATCCTCACCCGCCCCGCCGTGGAGGCGGGGGAGCGGCTGGGCTTTCTGCCGGGGGATTTGCAGTCCAAGGTGGACCCCTATCTGCGCCCGCTGTACGATGCGCTGTTTGATATGCTGGGGGCGGAGACCTATCAGAAGTATCTGGAGCGGGGGAATATTGAGGTGGCCCCGCTGGCCTATATGCGCGGGCGGACGCTGGACGACTCGTTTATCATTTTGGACGAGGCCCAGAATACCAGCCGGGAGCAGATGAAAATGTTTCTCACCCGGCTGGGCTTCGGCTCCAAAATCGTTATCACTGGGGACGCCACCCAGATTGACCTGCCGGCGGACAAGGCCTCCGGCCTGAAGGAGGCCATGCGGGTGCTCAAGGGGGTGGAGGATATCTCCATCTGCCAGCTCACCGGGGCGGACGTGGTGCGCCACGTGATTGTCCAGCGCATCATCAAGGCCTACGAGGAGGACGAGAAGCGCCGGGCGGCCAAGCGGGATAAGAGATAGGGGATGAGCAGGATGCCGAAACACGAAATTATCATCTCCGCCGATGTCCCCGGCGTGGACGAGGGTCTGCGCTCTTTTTTGAAAATGGTGATTCGCACCGCGCTGGAGGCGGAGGGGGTGGACGCGCCCTGTGAGGTCAGTGTGCTGGTGACCAATGACACGGGCATCCGCCGGGTGAACCTGGATATGCGGGGGGTGGACGCGCCCACCGACGTGCTGTCCTTTCCCATGTTTGCTTTAACCCCGGGGGACAAGCCCCAGGCGGAGGACGCCGACCCCGCCACCGGCCTTGTGCCCCTGGGGGATATGTGCGTCTCCCTGGAGCGGGCAAAGGCCCAAGCCAAGGAGTACGGCCACTCCAACCGCCGGGAGCTGGCCTACTTAGCGGTTCACTCGGTCCTCCACCTGCTGGGCTACGACCATTTGGACGAGGGAGCCATGAAGGAGCAGATGCGGGGGCGGGAGGAGGCCGTCATGGAGCGGCTGGGCCTGCCCCGGGAGAGCTGAAATGGAGGGGGTCAAAAGGGCAAGGGTGTTCGGGCTGGACCTGGTCCGGGCGGCGGCGGGCATACTCACCCTGAGCGTCCACTTTTTCCTGAACAGCGGTTTCTATAACACCCCCGCGTCGGGCGAGTCCATGCTTCTGGCCTGCATGGTGCGGATGCTGTGCATGACCTGCGTGCCCCTGTTCCTGCTGCTGACGGGGTATACCTGCGTCGGGCGGGAGTGGTCCAAGGGGTATTACCGCAAGCTGGTGCCGGTGCTGCTGAGCTATGTGCTGGCGGGGGCGGCGTGCGTGGCCTTCCGCTATTTCTGGCTGGGGGAGCGCTGGGGGCTGGGGACGGTGGCGCAGATGTTCAGCTCCTGCCAGGCGGCTCCCTACGGCTGGTATATCGAGATGTACATCGGGCTGTTTCTGCTCAGCCCCTTCCTCAACGCCGCGTGGCACAGTCTGGGGGACGGCGGGAAAAAGGCGCTGGTGCTCACCCTGCTCGGGCTGACGGCTGTACCCACCCTGGCCAACCAGCGGTGGGAGCTGCTGCCGGACTGGTGGGTTGGAATGTATCCGCTGACGTACTACGCCCTGGGGGCGTGGCTGCGGGAGCGCCCGGTGAAAATGAAGGGCTGGAAGCTGCTGCTGTGCTGGCTGGCTGTGGCCGCCGTGTTTGGGGTGAAGGGGTATCTCCGGGCGGCCGGCGGGAACTATATCCTGGCGGCGGACGACGACTGGGGGAGCTTTGCGCTGACGCTGGAGTCGGTGTGCTTGTTCTCCTGTCTGCGAAAGGCGGAGGGGACGGGGCTTCCCGCCCCGGTGCGCTGGTGCGTGGGCCGGGTGGCCAAGCTGGCCCTGCCCATGTATCTGACGTCGTACATCGCCGACCAGCTGATTTATCCCGTGCTGAACCGGGCGGTGGCCCAGGCCCAGCTCAGGCTGTTCTGGATGCCTGTGGCGGTGCCCGCGGTGGTGGTATGCTCCCTGATGCTGGCCCAGCTGGTGGACTGGGCGGCGCAGGCGCTGATGGGGCTTATTCCCACCAAAACAAAAAATACAGCCGACAGGGGAATAACACGATGAAAAAGGGAATGCTTTTGCTGGCGGCGGTCCTGGCGCTGCTGCTGGCGGGGTGCGGCGCGGAGGAGCCGAAAGAGGCCGCGTCCGCGCCGCCGGAGCCGTCTGTGGGGCAGGGCTTGCCGCCGGAATCGTCCCCCGAGGCCAGTGCGCCGCCAGAGGCTCCAGCCCCGGAGGAGTTGTTGGCCCGGCAGCCCATTGACGACACCCACGACGCCTTTTTGGTGGACACCGGGGGGAAGCTGGGGACGCTGCTGGTGACGGTGGAGCTGGGGGAGCGGCATGAACTGGGGGGATTTTCCCTGTCCTTTGCCGTTTGGAACCCCGCGGATATGAGCCAACCCATGGAGAAGATGGAAAAAGAGGCCAGCAACGCATTCCATTGGCACGAGGAATTGGACGCCAATTTTGACGGTTTTGGGGACTTTAGTTATACCTATGCCATGGGGAATCAGCCGAGCTACGGCTATCTCTGGGTCTGGGACGAGAATAGAGAGTGGTTCGTAGAGGTGCCGGAGTACGCTCAAATCTCCTCGCCCCGCTGCGACCCGGAGACGGGAATCATCGACGGCTGGGCCCGCAGCAGCGGGGCCGGGGACGGGGAGACCACCTTCCACCGCTGGGAGTACGGGGAGCTGGTATGTATACGGCGGATCGAATCGTGCTGTGGATGGGGAGAAGGAGAGGTGTCCACCGTTTCCGTGGAGGATCGGGTGGACGGAGAGCTACAGCGGGTCTATTACGAGGAATTTCCCTGGGACAGCGAGGAGATTGAAGGGAAAGAGCTGTGGCGGCAGGCCCAGTATCCCTGGAGAGACCTGGACTACCACGGGGAAAACTAAGCATACTTACTAAAAATGCTCAAAGAAAGTTGAGGATCACCTAATGAACATCAAGAAAAGCGGAATCATCACCATCTGCGGACGGCCCAATGTGGGCAAGTCCACGCTGACCAACACCCTGGCGGGGGAGAAGGTGGCCATCGTCTCCCCCAAGCCCCAGACTACCCGCAACCGCATCTGCGCCATTCTCAACCGGGGGGACAGCCAGTTTGTGTTTGTGGACACGCCGGGGCTGCACAAGGCCCGCACCCGTTTAGGCGACTACATGGTGAAGGTGGTGCGCCAGAGCGTGGCGGACGTGGACGGGGTGATGCTGCTGGTGGAGCCGGTGGACTACATCGGTAAGCCGGAGCAGGAGCTTATCTCCCGCATCAAGGCGCTGGGCGCCCCTGCCGCCCTGGTCATCAATAAGATTGACACGGTGGAGAAGGAAAAGCTGCTCTCGGTGATGGCGCTCTACGGTGCGGCCTATGACTGGGACGCGGTGGTGCCCATCTCGGCCAAGACCGGGGAAGGCGTGGACGAGCTTTTAGAGGTCTTGGGCGGCTGGCTGCCCGAGGGGCCCCAGCTGTTCCCCGACGGAGCGGTGACCGACCAGCCCGAGCGGCAGATTATGGCGGAGATTGTCCGGGAGAAGCTGCTGCGGGAGCTGGACCAGGAGATTCCCCACGGCACGGCGGTGGAGGTGACGAAGTTCTCCCAGCGGGACAACGACATCATCGACTGCCATGTGACCATATACTGTGAGAAGGCCTCCCACAAGGGCATTATCATCGGCAAGGGCGGGGCCATGCTGAAAAAAATCAGCACCCAGGCCCGGCAGGACATGGAGGCCTTCATGGGGGCCAAGGTGTATCTGGAGACCTGGGTGAAGGTAAAGGAAAACTGGCGGGACAACCCCGCGGCCATCCAGAACTTCGGGTATACGGAGGACTGAACTATGGAGTATACGGCAAAGCAGGTGACGCTGAAGGATGGGAGCACCTGCACAATCCGCCGCCCGGAGACGTCGGACGCGGAGGCGCTGCTGCGCCAGCAGAAACAGACCAGCGGCGAGACCCCGTACCTGATTGTGGGGCCGGAGGAGATTGACTGGACGCAGGAGGAGCAGGCCGGGCGAATCAGGCGCTGGAACGCCGCCCCCGACAAGCTGCGGCTGATTGCGGAGGCGGACGGGGCGCTGGCGGGCGCGGCCATTGTGTACGGGGTGGGTTTGCAAAGCCGTCTGCGCCACCGGTGCAGCGTGGACATCACGCTCCGCCGGGACTTCTGGGGGATGGGGCTTGGGACCGCCCTGCTGGGGGAGCTGCTGTGCGCGGCAAAAGCCGCCGGTTATGAGCAGGCGGAGCTGGAGGTGGTGTCCACCAACGCCCCGGCCGTGGGACTGTACAAAAAGCTGGGCTTTGAGACGGTGGGAACCATCCCCCGCGCC
Source organism: uncultured Oscillospiraceae bacterium (assembly GCA_948766235.1). Lineage (GTDB taxonomy): Bacteria > Bacillota > Clostridia > Oscillospirales > Oscillospiraceae > Enterenecus. Next base: position 2,042 of record CAQCFX010000040.1, on the reverse strand, counting down.
ATGAAGTACCGGGACGGGAGCTATGCCGATTTCCTGTTCATGGTAAAGCCTCTGCTGGAATGAGAGCACACACAAAATTTCCCTGACATAATCGCCGCTGTCCTGTCCATGCTAAAGCCATGGACAGGAGGGACGGCAATGGACACAAAGTATTGGGACCTGTTTTGGACCACCGGGATGCCGGAGGCTTGGCTGATGAGCCGGGACGGAAAAATTCCGGGGCCTGGGCCGTTTGGGGTGGACCCGGACAATGGGCCGGAGCTGTTCGGCCCGCTGGCCGAGCTGCGCTCCAACCTGCCGGGGGAGAAGCCCGGCGGCCCGCGGGGACTTTATTAATGAAACGGCCCGCTGGGGCCGTACATAGGAGCTTTGTTATGCACCTGACCACCAACGCCCTCGTGCTGCGTGAGGTAAACTACAAAGAATCGGATAAAATACTCACCCTGCTCACCGAGCGGGAGGGCAGGCTCACCGTGTCCGCCCGGGGCTGCCGGAAAAAGGACAGCCCCATTGCCGCGGCCTGCCAGCTGCTGGCCTGGGGGGAGTTTACCCTGTACGAGTTTCGGGGGATGTGGTCGGTGAAAGAGACGGCCTCGGAGCGGCTGTTCGACGGCGTGCGGCAGGATTTGAGCAAAATCGCCCTGGCCAGCTATATGGTCGAGGTCACCGAGGCGCTGTCCGAGGAGGGCCAGCCGGAGCCGGGGCTGCTGGCGGTGACGCTCAACTGCCTGCACGCCCTGGACAAGCTGGACCTGCCCCTTTCCCAGGTGAAGGCGGCCTTTGAGTGGCGCTCCATGGCCCTGGCGGGGTATGAGCCTCAGATTGAGCAGTGCGGGGTGTGCCTGCGGGAGCAGCCCCGCGAGCCCCACATCCACCTGGGAGAGGGGACCATCCACTGCGCCGAATGCCGGGACAAGCTGGGGGATGGGGTGTCCATGCCCCTGACCCCGTCGGCTCTGGCCGCGCTGCGGCACATCGTCTGGGGCCCGCGGAAACGGCTGTTGTCCTTCCGGCTGGACGAGGAGGGGATGAAGCGGCTGAGCGAGGCGTCGGAGGCCTATCTCATGACCCGGCTGGAGCGGGGATTCCGCACGCTGGATTTCTACAAGCAGACGACGTGGAGGCCGCCGGTCCCAAGCTGACGGAACACTTCGGGCGGCCTTTGCCTTTGCCGCCCACTACATGAAATCGAGGATATTGTTATGACGCCATTATTTGAAAAATCTATGGAGACCCTGGAGCTGCCCCGGGTGCTGGAGCTGCTGGCGGGCGAGGCGGTGACCGAGGAGGGGAAGGAGCGGTGTCTGGCCCTGCGGCCCCTGGACGTTCCAAACGACGTGCACCGGCTGCAAAAGCAGACCTCCGCCGCCTTCGACCTGCTGGTGAAGCACGGCACGCCCTCCCTGTCCGGGGTGCGCCCGGTGGCCGCCGCTTTGCAGCGGGCGGACCGGGGGGGCGCGCTGAACACCCGGGAGCTGCTGGACATTGCCCAGGTGCTGCGCTGCGCGCGAAACGTCCACGAGTACGGCGCCGGAAACGGCGAGGTGAAAACGGTGCTGGACGGCTACTTTGAGAGCCTCACCGCCAACCGCTTTTTGGAGGAGAAAATCACCGGCTCCATCCTCAGCGAGGAGGAGATTGCCGACGCGGCCTCCCCGGAGCTTGCCCACATCCGGCGGCACATCCGGGCGGCGGCGGGCAAGGTGCGGGACGTGCTCAACCGGCTTATCTCGTCCAACCAGTCCAAGTATTTGCAGGACGCCATCATCACCATGCGGGGCGGGCGGTACGTGGTGCCCGTCAAGAGCGAGCACAAGAACGACATACCCGGCCTGGTGCATGACGTGTCCGGCTCCGGCGGCACCTTCTTCATCGAGCCCATGGGGGTGGTGAACGCCAACAACGAGCTGCGGGAGCTCCAGGCCAAGGAGCAGAAGGAGATTGAGCGCATTCTGGCCGAGCTGTCCGCCGACTGCGCGGGCTTCAAGGAGAGCATTCAGGACGACTATCAGACGCTGGTGTCTTTGGACTGCATCTTCGCC
>CAQCFX010000039.1 GCA_948766235.1 uncultured Oscillospiraceae bacterium | reverse complement strand
GCCCATACGTTCGGGAAGTGCGTGGTGGTCGTGACGCACTCTGGCGAGGTGGCAAAGCAGGCGGATGTGGTGCTGGAAATCAAACGGGGACATTTGAAAGAGAGGGAAATGTGATGAAGAAAATTGCTATTATTTTGGTGTGTATGCTGGTCTATTTCTCGCTGTTCACCGGCTGTACCGATCAGAAAAACGGCGGCGATCAGGACACAAACGTGGGAAACTCCGTGGAAATTGATGATACGGATATTGATGTTGACGCCGAAACAAAGCCGGGTGCTGAGGACAATTCTGACAGTGTTTCTTTGCCAGATGGCTACTCTTACAGTTTCAAAGACCTGGATAATGCTGACGGCATTGTAGTCACACCAAAAGAGTAAAAATTGCCGTTTTCACACAGGTTCCACATTGGCTTTATATAGGTTCCACATGGCGGCGGTACTTTGGTAAAAAGTGCCGCCACCTTTGAATTTGGCGGCTTTAGGAGGTAGCCGCCATGTGGGTATTTCGGCGTGAGAGATTGAAAGAGCCGCTATCAAAAAAAGCCCGTTCCCCGCCTGGGGGAATTGCGGCTATGAAGTTATACTATACGATGCAGGTATAGCAAACTATACAGTGCAAGCCGCCCGGTGGGTCTATGACCTGCCGGGCGGTTTTTGTCGTTTCCTGCGGCCCGGAAATTTTTCTTCACTTTTTTCTCTGCGGAAAGCGGCTTTGCGCGCAAAACCTGTACCGCCGAACGCTCTGTTAGCGGAAAGGGAGAGTACCACCACCATCCCCAACGGAAAGGGGGTGAGAAGATGGAAACCAACCCCCGCAACTATGGCGAACGGTGCAGGTTTGACGCTTTTTGCAAGACCGTGTTGAAGCATGAGGCAATCGACTACATCCGGGAAATGAAACGGCGAGCCAGCCGGGAAACATCGTTGGAACGTCTGCCGCAAACGGCGATGGACAAGCTGTGTTCGGCGGACGATTACCCCAGTGACAGCTATGTGTTCTCCTACTGCGGCTATAACCTGCCGATCAGAAGCCAACAAGTGGCCGCTGCCTTTGCCGGTCTGCCGGAGCAGGAGCAAAGCATTTTGATTTTGCGCCTGGTTCTGGATTTGACAGATGGAGAGATTGGCGAGGCCCTGGGCCTGTCCCGGAGTGCCGTCCAGCGGCGCAGAACGAAATCGCTGAATGTCCTGCGGACAAAGCTGACAGCGAGGAAAGGAGGTTAGCGCCATGAAGCGCCGTAACTACAAAGGCCGTGAACTGCTGCCGATAGCGGTGAGCGATGCGGCCCGTGCCGGGGATGCCGACGCTGTGGAGCAGGTCTTGCGGTACTACGAGGGCTACATAAACAAGCTGTGTACCCGTACGATATACGACGAAAGCGGCTGTCCCCATGCCTGCCTGGACGAGTATATGAAAGGCCGTCTGGAAAACAAGCTCATCCGTGCCATTCTCGGCGTGGACTGATAACCGGCCCCAGCGAGAGGAACAGCTTACCCTTTCCCTGTTCCTCCCGCCTGCGGGCCTTGTCCTACGTTTTGGAAAGGGGAAATATCTTTGACGAAAAATCAACCCGATAAAGCGGCCCATGAAATTGAACTTCCACAAGCCATTATTGAAACCTTTGCCCGCTTTCTTGTCCCGGAGATACGGAAATACTACGACAGCGAACAGGGACAGCGGGAGTTTGCGGAGTGGCAGGAAGCAGTCAGCAAAACCGAATAAGCATAAACAACGGAGGCCAAGGCTTTAACACCTTGGCCTCCGTTGTTCGTTTTGACATCAGAGCCACACCATTACGGCAAAGCCGCCCTTAAAATAATAGGTGTTCGTCCAATGTCCAGTTGGTGGAGGCGAGGGGAGTCGAACCCCTGTCCGAAAGCGCTTCCACAGGAACCTCTCCGAGCGCAGACGATCGTTTACATTCCCTTACTCAGACGTGGGTCGTCACACTGCTGAGTTTGGTAGAGTCATAATGCGTGGCGCGGTCAACTCTTTCCGCACGCACGGGCACCACTCAGATGACGCCCCGGCCCGGCTCGTGGTCCTTCCGGGCGGGACGGCCGCGTTAAGCCGCGGCGAGAACTACGTTATCGTTGTTCTTTAATTTATAATTGCCCGTTTTAAGGATGACAGGCGCATCCGCTCGCTATTCCTGCTTCTGTACCCCCGTCGAAACCAGTACGCCCCCATCGAGGCGGCTGAAAGCCGCCGAGACGGCGTTATCCGCCAAGTCAAGCTGGGTTCTTAAATCTTCTCTGGCGCGGGATAGTCTACGCCCTGGGTGTCCACTGTGACCTTCTTCATGCGCTGGTCCTGCTTGGGGCAGTCGTTGTAGTCCCGCTTGGCGCTGACAATGGCGTCCGCGGTTTCCATGCCCTCAATCACCTTGCCGAAGGCGGCATAGCCGCCGTCCAGGTGGGGCGCGTCGTCCACCATGATGAAGAACTGGCTGCCCGCGGAGTTGGGGTCCATGGCGCGGGCCATGGACAGCACGCCCCGGGTGTGGGCCAGGTCATTTTGGAAACCGTTCTGGGCAAATTCGCCCTTAATGGAGTAGCCGGGGCCGCCTATGCCCACGCCCTGGGGGTCTCCCCCCTGGATCATGAAGCCGGGAATCACCCGGTGGAAAATCAGCCCGTCGTAAAAGCCCGCCTGGGCCAGAGCGATGAAGTTGTTCACGGTGTTGGGCGCGACGTCGGGGTACAGCTCCGCCTTCATCACGCCGCCGCTTTCCATCTCAATGGTAATGATGGGATTGCTCATGGTTCATCCGTCCTTTCCCTCTTGTCAATACCGGGAGCGCATGGCCCGGTCCATCTCACGCTTGGCGTCCCGCCGGGCGGCGTCCTCCCGCTTGTCATACAGTTTTTTGCCCTTGGCCAAAGCCAGCTCCACCTTTACCCGCGGCCCCGAGAAGTACAGCGAGAGCGGAATCAGTGAATAGCCGTCCTGCTGCACCTTGGCCTGGAGCTTGCGAATCTCCCGGCGGTGGAGCAGAAGCTTGCGGGTGCGCCGTGGGTCCTTGTTGAAGATATTGCCCTTTTCATAGGGGGAGATGTGCATTCCATAGAGGAACATCTCCCCGTCCTTCACCGAGCAGAAGGAGTCCCGCAGGTTGACGGCGCCCAGGCGGATGGACTTGACCTCGGTGCCCGCCAGCTCGATGCCCGCCTCGTACTTGTCCTCGATGAAGTAGTCGTGGAACGCCTTGCGGTTGGAGGCGACCTGTTTGACCGATTGTTTTCCCATATGCGCCTCCTCCTTCTGTCCTGTGATAGTATAGCATACCACGCCGCCCGCCCGAATGCAAGGGGAAATCGCGTTTGCGACGTTACAATTATATTACGGCAGGTTTCAAAATCCGCTCTTGTTTTTATCTGGGTAATAGCATATAATATCGAAGCGTTGAGCCGTTGTGAGCAGCGCGGATGGAGCGGAGCGAGGGCAAAAGCCCAAGGCCCACGCAGTGGGGCTGGGTTTTGTCCGAGTCGCAGCGAAGCCGCGCGTCGCGAACAGGCGAAACGTGACAGCGTCGTCGCAAGCGGGCGCGGCATAACACTATCGCCCTGGAAGGGAGGACCCCAAATGGATACACGGCCCATCGGCGTGTTTGACTCCGGCCTGGGTGGGCTCACCGCCGTGCGGGAGCTGGCCCGAATCATGCCGGAGGAGGACCTGGTCTACTTTGGCGACACCGGACGGGTGCCCTACGGCGGCCGGTCCAGAGACATTTTGATTAAATACGCCAGGCAGGACGTGGCGTTTCTGCGCACCTTCAATCCCAAGGCCATCGTCATCGCCTGCGGCACGGTGTCCACCACGGCGCTGGACGTGCTTCAGGAGGAGAACGACATCCCCGTGTTCGGCGTGGTGGAGAGCGCCGCCCGCGCCGCCGCCCATGTGACGAAGAATGACCGGGTGGGCCTGATTGGAACCCGGGCGTCCATCCGTTCAGGGGCCTACGAGCGCGCGCTGAGCAGCCTGCGACCCGGCGTGAATGTCACCGCCCGGGCCTGCCCCCTGCTGGTCCCTCTGGTGGAGAACGGCCGCTTCCGCCCCGGGGACAGCGTGGCGGAGACGGTGGCGGCGGAGTACTTAGCTCCCGTCAAGGCGGCGGGGGTGGATACCCTCATCCTGGGCTGCACCCACTACCCGCTGATGAAGTCCATTATGGGGGATTACATGGGGCCGGACGTGACCCTGGTGGACGTGGGAGAGCAGTGCGCCCGGTGGGTCAAGCGGCAGCTGGAGCTGGACGCTCTGCGCAACGAGCGGCCCGGCGCGGGGCGGCACCGCTATTTTGTCAGCGACAGCGCGGAGGACTTTGCCTCCATGGCCTGCCTCTTTTTGCAGGAGGACGTGGCGGGAGAGGTGGGGCAGGTGGACATCACCGCCTATTGAGCGAGCACGCAAAGCGAGGAAAACCATGACAGATAATGTGATTATATCCATTAAAGGCAAGCAGCTATACGCTGAGAGCAGCCCCGAGGAGATGGAGCTGGTCACCGCCGGGACCCTGAAATGGGACGGGCGGGGAGGCTGTACCGTGTCCTATCAGGAGACGGAGCTCACCGGATTGGAGGGCACCGTCACCAAGCTGCACATCGACGGGGGCAGGGTGACCCTGCTGCGGGAGGGGAGCATCAACTCCCAGATGGTATTTGAGGAGGGCAGGCGGCACCTGTCCATGTACGAGACGCCCTACGGCGCGCTGTCCATTGGGGTGAACACCAGGCGGATGCGCTCCACCATGGGGGAAGCGGGGGGCGACTTGGAGATTGACTACGCCATCGAGATTGACAATATGATTGCGGGGCAGAACCTGTTTCGCATGAATGTGAAAAGGCACCCGGAGCTGCGCCAGTGAAGGCGCTGGGGCGCGGCATGGAAAAATTTCGCGTTAGGGGTTGCAATCCGCGCCGCGGCGTGGTAAAATTCTAATGTATGTATGGTAAGAAAGGAGTGAGGCGCGCGCCTCACTCTTTCTTTTGGAAGGAAGCGCGGAGAAGCGGGCAGCGAAAGCGACCGAGCCAATGGCGAGAACCTGACCGCTTCGCGGCGTGACAACGTCGGAGCAAGCTTCGTATCGCTCGCTTCGCCGCAAGCGACAAAGCTTGCGCACTACGCTGCTCCTCCTTTCCCCACAAAGCCTGAAGGGCGGCTTTGCGGGGGCCCCAAAAAGCGCGGAGCCGTCGCGAGCAGGCATAGCATAATGAAAAGGAGCTGACGCCCAATGGCAAAGGTGAGCGACATAGTGGCCGCGCTGGCCCGCCCCATCGCGGAGCAGGCGGGCTGCGAGGTGTGGGACGTGGAATATGTGAAGGAGGCCGGGGAGTGGTTCCTCCGGGTGTATATCGACCGGGAGGGCGGCGTGGACCTGAACTGCTGCGAGGCGGTGTCCCGCCCTTTGTCCGACGCGTTGGACGAGCAAGACCCCATCCAGGGCAGCTACACCTTTGAGGTGTCCTCCGCGGGGCTGGACCGGGCGCTGAAAAAGCCCGAGCACTTTGCCCGGTGCATGGGCCGGGAGGTGGACGTGAAGCTCTACCGGCCTGTGGACGGGCGCAAGGAGGTCACCGGGGTCCTCACCGGCTATGAGGACGGGGCCGTCAGTGTGGACGGCGTGCGCTTTGACAAGAAAGACGTGGCCCAGGTGCGGCTGCACGTCGAGTTTTAAGGAGTAGAATCGACATGGCTAAGAAAAAGATCGCAGCAAAGAACATGGAGCTGGACGCCAAGGAATTTTTCGCCGCCATCTCCGACATTGAAAGAGAAAAAGGAATTCCCAAAGAGTATATGATGGGGAAGATCACCCAGGCGCTGGTCACCGCCTATAAGCGGGACCACGAGGGCATCACCGACAACGTGGTGGTGGACGCCAACGAGGAAAAGGGCGAGGTTCGGATGTTCGTCAAGAAGGACGTGGTGGAGGTGGTGGACAATCCTCACACCGAAATCAGCCTGGAGGACGCCCAGAAGGCCCTGCCCCGGGCCCAGCTGGGGGATGTGCTGCGCATTGAGATTAAGCCCAAAAACTTCGGCCGCATTGCCGCCCAGGCGGCCCGCCAGGTCATCATCCAGGGGATGCGCGAGGCGGAGCGGGGTATGATTTTCGACGAGTTTTCCGCCAAGGAGCACGAGATTCTCACCGGCACCGTCACCCGCGTGGACGAGCGCAGCGGCTCGGTATCCATCCGCCTCACCTCCGGCTCCGAGTTTACCGACGCGTTTTTGTCCGCCGGCGAGCAGGTCAAGGGCGAGGAGGTCCGCGAGGGCGACCGGGTGCGGGTGTACGTAGTGGAGGTCCGCCAGGCCAACCGCGGGCCCCAGGTGCTCATCTCCCGCACCCATCCGGGGCTGGTCAAGCGGCTGTTTGAGCTGGAGGTGCCGGAGATTCACGACGGCACGGTGGAGGTCAAGTCCATCGCCCGAGAGGCGGGCAGCCGCACCAAGCTGGCCGTGTGGAGCACGGACGAGAATGTGGACCCCATCGGCGCCTGCGTGGGCCCCAGAGGGGCGCGGGTGAACGCCGTGGTGGAGGAGCTGCGGGGAGAAAAGGTGGACATCATCAAATGGTCCGAAGACCCCGGAGAGTATGTGGCCGCCGCCCTGGCCCCCGCCGACGTGCTCAGCGTGACGGAGCTGGAGGAGGGCAAGAGCTGCCGGGTGGTGGTGCCCGACGACCAGCTGTCCCTGGCCATCGGCAAGGAGGGGCAGAACGCCCGGCTGGCCGCCCGGCTCACAGGCTATAAAATCGACATCCGCCCCGCCAGCGCCCCCGAGCCGCCGGAAGATGAGGCTGCGGAGGAGGTCCGGGAGACGGACGAGGACGAGATTGAGGCGGCGGAGGAATAATGCCTGTAGGGGCGCGCAGTGTGCGCCCAGGCTTGCCCGCACCTAATCACACGCGGGCGCACAATGTGCGCCCCTACTCGCCAAAACGGAAGGGGAGAACACCATGCCCAAAAAAATACCCATGCGCCAATGCCTGGGCTGCCGGGAGATGAAGCCAAAGCCGGAGCTCATCCGGGTGGTGCGCTCCCCCGAGGGAGAACTGTCCCTGGACTTCCGGGGCAAAAAGCCGGGCCGGGGGGCGTATCTGTGCCCCGACCCCGCCTGCCTTGCCAGGGCGAAAAAGAGCCGCGCCATCGAGCGGGCCCTGTCCGCGCCCATGCCCCCGGAGGTCTGGGAGGCGCTGGAGGCGCAGATGAAGGCGGGTGACGGCGGTGACTGACAGTGCCCTGACCCTGCTGGGGCTGGCCCTGCGGGGAAATCATCTGGCCGTGGGCGAGGCCGGCGTGGAGGAGGCCTGTAAGGCCCGCCGGGCCTGTTTGGTGCTGTCCGCCGCGGACGCGGCCCAGAACAGCGTAGACCGGGCCGGGCGCTGGGCGCAAGCCGGCGGCGCGCCCTGGGCCCGCCTGCCCTGGGACAAGGAGACCCTGGGGGCCGCCCTGGGGCGCAGAACCTGCGCCATGGCCGCCCTCACCGACCGGGGGCTGGCCGCCGCGCTGGCCGGCCGGCTGGCGCAGCGGGACGAGGGCCTGCGGTCCATGGCGTCCCAGCTGGAAGAAAAGAAGAAGCCGCGGGCTCAAAAGCCCGCTCCATGTGAATCTTAGGAGGTGGCCTGTTTGAGCCTTGCGAAACTGAACGCCCGGGACGTGGCCAAGGACTTTGGAATGCAAGCCAAAGCCATTACCGCGATCCTCACCGAGCACACGAAAGAGACGGTGTCTCCCACCAAGGTTTTGACCGACCGGGAGCTGTCCATTGTGTTTGAGCACCTGACCCAGCGAAATCAGGTGGAGTCCATTGAATCCATTTATGCGGATGTGTACCATGAGCCGGCCAAGGCCGGCGCGCCGGCGGCGGCCCAGAGCGGGCCGGAGGCCAAGCCTGCCGCCGAAAAGCCCAGCGCTCCCGCGCCCCAGGGCCAGGACAAGGCGGCTGCGGCGCCCCAGAAGGAGCAGCCCAAGCCCGCCCCCGCCAAGCCCGCCAGCCGCACCCCGGAGAAAAAGGTGGTGGACACCCGCAAGGGCGGCGGCGTCAACCTGGAGAAGTACGACCAGCGGCTGGAGGATTTGGCCCCCGATAAGGCCAACCGGATGCAGACCGGCAAGCAGAAGTTCCAGAACCGAAACAATAAAAACAGGGGGCAGAGCTTCGGCAATAAGCGCAAGCAGGAGGAGCAGGACCGGATGCGCCGCCTCCAGCTGGAGATTGCCAAAAAGACCCCCCTCACCGTGAAGATTCCCGACGAGATTGGTGTGGGCGAACTGGCCTCCCGGATGAAGAAGACCGGGGCGGAGGTGGTTAAGTGCCTCATCCGCAACGGGGTCATGGCCTCCCTCAGCGACATCATCGACTACGACACCGCCGCCCTGGTGGCCATGGAGCTGGGCTGCAAGGTGGAGAAAGAGGTCATCGTCACCATTGAGGAGCGCCTCATCGACACCGCCGAGGACAAGGAGGAGGATCTGGAGTACCGGGCCCCTGTGGTGGTGGTCATGGGCCACGTGGACCACGGCAAGACCTCCCTGCTGGACCACATCCGAAACGCCAACGTGGTCAGCGGCGAGGCGGGCGGCATCACCCAGCACATCGGCGCCTATCAGGTGGAGGTGAACGGCAAGCCCATCACCTTCCTGGACACGCCGGGCCACGAGGCGTTCACCGCCATGCGCGCCCGGGGCGCCATGATTACCGATGTGGCCATCCTGGTGGTGGCCGCCGACGACGGCATTATGCCCCAGACCGTGGAGTCCATCAACCACGCCAAGGCCGCCGAAATCCCCATCATTGTGGCCATCAACAAGATGGATAAGCCCGAGGCCAACCCCGAGCGAATCAAGCAGCAGCTCACCGAGTACGAGCTGGTGCCCGAGGAGTGGGGCGGCGAGACCATCATCTGCCCCATCTCCGCCAAGACGGGCATGGGCGTGGACACCCTGCTGGAGATGGTCACCCTCACCGCCGAAATGCGGGAGCTGAAGGCCAACCCCAACCGCACCGCCCACGGCGCGGTGATTGAGGCCCGGCTGGACAAGGGCCGCGGCCCCGTGGCCACCCTGCTGGTGCAGAACGGCACGCTGAAGCAGGGCGATGTGATTATCGCTGGCATGGCGGTGGGCCGCGTGCGCGCCATGACCGATTACAAGGGCAATAAGGTCACCGAGGCAGGCCCCTCCGTTCCCGTGGAGATCATCGGCATGGGCGAAGTGCCCGGCGCGGGCGACGACTTCCACGCCGTGGCCGACGAGCGCATGGCCCGTGAGCTGGTGGAGCAGCGCAAGGCGGAGATGAAGAACGCCACCACCGGCGCGGCCAAGCAAAAGGTGTCCCTGGAGGAGCTGTTCAGCCAGATTCAGGCGGGCGAGATGAAGGACCTGAACGTTATCGTGAAGGCGGACGTGCAGGGCAGCGCCGAGGCCGTCAAGGCCAGCCTGGAGAAGATTTCCAACGAGGAGGTCCGGGTGCGGGTGATTCACTGCGCCGTGGGCGCGGTGAACGAGTCCGACGTGATGCTGGCCACCACCTCCAACGCCATCATTGTGGGCTTCAACGTCCGCCCGGACAAGAACGCCGCCGACTCCGCCGCCCGAAACAAGGTGGATATGCGGATGTACCGGGTGATTTACGACTGTATCAACGAAATTGAGTCCGCCATGAAGGGTATGCTGGCCCCCAAGTTCCGGGAGGTGGCCCTGGGCGAGGCCGAGGTGCGCAACGTGTTCAAGATCACCGGCGTGGGCTTCGTAGCCGGGTGCTACGTCACCGAGGGCAAGGTGGCGAGAAACGCCCAAATCCGCCTGGTGCGGGACGGCATCGTAATTCACGAGGGCGTGATGAACTCCCTCCAGCGCTTCAAGGACAGCGTGAAGGAGGTCGCCCGGGGCTACGAGTGCGGCATCGGCATCGAGAAGTACAGCGATATCAAGGAGGGCGACATCATCGAGGCCTTTGTGATGGAGCAGATTGAGGTTTAAGCAGCGGCTATGGGAATGACGACCAAGCAGTTTAACGGCTATCTCCGTCTGGTGCTCTCCTCTGTGCAGGAGGCGATCAAGGAGGAGGACGCCGAGAAAAAACAGCGTTTGCTGGAGCAAATTGCAGAAAATTTGCAGAGTGCGATAGTGAAATGAGAAAGCAGGGGGCGGGCGGCTTCGCCCGCCCCGTTTTCGCGAGGAGGGGCACTCATGAGCTGCGTCTATCTGCTGGCGGCGGACAAAGAACTCCCGCTGGTCAATCATCAGGAGTTTCGTGTAAAAACTGTCCGCAATGTTGAAATTGGTATGGATTCAGGCTTCAAACTGGAACCTCATCGGTACTACCGCGAGAGTGTGGATGAACTGGGCTATCCGATGAAACACTATCAGTATGAGCTGTCCCTGGAAGCGGACGAGAGAGATCTGGCCAGCCTTAAGCAATATCTGGCCGAACACTTTTCCCCTGGTGAGACGGTGGAACTCTGGCACATATGGGTGGGGGAGCATCCCCGTCTGACCCGCTATCGCGGAACCCTTTCAGAGCTTGACATGGACACGGTCAGACAATTTTTGGGCACGGAACAGGTCTGCTTTACCGTTGCAATCTAAAAAGGAGGAAATTATGCCAAGCAATCGCATCGGACGCATCAACGAAGAAATTCAGCGGGAACTGTCCTCTATCATCCGCACCGTGAAGGACCCCCGGGTGGCGGACGCGGGCATGGTGAGCGTCACCGCCGTGGAGACCACCCCCGACCTGAAATACGCAAAAATCTACGTCAGCGTGCTGGACAAGTCCGCCTCCGCCCAGGCGCTGAAGGGGCTGAAGTCCGCCGCGGGCTATCTGCGCCGGGAGCTGGGGAGGGCGCTGAACCTGCGCAACACCCCGGAGCTGTCCTTTGTCCGGGACGACTCCATCGACAAAGGGGCGCACATCCTGGATATGCTGCGCAACCCCGAGGTAGTCAAGCCCGCCAACCCCGCCAACGCCCACATCATTTTGGATGAGGAGGAATGAGCCATGGACTACCGGGAAGCGGTCGGCTTTCTGAAACAGCACGACAATTACCTGATTTTGACCCACAAGCGCCCCGACGGCGACACCATCGGCTGCGCCGCCGGGCTGTGTCGCGCCCTGCGGGGGATGGGCAAGACCGCCCATGTCCTGCCCAATGAGGACGCCACTCCCCTGCTGGCGGGCTACCTGGAGGGACTCACCGCTCCGGCCGGCTTTGTTCCGGACACGGTGGTGAGCACCGACGTGGCCACGGAGAACCTACTGCCGGACAGCGCTGTGCTTTACAAGGGCCGCATCGACCTGGCCATCGACCACCACCCCTCCCAGGAGTTTTTTGCCAAGGAGACCTGCCTGGAAGCGGACAAGGCTGCCTGCGGGGAGATCATCTGGAAAATCTGCACCGAGCTGGGCGTGATGGACGCTGATATCGCCGCGCCGCTGTACGTGGCAATCGCCACCGACTGCGGCTGCTTCGTCTACGCCAACACCACCCCCCACACCCACCGGGCGGCGGCGGCGCTGATGGAGCAGGGCATCCCCGCCCAGGCGCTGAACAAAAAGCACTTCCGCACCAAATCCATGGCGCGGATGCGGTTAGAGGGCCTGATTTTACAGCATATGAAATTGTATCACAGCGGCACGGTGGCGGTGGCCTGCGTGACGCTGGACATGATGGCCCAGGTCGGGGCCACTTCGGAGGACACCGATGACATCGCCGCCTTTTTGGGCCAGATTGAGGGTGTGCTCCACACCGCCACCATCCGGGAGCACGAGGGGGGCGAGTTCCGCATCTCGGTGCGCACCAAAGCCGACCTGCTCAACGCCACCCGTGTGTGCGCCCGTCTGGGCGGCGGCGGGCACAAGGCCGCCTCGGGCTGTACAGTGAAAGGGACGGTGGAGGAGGCCGAGGCGGCGATTCTGGCCGCCATTGACACGCAATTAAGCCAGCCCAATCAGGATTGACTGTAAGGGCGCACGGTGTGCGCCCTTACACACCAAGGGAGGTCTCACATGGCAAACGGTATCATCGTGATTGATAAGCCCTCCGGCTGGACCTCCATGGACGTGTGCGCCAAGCTGCGGGGGATGTTCCACGAGAAACGGGTGGGCCACGCCGGCACCCTGGACCCCATGGCCACCGGGGTGCTGCCCGTGTTTATCGGCCGGGCCACCAGGGCGGTGGAGTTTGCCGCCGATTCCGACAAGGAGTACATCGCGGGGTTAAAACTTGGGGTTGTCACCAATACCCAGGACACCACCGGGGAGGTGCTGGAGGAGCGGCCGGTGGACGTGACCGGGGAACGGCTGCGCGGGGTGCTGGCCCAATTCACCGGGGACATCGAGCAGGTGCCCCCCATGTACTCCGCCATTAAAATCAACGGCAAAAAGCTCTACGAGCTGGCCCGGAAGGGCAAGGAGGTGGAGCGCAAGCCTCGCCCCGTGACCATTCATGAGCTGGAACTGCTGGATTGGCCGGACGCGGGGGAGGATTTTTCCCTGCGGGTGGTGTGCTCCAAGGGGACGTATGTGCGCACCCTATGCCACGACATCGGGCAGGCCCTGGGCTGCGGGGGGTGTATGTCCTCCCTACGGCGGGTCAAGGCGGCGGGCTTTACATTGGATGACGCCGTTACGCTGGATGCTGTCCAGGCCACAGTGGACCGGGGAGAAGGCGAAGCTGTGCTGCTGCCGGTGGACGAATATTTTGCCCGGAACGGCTGGAAGGGAAAAGCCGTTGTGCGCCCCGCCGCCGAGAAGAAGCTGCGCAACGGCGCGTTCGTCTCCGCCCCCGGCGTGGAGGGAGAGTTCCGGGTCTACAGCGAGGGCGGGGAATTTCTGGGCCTGGGCAGCAGCGAGGGAGCCCGCCTGCGGCTCATCAAGAGTTTTTTCGAGGTGTAATCACCGATGGATATTCAACGAAATGTAATTGCCCTGGGCTTCTTTGACGGGGTGCATTTGGGTCACGGGGCGCTGCTGCGCACGGTGGCGGAACGGGCGGCGCAGCTGGGGGCCGTCCCCAGCGCGTTCACCTTTGACCGCAGCCCCGCCGCTGCGCTCACCGGGCGGGCGGTTGCGCTGCTCACCGGGGTGGAGGACCGCCGGCGGCTGATGGAGAATCTGTACGGCATCCGGGAGGTTGTGGTGGCCCCTTTTGATATGATGCGGGATATGGACTGGCGGGATTTCATCGCGGACTATCTCCAAAAGCAGCTGGGAGCGGTTCACGTGGTTGCGGGGCATGACTTCCGCTTTGGCCGGGGCGGGGAGGGAACCCCGCAGCGGCTGGCGGAGCAGTGCCGGGCGCTGGGCATGGGCTGCGACGTGATTGCTAAGGTAGAGCTGGACGGGGTGACCGTGTCCTCCACGCATATCCGCGGGCTGGTGGAGTCGGGGGAGCTGGAGGAGGCCGCCCGGTTTCTGGGCCACCCCCACGTCCTGTCCGGGCCGGTGGTCCACGGCAGCGAGCTGGGCCGCACCCTGGGCACCCCTACCGCCAACCTGCTGGTGCCCGACGGGGTGATCGCCCCCGCCTTCGGGGTGTACGCCTCCCGCGTGCTGCTCCCGGACGGGGAGACCCGGCTGGCGGTGACCAATGTGGGTGTGCGCCCCACGGTAAACGCGGGGCTGGCCGGGGTGACGGTGGAGCCGTGGATATTGGACTATCAGGGCGACCTGTACGGCCGGACCATCCGGCTGGAATTCCACAAACGGCTGCGGCCGGAGCGGAAATTCGACGGCGTGGAGCAGCTGCGCGCCGCCATTTTGGAGAATGCGGAGCAGACCCGTTCCTACTTTGCCGCAAAGGAGCGCCCCTGAATGTTAGCCACCATCATCAATGTGATTCTCGTGCTGGCGGGCAGCGCCGCCGGACTGCTGTTCAAAAACCTCATCAGCGAGCGGCTGATGGCCGTTCTTACCCAGGCGCTGGGCCTGTGTGTGCTGGGCATCGGCATTGTCAGCGTGATTGGCGCCCGGGATATGCTGTGCGTCATTGTGTGCATGGTGATTGGCTCCATACTGGGAAACGCCGCGGACATCGAGGGACGGCTGGAGGGGGCCGGGGAGCTGCTCCGCAGCAGGATTGCCGGGGGAGAGGGCGCAAGCCGCTTTACCGAGGGCTTTGTGAACGCCTCCCTGCTGTTCTGCGTGGGCGCGATGGCCATCACCGGCTCCATCGAGGCGGGGCTGAACCACAACTATGAGATTATCGTGTCCAAGGGCGTCATCGACGGGGTGACCTCCATTTCCTTTGCCGCGACCATGGGGATTGGCACGGCCTTTTCCGTGATTCCGCTGCTCATCTACCAGGGGGGAATCACCCTGCTGGCCGGGTGGGTGGGGCCCTATCTGCCCGAGGCCGTGATTACCGAGATGAGCGCCGTGGGCGGCGCGCTAATCATTGGGATTGCCGTCAATATGCTGGGGCTGGGCAAGGAAAAAATCAAAGTGGGGAATATGCTGCCCGCCATATTCCTGCCCATCGCGTACATACCGCTGGCGGAGTGGGTGAGCGGGCTGGCGTGTGCGCTGTGAAATGAAAACCGCGGCTTCCAGAAACTGGAGGCGGCGGTTTTTTTATCTTTCCTCCCATGGAAAAACCAGGATGAAATCAGGATAATTTTTGTAAAAAACCTGAATATTGTTTCAAAAACTCCTTGCATTAGCGGGACAAAGGCGTTATACTAATGAGAGGATTCAGAGGTCCCTGCTCTGGTTTTCCGGTGCGGCATGACCGGCGGAAAAGGCTGCGTCATGGCCGCAGCCTTTTCCCTTTGGCTTGTTAAAAATATGGCGAACTGTGAGCGGCCAGAGGGAAGGCAGGCCGGGGCCGGAGCAAGGAACCCCGCTGTGTTTCCAAGCATTGCACCAGTACATTATTTAAGGAGGCAATATCTGATGTCATTTGTCAACTTTGAACAGCAGGGCGCTGTGGCTATCCTGACCATCAACCGCCCCGAGGCGCTCAACGCCCTGAACAGCCAGGTGCTCAGCGACCTGGACGAGGCCATCACCAAGGTGGAGGCCGCCGACGACATTCACGCCGTCATCCTCACCGGCGCGGGCCGCTCCTTTGTGGCGGGCGCCGATATCGGCGAGATGAAGGGCTTCTCCGCCATCGACGGCAAGAAGTTCGGCGTCCACGGCGGCGGGGTGTTCCTGCGCCTGGAGAACCTGTCCAAGCCTGTTATCGCCGCGATCAACGGCTTTGCCCTGGGCGGTGGCTGTGAGCTGGCCATGTCCTGCGACATCCGCATTGCCTCTGAAAAGGCCAAGTTCGGCCAGCCCGAGGTGGGCCTGGGCATCACGCCGGGCTTCGGCGGCACCCAGCGTCTGCCCCGGATCGTGGGCATCTCCAAGGCCATGGAGCTGATTCTCACCGCCAAGGTCATCGGCGCGGCCGAGGCCAAGGAAATCGGCCTGGTCAGCCAGGTTTACGCCCCCGAGGAGCTGATGGACAAGGCCATGGAGCTGGCCAACGCCATCTGCGCCAACGCCCCCATCGCCGTGCCCGAGTCCAAGCGGTGCATCCGCATGGACATCGCCACCGGGTCCGCCTTCGAGGCCGAGGCCTTCGGCGTCACCTGCGGCACCGAGGATAAGAACGAGGGCATGGGCGCATTTTTGGAGAAGCGCCAGGAGAAGCATTTCCAGAACAAGTAACATAATATCCAAGCCAAAATTTAAATTTTAGGAGGAAATACATCATGAAAAAAGTAGGCGTAATCGGCGCTGGCACCATGGGCCA
>CAQCFX010000038.1 GCA_948766235.1 uncultured Oscillospiraceae bacterium | reverse complement strand
GCAGCGCCACATTCAAGGACGGGTCGGCGGCGCAGATGTCGGAGAGAATCTGCTCCTGGAACAGCTTGGAGGTGCCGTAGGGGTTGGTGGTGCCGCCGGTGGGGAAGTCCTCCCGGATGGGCACCGTGGCGGGGTCGCCGTACACGGTGGCGGAGGAGGAGAACACGAAATTCTTTACCCCGTGGCGGCGCATGGCCTGAAGCAGGTACAGGGTGCTGATGAGGTTGTTGGAGTAGTACTCCAGGGGCTTGGCCACGCTCTCGCCCACCGCCTTGAGCCCGGCGAAATGGATGACGGCGCTGATGTCGGGGTGCTGGGCGAACAGAGCCTCCACCTCGTCCTCATGGCACAGCTCCGTTTTGATGAAGGGGACCTTTTTGCCGGTGATTTTTTCCACCCGGACCAGGGCCTCCTGGCAGGAATTGTAGAGATTGTCCGCCACGATGATGTCATAGCCGGCCTGGATGAGCTCCACACAGGTGTGGCTGCCGATATAGCCGGCCCCGCCGGCGACAAGAATGGACATGGTGAGCGCTCCTTTCTAATGATGGGGCAAAGAATTGTGTTTGGAATCTGACTCTATTGTAAGCGGGCTGGGCGGGAAAGGGAATATGCAATCGTCTACATTATTTGCACAATCGTCCGTCAAGGGGCCCGCGCCCTCGGACAGCATTTTCACGCTGCGCTCATACTCGCTGGGGGACATCCCGGTGGCGATGCGAAAGCGGCGGGAGAAGTAGTGGACGGATTGAAAGCCCAGGCGGGCGGCGATTTGGGTGAAGTTGAAGCGCCCCTCCCGGATCATGCGCCGGGCGGCCTGGATTTTCAGCTGGCTGAAATAGGCCGCCACCCCGCCGCCGGTGCGCTGGTGGAACAGCTTTTGCAGCTGGCTGCGGCCCACCAAATTGTCCCGGCAGATTTCCTCCACGGAGAGGGGGCGGTCTAAGCGCTGCTCCAAATAGCGGGCCACCTGGGCGAACACGCCGTCGTCCCCGCCCTGCGGTCCATCCTGGGGAGCGGGCTGGGCCTCCCGCCGGACCAGGCGGATGAGCAGCTCCTCCAGCGCGGCGCAGATAAGCTGCTCGGCGCCAAAGGGCTGGCCCTCCCTACGCTGGAGCTGGGTGACGCTGGGCAGGTGGAGGGGGGTGGAGAAGGCGGCGGCGCTCTCCGCCACGATGCGGCCCAGCAGGGCTCGCTCCTCGGCGCGGATATGGCTCACCCGCTCCCGGAAGAAGTCCATGGCAGGGCCGCGGCAGTCAAAGCCAATCACCACCAGGTCGGGCGCAACCCCTGCGGCGGAAAAGGCGTGAAATTCCCCCGGCGCGTGAAAAATGACCTGCCCCTGGTCCAGCCGGCGCACCTGCTCGCCGGCGGTGACCCGCACCATGCCCTTGTCCACGTACAGCAGCTCCCAAAAATCGTGGCGCTCGCCGGGGTAGGCATAGCTGCCGGTATATTCAAAGTAGTGTACGGAGTAGAGCTGGCGCACCTCCACCGGCCGGGAGGGGGCGAGGGGGCGGTAGTCCAGGGAACCCGGACCGGGGGCGTCGGCTTGGCGGCTGTTCACGGCGATTCCTCCCAATGCAAAATAAAAAACTGTCCCGCCCATTGGGCGGGACAGTTTTTCGGATGGTACGGCTGAAGGGATTCGAACCCCCGACCTTTTGGTTCGTAGCCAAACACTCTATCCAGCTGAGCTACAGCCGCATGTCCTTCGTGGAACCTTGCTTATATTACCACAGGGAAAAGAGAAATGCAAGTGTTTTTTTCAATTTTTTATTTTTTTATTTTTTGTTGTGAAAAATCCGTAGGCAGGGGAGAAAACTTGTGTTATACTATCCTCTAAGCGTGAGTATACAGCGGGCGAAGGGAGCGTGGGAAAATGAAGCGCGGAATTTTGTGCGGTTTGCTGGCGTGTGTGCTGGGCGTCTGCCTGAGCGGCTGCGTGTTTGAGCCGGTGGACAATCTATACGCTCTGCCCGTGCTGCCCCAGGAATACCGGGACCTTCAGGCCACCATCGACGCCACCATGAATGAGCTGGGCGCGGAGTACGCCACCATCAACTACGGCAACAACACCTCCACCATCCAGCTGCTGGATTTGGACGGCGACGGCGAGCAGGAGACGGCGGCGGTGTTCCTCCGGGTGTCCTCCGCCGAGGAGCGGCCTATGCGGGTGTGCCTGTTCCGCCAGGGCAGCGACAATACCTATCGCCAGATTCATATGCTGTCCGGCGAGGGCAATTCCATCAATTCCGTGGCCTATGAGGACCTTACAGGGGACGGCAGCCGGGAAATCATCGTCAGCTGGCAGCTCAGCGGCGGCGTACACATTCTGGCGGCCTACAACCTCACCGGCTCCGAGGCGGACGAGCTGATGAGCACCAACTATAACGAAACCTATATGGTGGTGGACCTGGACCGGGACGGAGGACAAGAGATTCTAATCTTCCAGCAGGACAGCACCGGCGAGGGCTATAACCTGGCGGAATACTACGACTACCAGGGGGGCGTGATGACCAGAACCGCCGTAGCCCCCCTGTCCGACGGAATGCGGGACGTGGTGGTCTCCTCTGTGGGGCGGCTGGCGGACGGAAACCTGGGGGTGTACGTCACGGTGGAGATTGAAAACGGTCTTCTCACCGATATCCTGACCTTGGAGGGGGACAGTCTGGCCAACGTCACCCGTGACCCGGAGAGCGGCATCAGCAACGCCACCGCCCGCGCCTACACTGAGGTGGCCGCCGCGGATATCAACAACGACGGCGTGATGGAAATTCCCAGAGCCCGGGAGCTGACGCCCCTGGACGGGGAGAACAGCGCCGCCCAGTATTTTATCTACTGGCAGCAGTTTGACTCCAGGGGGAGAGGGAGCACCAGCTGCATAACCTACCATTCGGTGACGGACAGCTGGTATTTGACCCTGCCCAATGGGTGGGACACGGAGCGCATCTCGGCGGTCCGGGACGACAGCCTGAGCATCCGGGGCGAGCGGGCGGTGGTGTTTTACTACTGGCCGGAGGAGGAGGACGGGGAGCCGGAGAAGTTTCTCAGCGTCTACCGCCTCACCGGCAGCAACCGGCTGGCCCGGTCCAAGCAGGCCGGACGCATTACGCTGTACAGCGATGGGACCAGTATCTACTGTGCCGCGCTGAACGCCGGCGTGTGGGATTGCGGGCTGGACGAGGCGGAGCTGACCCAGCGGTTCAAGCCCATTACCGCGGAGTGGTCCACCCAGCAGCGCGCCGGAAGATGACGATGAGAAAGTGGTGAATGGTTTGACAAGAAAGGTTTTGGTGCTGGAGGATGAGGCCAACATCCGCAGCTTTGTGGTTATCAATTTGAAGCGGGCGGGGTATGACGCCATCGAGGCCGGCACCGGCGAGGAGGCGCTGGCCCTCATTCAGCGCAACCCGGACGTGAAGGTGGCCCTGCTGGACATCATGCTGCCCGGCGAGATGGACGGCTTTGAGGTGTGCCGCCGCATCCGGGCGGGCAACGCCCAGATGGGCATCATCATGCTCACCGCCCGCACCCAGGAGATGGACAAGGTGAGCGGTTTGATGACCGGGGCGGACGACTATGTGACCAAGCCCTTTTCCCCGGCGGAGCTTACCGCCCGGGTGGACGCGCTGTACCGCCGCACGGGAGGGGCCCCGATTCGGGACGTGGACGAGCTGGAGCAGCCGCCCTTCCTGCTGAACACCCGTAACCGCACGCTGGAGAAAAACGGCAGGCGGATTAAGCTGACCCAGGTGGAATATTCCATTGTGCGGCTGTTCATGGACAATCCGGGCAAGGCGCTCAGCCGTGAGGAGATACTGGAAGCGGTGTGGGGCAAGGAGTATCTGGGCGAGCTGAAGATTGTAGACGTGAACATCCGCCGCCTGCGCATTAAATTGGAGGACGACCCGCAGAACCCGGCCTATGTGACCACCGTGTGGGGGTACGGGTACAAGTGGGAGGTATAGCCTGAAAGATGACGCCGTAAAGGGGGGAGAGGCATGGAACAGGACAGCCGCGGGAGACGGCGGAAGGTCACGCCCGCGCGGCCGAAAAAGGAGCCGCTGACGGAGGAGCTTCAGGCCCGGGACGGGAAAAAGGGGCTGAGAAGCAGGCTGCGCTGGCGCTGGCTGCTGAACACGCTGGCGGCCACCTTTGTGGTGGTGGCCATCGCGGTGACCGCCTTTTCCCTGGTGATGTACAATTACTATACCTCTACCATTCTGGCCACGCTGGAGGGCAAGGCTCAGACCGCCGCGGGAATGTTCCGCAACTATACCGAGACCACCTATCTCTTTACTGCCCGGCAGTTTATCAACCAGTTTGAGGAAAAAACCACCATTGAGGCCCAGATTCTCAACTCCAGCGGGCGGGTGCTCATGTCGTCCATGATGGACATATCCGGCGCCAGCGTGGACACCTTCGACGTGTCCGAGGCCATCAGCACCAAGCGGGTGGTGCCCTTTCTGGGGCCGGACCCCAACACCGGGGACCACATTATCTCCGCCTCCGCCCCCGTGGTGTATAACGGCACGGTGGTGGGCGTGGTGCGCATGGTAACCTCTCTGCGCCAGGTGGAGGCCCAGATGACCCGCATTGTGGCGGCGGTGTCCGCGCTGGGGCTGATAATTCTGGCCATTATGGGGATTGGGGCCAGCTATTTTATCAAGTCGGTGCTGGAGCCGGTGATTCGAGTGACGGAGACCGCCAAGCGCATCGCTACGGGCAGCTACGGCGTGCAGATGGAGAAAAAATCCAACGATGAGATGGGCGAGCTGGTGGACGCCATCAACGATATGTCCATGAAAATCGACCAGGCCGAGCGCACCCAGTCGGAGTTCATCTCCTCCGTCTCCCACGAGCTGCGCACCCCCCTCACCGCCATCAACGGCTGGGCGGAGACGCTGTATAACGGCGAGGTGCGGGACGCCGCCGACGTGAAAAAGGGCATGGGCATCATTGTGTCCGAGGCCCAGCGCCTTACCCGGATGGTGGAGGAGCTGCTGGAGTTTTCCCGCATGGAGACGGGGCGGTTTAATTTGTCGGTGGAACCCATCGACATCCTGGCCGAGCTGGAGGACGCGGTGTACACCTATCGGGAGTTTTTCCGCCGCAAGGGGCTGGAGCTGGACTATACTGAGTGCGATGAGGACCTGCCCATCATCAGCGGCGACCCGGAGCGGCTACGTCAGGTGTTCTGCAATCTGCTGGACAACGCGGACAAGCACGGCGGCGCCGGCGGACGCATTGAGGTGAGCGTGGGCCGGGAGGAGGACAGCGTGGTGATACACATCCGGGACTACGGCCCCGGCGTGCCGGAGGACGAGCTGCCCTTCATTAAATATAAATTCTACAAAGGCTCGTCCAAGGTCCGCGGCTCGGGCATCGGGCTGGCGGTGTGCGAGGAAATCATCAACAGCCACAACGGCTCGCTGAGCATCGGCAACGCCCCGGGCGGCGGCTGTTTGGTTACCATCAGCCTGCCGATTGGCGAGGAGAACGTATAAAATCGAACGAAGGTTTTAAAATGAGGTTGCGTTTTTTCACGCCCTCTGTTACACTGTACAAGAGACACGCAATCAAAGGAGACAAACTCATGGCAAATCAAGACTCACACAGCACGCCGTTCAAAACCACCTGCGGCGGCCAGGCCCTGCTGGAGGGCATTCTCATGCAGGGGCCGGAAAAGCGGGCCATCGTGGTGCGCAAGCCGGACGGAGAGCTGGACATTACCGAGGAGCCCATTCAGCCCCGGAAGGGGCTGGCCAGGCTGCCGTTTATCCGCGGAATTTTTGTATTCTGCGGCTCCATGGTCCACGGGATGAAGGCGCTGATGTACTCCGCCGAGGTGTCCGGCGAGGAGATGGAGGAGGAGGAACTCACCGGCCTGGACAAGTGGGTCAGCGACCATTTCAGCGACGAGAAGGCCACGGCCATTATCATCACTCTGGCCGCGGTGATAGGCATCGCTTTTTCCGTGGGGCTGTTCATTCTGCTGCCCACGGCGCTCACCGGCCTTATCGGCCTTGTGTGGAAGACCATGCCGCTGTGGGTGCGCTCGGTGATTGAGGGGGTGCTGAAGGTGGCCATTTTCATGACCTACCTCTATCTGTGCTCTAAAATGAAGGAGATTCACCGGGTGTTTCAGTACCACGGCGCGGAGCACAAGACCATCTACTGCTACGAAAACGGCCTGGAGCTGACGGTGGAAAACGTCCGCAGGCAGCCCCGGCACCATCCCCGCTGCGGCACCAGCTTTCTGTTTGTGGTCATTGCGGTGTCCATCTTTCTGTCCATCGTAATTTTTACGCCGCTGGAGATTGAAAACACCTTTTTGCGCATGGCCCTGCACCTGCTGATGCTGCCCATTATCGTGGGAGTGACCTATGAGTTCAACCGCTATGTGGGCGGCCGCGACGGCGCCTTGTGCCGGGCGCTGCGGGCGCCGGGGATGTGGATGCAGAACTTTACCACCTTCGAGCCGGACGACTCCATGATTGAGGTGGGCATCGAGGCGCTCAAGCGGGTGCTGCCCGAGGAGAAGGGCGTCGATGCCTGGTGATAAAGAAGCGACCGAGCGCCCTGCCCGTTTCGCAGCGTGACAATGAAACTGACCACAGAGAGGGTGAGCGCCTATGCCCGCAACCTATAACGACTTATATCTGGACGCCCGAAAGGCGCTGAAAGCCGCGGGGGTGGAGCAGGCTCAGCTGGAAGCCAGGGAGCTTTTGTGCTTTGCCTGCAACAAGGGCCGGGAGGAGTTTCTCCGGGATTTGACCCTGTATGCCTCCGACGGGGTGGAGGGCCGGTTCCGGGGCCTGCTGGAGCGGCGGCTGAAGGGGGAGCCGGTGGCCTACCTCATTGGGGAATGGGAGTTTTACGGCCTGACGCTGGACATCACGCGGGACGTGCTCATCCCCCGGCCGGACACCGAGACGCTGGTGGAGCGGGGCATTCTGTTTGTCCGGGACCTTCCCGAGGGCACCCGCGTGCTGGACCTGTGCGCCGGAAGCGGCTGCATCGGCCTTGCCATCGCGGAGAACTGCCCCCATACCCATGTGATTCTGGCGGAGTGGTCGGAGGGCGCGCTGCGGGTGTGCCGGCAGAACATCCGGCGGTGTAACCTCACCCGGCAGGCCGATCCGGTCCAGGTGGACGCGCTGGAGCCGCCGCCCCGGCTGCTGCGGGACTTTGACCTGATTTTGTGCAATCCCCCGTACATTCCCACGCTGGAGGTGGCGCGGCTGGACCCCTCCGTGCGGGACTACGAGCCCCATATCGCCCTGGACGGCGGAGAAGACGGGCTGAAATTTTACCGGGCGGTGGCGAGGAAGTGGAAGCGGGCCCTGAAGCCCGGCGGCAAGCTGGTTTTTGAGGTGGGATACGACCAGGCCCCGGCGGTGGAGTATATTTTGGCGGAGAACGGCTACGTAGAGATAGAGACCACCCTGGACCCGGGGATGCACTGGAGAGTGGTCGAGGGAAGGGCGGAGCCCGGAGGTATCTCATGAAAAAGAAACTCATTCTCATAGCGGCGGTTATCTTGCTGCTGGCCTGTCTGTTCCCCATACCGTTCCATTTAAAGGACGGGGGAACAGTGGAATACAAGGCACTTTTGTACACGGTGTCCAGAGTCCACCGGCTGATTGACTTGGATGCGGAGAACCCTTATCAGGAGGGCGTCGTCGTCAAGGTGCTGGGCGTTGAGCTATATAATAGTGTGGAATAGAGGTGTATCATGGACGTCACCATTGAGACAGGCCGGCTTCGGATTGTGCCCTTTGAGATGAGCCGCCTGGAGGAGTATGCCTCGGCGTTCGACGAGGAAATCACAAAATATCAGTACCCGGACCCCTTTGCGTCAGCGGAGGCGGCTAAAGAGGCGTTGCAAGGCTTCATGGACCTGATGAATCAAAACGAGATGCTGTTTTTGTCCATTCTGACCCCGGACGGCGAGTTCGTAGGCGGCGTGGAGGTGCACGGCCTTCAGGAGCAGTACCCCGAGCTGGGAATTTGGATTAAAAAGGAGCGGCAGCAAAAGGGGTACGCCTACGAGGCCCTGGCGGAGACACTGAAATTTTTGGACGGCAGCTGCCATAGAGACTGGTACGTGTACGAAGCGGATATCCGAAACACCGGAAGCATGAAGCTGGTGGAGAAATTCGATTACCGAAAAGAGGGCCTGGACGAGTTTGAGACGGAGACGGGGAAGCTTCTGCGCTTGCAGAGATTTTTAATCAAGCGTCACGGGCAGTAAAATTCCGGCGAAAAGGCTGGGCAGCGAGAACTTTTTCAAGGGGAAGCCTTTGACTGAGGAAACCGCATCTTAGGAGGATAGCTTTAAGCGGAGCAAATTTGGAAACTCCTTTTTGAGCCCGGTTTATTGGACACTAAAAGGAGTAACATATGGGATAGCAAGAGGCCGGCAGTCTTGCGGCGGCGCCGGCGGGAAAGGATGATTGTACATGGCAGACAAGAAAAAGACGGTGGAGTCCGCCGCCCCGGCGGCGGACAAAAAGAAAGCGCTGGACACCGCCATCGCCCAGATTGAGAAGGATTACGGCAAAGGGTCCATTATGCGCCTGGGGGAGAACGCCCACATCGTGGTGGAGGCCATCCCCACCGGGTCGCTGTCTCTGGACATCGCCCTGGGCATCGGCGGCGTGCCCAAGGGGCGCATCATTGAAATCTACGGTCCCGAGTCCTCCGGTAAGACCACCCTGGCCCTGCACATCGTAGCCGAGGCCCAGAAGCGGGGGGGCGAGGTGGCCTTTATCGACGCCGAGCACGCCCTGGACCCCACCTACGCCCGGGCCCTGGGGGTGGACATCGACTCCATGCTTATCTCCCAGCCGGACACCGGCGAGCAGGGGCTGGAAATCTGCGAGGCGCTGGTGCGCTCCGGCGCCATCGACGTGGTGGTGGTGGACTCGGTGGCGGCCCTCACCCCCCGCGCCGAGATTGAGGGCGACATGGGCGACAGCCATGTGGGCCTGCTGGCCCGGCTGATGAGCCAGGCCCTGCGCAAGCTGGCGGGTTCCATCGCCAAGACCAACTGCATCGTGATTTTCATCAACCAGCTGCGGGAGAAGGTGGGCGTTGTTTACGGAAACCCCGAGGTGACCACCGGCGGCCGGGCGCTGAAGTTCTATTCCTCCGTGCGCATGGAGGTGCGGCGGATTGAGGCCATCAAGAACGGCACCGAGATTATCGGCAACCGCACCCGGGCCAAAATTGTGAAAAACAAGGTGGCGCCCCCCTTCCGGGAGGCGGAGTTCGAGATTATGTACGGCGAGGGCATCTCCAAGATGGGCGAGCTGGTGGACCTGGCGGTCAGGCTGGATATCGTGCAGAAATCCGGCTCCTGGTTCTCCATGGGGGACACCCGCCTGGGCCAGGGCAAGGACGCGGTGAAAAAGTACTTCGTGGATAATCCCGAGGTGGCGGAAAAGGTGGAGGCTGAGGTGCGCACCAACTCCTTCAAGCTGATGAGCAAGCAGTCCCAGGTGGCCGCCAAGGCGGCGGGCCGGGCGGTGGATGTGTCCGCCGACGATTTCGAGGGATAACATTTATGATATCAGTAGAACCCTTTACCCGGGACAGGATTGGCGCAGTGCTGGAATTTGAGGCGGAGCTGCGCCGGCAGGAGCCGAACACCTTTTTTATGGATGCCGGGGAGGATTACCGAACCCTGCTGGAGCGCAGCTTTGACGATGGCCGTTTTGCCAATGCGGTGTCCCTGCTGGCCTATAAAGGCGAGCGGGTGGTGGGACGGATTGACGCGGTGATTTTGGCCGCCCGGAGCGACGCCAGCTGTGCCTGCGCGTACCTGGACTGGATTTGCGTATTAAAGGAGGAGCGCCACCGGCAGGTGGCCCAGCTGCTGCTGAAGGAGCTGAGGCAGGAGCTGAAAAAGAGGGGCGTGGAAACGCTGATTGCCATCATGGCCCACAACCCGGACTCCCTGCGCTTTTACCAAGCGGTGGAAAACGCCTCCATCCATGACGAGGCGGTGTGGATGGATTTGTGATGAAAATTGAGAAGTTAGAGCCCTCCCAGCACAAGCAGGGCCGCTGGCTTGTGTGGCTGGACGACGCCTCCATTGTCCGCGTGGGGGAGGGGGACGTGGTGTCCCTGGGCCTGTACGCCGGTAAGGAGCTATCTGACCAGGAGGGGGAGGCCCTGTGTGCCGCCGGGGAACAGTCCCGGCTGATGGAGCGGGCGGTGGGGCTGCTGGCCCTTCGGCCCATGTCCCGGAAGGAGCTGCTGGATAAGCTGTGCGCTCCCCCCCGGCCCAAACGGGAAAAGTATCCCTACGACAAGCTGGACGACGGCCCCGACCCCCAGCTTCTGCGGGCGCAGCGGGAGGCCCTCCGGGAGCGGGCCGAGGGGGTGGCGGACCGCTTGACCGAGCTGAGCCTGCTCAACGACGGGGAGTACGCCCGCACGGTGGTGCGCCACTACGCCGCCAAGGGGTACGGCCCCCGGAAGATTCGGGACGAGCTGTACCGCCGGGGGGTGCCCCGGCAGTTCTGGGAGGAGGCCATGGAGGAGCGGGAGCCGGACGAGAGCCAGATTGACAAACTGGCCCGGCAGAAGCTACGGGGGGCGCAGCCCACCCGAGAGAATTTGAAAAAGGTGTCCGACTACCTGGCCCGCCGGGGCTACGGCTGGGAGGAAATATCAAGCGCGCTGGACCGCATTCGAGGGGAGTGGGAGGACTGAGCGATGGTGCTCTACCAGTTGCAGCCCCACTTCGACGCGCCATATGTGATGAGCGTTGTGGGCGGCCTGGGGCTTCTTACGGCGCTCGTTTGGACTGGCTGGAGCGGGTTGCGGCTCAGGCGTCGGGAAACGGGCCGGACAGACAGAGGGCTGCTGGCGCTTACCGCATTTTTCTTGCTTTTGGAGATGGCGGCGGCATATGGATTTGTTATCCGGCCGGTTCAGGATTATTGGATGGTGCGTGACGCCTATGAGAATGGCCGGACGCTGACGGCAGAAGGGCCGGTGGAAGATTTTACCCTGCGCCAAGATTTTTGGGAATACTTCGAGGTATTTACCATCAATGGCGTGGAGTTTGCCAGCGGGCCGAAGACATTTGACAGCGGGCTTCCCGGCTATCCCATGCGGTTTTGGTTCAAGCGGGGCGGCGGCCTGATTCGGGAAGGGCAGTGGCTGCGCGTGCAGTATGTGCCCATCACAGGCCGGAGCGGCAGCGGGATGGTCTACCACTGTATTGTCTTGATAGAAGAATTATCCCAATGATGTGGAGGATTTGTTTTGAGCTATAAGGTTGCATTTATTTCCCTGGGCTGCGCCAAAAATCTCATCAACACCGAGCAGATGATGGCCTTGTGCCGGGAGGCGGGCCACACGGTCACCGGCGACCCCGATGGGGCGGACGTGGCGGTGCTCAACACCTGCGGCTTCATCGAGTCCGCCAAGAGCGAGGCCATCGACGCCATTTTGGAGCTGGCCGCGCTGAAAAACGCGGGGAAGCTGAACAAGCTGCTGGTGGCGGGCTGCCTGAGCCAGCGCTACCCGGATGACATCCGCGCCGAGCTGCCCGAGGTGGACGGCCTTTTGGGCACGGGCAGCTATACCGACATTGTAACCGCCGTGGAGCAGGTGATGGCGGGGGAGCGGCCCTCCTTCTTCGGGGACATCCACCGCACGGATGAGGACGGCGGGCGCTGGGTGACCACCCCGCCCTGGACGGCCTATCTGAAGATTGCCGAGGGCTGCTCCAACGGCTGCGCCTTCTGCGTCATCCCCCGGCTGCGGGGTAAATACCGCAGCCGCCCTATGGCCTCCCTGCTGGCGGAGGCCAAGGCCCTGGCGGACAGCGGGGTGAAGGAGCTGATCGTCATCGCCCAGGACATCACCCGCTACGGGCTGGACCTGGGGGACGGGACGACCCTGGCAAAGTTGCTGACGGAATTGTGTAAGCTGGATTTCCACTGGATTCGCCTGCACTACCTCTACCCCGAGGCGGTGACGGACGAGCTGATTGCCGTCATTGCCCGGGAAAAGAAAATCGTCCGCTATCTGGACATTCCCATCCAGCACGCCAACGACGGCATTTTGAAGGCCATGCGCCGGCGCAGCACAAAGGCGGAGATTGAGACCCTGTTTGCCAAGCTGCGCGCGGCTATGCCCGACGTGGTGATTCGCACCTCCCTCATCTGCGGCCTGCCGGGGGAGGGGGAGACGGAATTTGAGGAGCTGTGCGCGTTTCTGCGGGAGCAGAAGCTTCAGCGGGCGGGGGTGTTCCAGTTCTCCCCGGAGGAGGGCACCCTGGCCGCCGCCATGGAAAACCAGGTGGACCCGGATGTGGCCGCCCGCCGGGTGGAGCTGGTGGTGGACCTTCAGTCCCGTATCATGGATGAGTATAACGAGCAGCGACTGGGGACGTGCATGGAGGTCTTGTGCGAGGGATTCGACTCCGAGGCCGGCTGCTACGCGGGACGCACCTACGCCGACTCGGTGGATATCGACGGCCGGGTGCTGTTCACTGCGGCGGGGCTGGTGCCCGCGGGGGAATTTGTGTGGGTGCGCATCACCGGCGTGTCCGACGGGGACTTGACGGGAGAGGTGGAGGAATGACGCTGTACCACTGCTCGCCTGTGCCGGGGCTGAGGGTGATCCGGCCCAATGAAAGCCGTTTCGGGAAGCCCCGGCAGGTGTGCCTGACGGCCAGCCTGCCCATGGCACTGATGTACGGCGTGAAGCACTTCGAGTACACCTACGGCTATACAAGGGAGGGACGAATCTATTATGAGGAGTACTTCCCCAACGCCCTAAAGGAGCTGTACCGTGGGAAAACGGCCTCCCTTTATACCTGCTCCCGCCGGGAGGATATGGAGGCGAGCCAAATTCCCAACGAGTACGTCACCCCAAACGAGGTGCCGGTGGACGGCGAGACGGCCATTCCCGACGTGTACGAGGCGCTGCTGGAGCAGGAACGCCTGGGGGCGCTGAGCATCGTCCGCTGGGACGAGACCAGCGTGGAGAGCCGGCGCTGGGTAGTCCGCGCCGAGGCGGACGTCATCCAGGAGCAGGGCCTGCTGGCCCGACCCGACTCCCCCTTCGCCCGATATATGCGGGAGAAGTACCCGGAGAGCTGGGCACGGGCGGCGGAAGAAGCGGAGCATAAAGGAGGACAATCATGAATACAGCCAACAAGCTGACCATGCTGCGGGTGGCGCTCATCCCGGTGTACCTGGTGCTTTGGCACCTGGATTTCTCGTGGAGCATTTACGCCGCGCTGGCGGTGTTTGTCATTGCCAGTCTGACGGATTTGCTGGACGGCTACATCGCCCGGCACTACAATCAGATTACCGATTTCGGCAAGTTTATGGACCCCCTGGCGGACAAGGTGCTGGTGCTGGCCGCCATGGCCTGCTTCTGCGCGGCGGGGCGCTTCCCGGACTGGGCGCTGGTCATTGTGCTGGCCCGGGAGTTCGCCGTGTCCGGGCTGCGGCTGGTGGCGGTGGACAACGGCCGGGTGATTGCCGCCGGGTGGTCGGGCAAGGTGAAGACCGCCTCCACCATGGTGTGCCTGTGCCTGATGCACCTGACGGTTCTGCCCATTCCCCTGTGGCTGCTGGACTGGGTGTGCGTCATCGTCATCGCGGGCACCACGCTGTACTCCGGCGTGGAGTATTTTGTGCTCAACCGGGACGTACTCAACTGGAATAAGTGACGGATGGGGCCGGACCGCTGGGTTCGGCCCCAATTTTTTCGCACTTTTTCCGTATAAGTCTTGCGTTTTGTGCGGGACGGTGCTAAAATAAGCGCAAGGCCCATGGGCCTTGATTCGTGTATACACGAATCAGAATGTTTTGTCGAGAGGAGAGATCAAGCATGAACGTAATCAAAACGATTGGAAGAAAGGGGGTGGCCGTGGGGCTGTCATTGGCGCTGTGCGCCAGCATGGTGGCCCCGGCCTTTGCGGCGCAGGTGCTCAATAACGAAAACAAAGGTCAATTCATTGGGGAGAACGGCGCACTGCTGGGCCACGACGGAAATGGCGGAGCGGGTAACCAGTATGACTATGAGCTGGGCGAGAGCCTGGAGCTGGAAAAGACCCTGATGATTGGCGCTGGTGTCTCGGCCTCCATCGACCTGAAGGGCAATGACTTGAAGCATACCGGCGCGACTGGTTCTGTCATCTCTGTTACCGGCGGCGGTGAGTTGACCCTGAAGGACAGCGCGGCTACCACAGATGAAAAGGGAAACTATGTTGCCGGTAAAGTCACCGGAGGGAAAGGGACAACGGATACGGTAGGGAAGGCTTTTTGGTCAGCCCCTTATTTCAGTAAGGTTATTGGTGGCGGTGTGCATGTCGGAGAAGATAGTACCTTCAATATGGAAGGCGGCATCATTTCCGGCAATACCGCTGAGTGGGGCGGCGGTATCGGAAATCACGGCACGGTAGTTATGACTGGCGGCCAAATTACGAACAATACATCAACTACCGGCGGCGGTGTTTACAGCGGCGGCAAATTTACGATGGAAAATAATAGTGAAATCTCTTACAATATTGCCAAGGGGGATGCCGGTGGTGTATTTAATGACGGTAGATTCACACTAAACAGTGGAAAAATCACTCAAAATATCAGCGGCTGTAATGGCGGCGGTGTGTCTGAGAGCGGGTATTGGTCTGTAAAAGCGGAAGATGCAGGCATCTTCATCATGAATGGCGGCGAAATTTCTTATAATCAATCAAAAGAATCCGGTGGCGGAATTTTTTATGAGCAGAAAGGCAGCGACACTCACGGATTTGTAATGAATGGCGGTAAAGTGGTCGGAAATACTGCGGAGGAAGGGATAAACGGCGTTGCAAATTTAGCAAATGAAGACGACGCCACTATTAACTATGACAATGCCTTCATCTGCAACGGCGACGGAGAGAACGCGGTAGTTAAGGAGCAGCACGAATTTTCAAAAGACGCGACCGACCAGGGCGCGAGCGGCCATTCGATGAAGTGCGCCCACTGTGATACGGCTGTCGCCGAGGCCCACAGCTATGGAAGCTGGGAAACGGTCACCGCAGCCCGGCCTGGTGTGGAGGGCCTGCGCAAGCACGCCTGCACTGTGTGCGGCCATGAGGAGACGGAGACCATCGCCGCTCTGCCTGTTACCGGCGGCAACGGCGGCGCTGCTTTCCCCGTCATTGATACCCCCGCCACCGTGGAAATCGAGGACGAGGCGGTGCCTCTGGCCGGCCTGTTCACCCGGGCGGACGCCATCGGCTACCTGTGGGAGCAGGCGGGCAAGCCGGAGGCGGAGCTGTCCACCTTTGAGGACGTGCCCGCCGACCATGTCTGGGCGGAGGCCATCGGCTGGGCCCAGGACGTGGGCATCGCCGTGGCCGACCAGGAGGGCAATTTCCGCCCCGACGACCTGGTGCTGCGCTGGGTGGAGGACCACGAGGCCGAGCCCGAGGGCGAGCTTGAGGAGTTCCTGAACCGCTATGCGGCGTTTGCCGGCATTGAGCTGGACGCCGGCGAGTTGTTCGTGGAGCTGGGCGGCGAGCCCACCGATATCGTCATGGGCGAGGACGCCCAGGCCATCTTCGACAGCTTCTTTGCCAAGCTGGAGGAGGCCCTGGAGGAGCTGGCCGCCTGACCGGCGCAATCCAAAGAACCAACGCAAAAGGACCCCGGAACACCGTTCCGGGGTCCTTATTTATCCCATCATAATCCTGGTCAGCAAAAACGCCAGCATTCCGCACACGGGGAAGGTGAGCACCCACGCCCCCGCCATCTGGCCCATCACCCGCCGGTCCGCCCCCTGGCCCGCGCCGCACACGGCGGCCACCTTGGCGTGGGTGGTGGACGCGGGCAGGCCCAGGGCGGAGCATGCCAGCAGCACCGCGCCCGCGCCCAGGTCCGCCGCCAGGCCGTCGGAGGGGGAGAGCTGGGCCAGCTCCGAGCCCACCTTTTCCACGATGGGCTTGCCGCCCAGGGCCGTGCCCAGGGCCATCACGGCTGCGGTGAGCAGGGCGAGGGGGAGGCGGGCGGCGGGCTGTCCGCCGTCCAGGGCGTGGGTGAGCAGCAGCAGGGCCAAAAACTTCTGTCCGTCCTGGGCGCCGTGGAGCAGGGCGGTGAGAGCTGCGGCCCGGCGCTGCCACAGGGCGGGGCG
>CAQCFX010000037.1 GCA_948766235.1 uncultured Oscillospiraceae bacterium | reverse complement strand
TTGTAGGAGATGAAGTCGGGCTTGAAGTTCTTCAGCTCCTCCTCGGTGGGGGCGATGAACATATTCTTAACGAAGTGGGCCTGCCACGCCACCTCCATAATGAAGCGGATGGCCATGCGGGTGTCCTTGTTGGTGCCGCAGAACACGTCCATCACGTAGAGCTTCTTGTTGGACAGCTCCTTGATGGCCAGGGCCTTGCAGGCCTCCCAGGCCTCCTGAGAGGCGGGCTTGTTGTCGTTTTTGAACTCGTCGGAAGTCCACCACACGGTGTCCTTGGAGTTCTCGTCCATCACGATGAATTTGTCCTTGGGGGAGCGGCCCGTGTAGATGCCGGTCATCACGTTGACGGCGCCCAGCTCAGTCATCTGCCCCTTCTCAAAGCCCTCCAGGCTGGGGTCCATCTCCGCCTCAAAAAGCTGCTCATAAGTGGGGTTGTATACGATTTCTTTGATGCCGGTGATGCCGTACTTTTCCAGACCATAGGTTTCCATAGATGTTTTCCTCCTCAAGAATAAAGTATGCTTGCAGCGCCCGGTTTCCGGGGTGGAGGGCGCGGGCCAACGATAGCGGCAGGGGAAGCCATCCCCCACCGATTCCGCAGTATATCACAGATTTGCCTGCATTTCCATGACTATTTCTGCCACTATGTTAAATTTTACACAAAATCAGCGTTTTCACCAATGGCTTGGCGAAGAAACGGGAAAAGTAAACGAGGGATTTGGCACAATGACGAAGGAGACGACGGGAAAGAAACGACTTGTCCATGGAAAAAAGGAAAGCTCCCCGCTCTCCAAAACAAGGAGAGCGGGGAGCTGGCTTCGCCTTCGTTACTCAGCGGAGATCGCGCCCATGGGGCAGGTGCCCTCGCAGGCGCCGCAGTCGATGCAGGCGCCGGCGTCGATGACCATATGGTCGTCGCCCATGGAAATCGCGCCCACGGGGCAGGAGCTTTCGCAAGCGCCGCAGGAGACGCAAGTGTCGTTGATCACGCGTGCCATGTAACATACACCTCCAAATACAGTAGTGTGTTTTGAACCGTTTCCTATTGTATCATATCTCTGAGAAATTGCAATATGAAATTTTGACCGGGAAACAGGTATAATTCCCGCTAAAAATTCCCATCCTCTCCAAAGAAAGATAGGATGACAGGAGCTGGAATATGATGGAACGGCTTAGATTTTTTCAACGGTTGAGAGGTTTTTTTATGATGGATTGGGACAAAAAGCAGCCCCCGCGGGACGCGGCGGGACGGGCAGGCGGCGACCACCAGGCCCTTTACCGGGAGGAGCGGCCCCGCACGCGGGAGGGGGCGGACACCCGGCTGACCGACCGGTTCAGCCGGGACCTGACCCGGATGGCGGCCCTGGGCGCCCTGGACCCCCTGGTGGGCCGGGAGCGGGAGGTAGGCCGGGTGATTCAGATTCTGGCCCGGCGCACAAAAAACAACCCCGCCCTCATCGGCGAGCCGGGGGTGGGCAAGACGGCGGTGGCGGAGGGGCTGGCCCTTCGCATGGCGTCCGGGGCGGTGCCCGAGCCCCTGCGGGGCAAGCGGCTTTTGAGCCTGGACCTGGTGTCCATGGTGGCGGGCACCAAGTACCGGGGCGAGTTTGAGGAGCGGGTGAACCAGGTGCTCTCCGAGGTGCGCCGGGCGGGCAACGTGATTCTGTTTCTGGACGAGCTGCACAATATTGTGGGGGCGGGCTCTGCCGAGGGGGCCATCGACGCGGCCAATATCCTCAAGCCCGCCCTGAGCCGGGGGGAAATCCAGGTGGTGGGCGCCACCACGCTGGAGGAGTACCGCAAGTATATTGAAAAGGACGCGGCGCTGGAGCGGCGCTTCCAGCCCGTGCGGGTGGAGGAGCCCACGCCGGACCAGGCCAAGGCCATTCTCCGGGGGCTGCGCCGCCGGTATGAGGAGCACCACGGCCTGACCATTTCCGACGCCGCCATCGACGCGGCGGTGGAGCTGAGCCAGCGCTATCTCCCCGACCGCTTTCTGCCCGACAAGGCCATTGACCTCATCGACGAGGGGGCGGCCCGGATGCGGGTGGAGGAGGAAGTGCCCATCAGCCTGCGGGCGCTGTCCGACCGGGCGGAGCGGGCGGCCAGAGAGAAGGCCCAGGCCATCGCCGCCCAGGACTTCGAGCGGGCGGCGGTGCTCCGGGACGCGGAGGCGGATTTCCGCCGGGAGCTGGACCGCAAGCAGACCCGCCAGAAGGGCGGGACCGCCCGCGAGCTGGGGCGGGAGGAGATCGCGGCGGTGGTGGAGCAGTGGACGGGCATTCCCCTGGAGTCCATCACCAAGGGAGAGGCGCGCCGCCTGCTGGAGCTGGAGGGGGAGCTGCACCGCCGGGTGGTGGGGCAGGACAAGGCGGTGTCCGCCGTGGCCGCGGCCATCCGCCGCAGCCGGGTGGGCCTGAAGGAGCCCAACCGTCCCATCGGCGTGTTCCTGTTTATGGGTCCCACCGGGGTGGGCAAGACGGAGCTGTGCCGGGCGCTGGCGGCGGCGCTGTTTGGCAGCGAGGACGCGCTGATTCGTTTTGATATGTCCGAGTATATGGAAAAGCACGCCGCCTCCCGGCTGGTGGGCTCGCCCCCCGGCTATGTGGGCCACGAGGAGGGGGGTCAGCTTACCGAGCAGGTGCGCCGCCGCCCCTGGTCGGTGGTGCTGTTCGACGAGCTGGAAAAAGCCCACGACGATTTGCAGAATATTCTGCTTCAGGTGATGGAGGACGGCCAGCTCACCGACGGCCAGGGAAGAAAGGCGGACTTCCGCAACACCGTGGTGGTGATGACCTCCAACATCGGCGGGCGGAAGATGGTGAGCAAGTCGCCGCCCCTGGGCTTTGCCGGAGGCGCGTCTGACGATAAGCGCCGGGAGGAGGTCATGGCCGAGCTGCGCGGCCGGTTCAAGCCGGAGTTTCTCAACCGCCTGGACGAGGTAATTTTGTTCGACCGCTTGGAGCGCCGGGATTTGGAGCGCATCGCCCTGCGCCTGCTGGGGGGCGTGCGGGGCCGCCTGTCCGAGCTGGGGGTGGATTTGGACGCCAAATGGGAGGCGGTGTCCCTGCTGGCCGACCCGGGCAGCGAGCGGGAGCAGGGGGCCCGCCCCATCCGCCGGGCGGTGCGCCGGCGGGTGGAGGAGCCCGCCGCCGACCTGCTCTTGTCCGAGCAGCTTACCCGGGGGGACACCCTGTGCCTGGCGGTGGAGCGGGAGGACATTGTGCTGCGCACGGAAAAGCGGCAGGTATAGCGTTTAACGCGCGGCGAAGGCGCAAGGGGCGAGACCTCTTGCGCCTTTGTTCGCCCTGGAAAAAATGAATGAATATGCGAATATGTGGAAAATTGCCCAGAAGGATAAGGGGGAAGACGGATAATTATGCAATTTATTGATTGAAATGGGGGGGATGGGGGTGTATACTTTTTGAAATAGCCTTTTTGGCTTTGAGAAGAAGGAAAGGGAGGAATCTGCCGTGACCGATATTAAGAAAGTGGTGCTTGCCTATTCCGGCGGTCTGGATACGTCCATCATCATCCCCTGGCTGAAGGAGAACTACAATAACCCGGAGATTATCGCCGTGTCCGCCGACGTGGGGCAGGGCGACGAGCTGGACGGCATTGAGGAAAAGGCCCTGGAGACCGGCGCCTCCAAGATTTACATTGAGGATCTTACCGACACCATGGTGGAGGAGGTCATCATCCCCTCCATGATGATGGGGGCCAAGTACGAGGACTATCTGCTGGGCACCGCTTTCGCCCGGCCGGTGATTGGCCGCCACCTGGTGGAAATTGCCAAGCGGGAAGGGGCGGACGCCATCTGCCACGGCTGCACCGGCAAGGGCAACGACCAGGTGCGTTTTGAGCTGGCCATCAAGCGCTTCGCGCCCGACATGAAGATTATCGCGCCCTGGCGGGAGTGGTCGATTCGGAGCCGGGAGGAGGAAATCGACTACGCCGAGGCCCACAAGGTCCCGCTGAAGATATCCCGGGAGACCAGCTACTCCAAGGACAAGAACCTGTGGCACCTGAGCCACGAGGGACTGGACCTGGAGAATCCCGCCAACGAGCCCACCTATGACAAGCCGGGCTTTTTGGAGATGGGCGTGTCCCCCATGAAGGCTCCCGACGCGCCCACGCTGGTGACCATCGACTTTGAAAAGGGCTGGCCGGTGGCGGTGGACGGCGAGAAAATGAAGGCGTCCGACATCATCCGCCGGCTGAACCAGCTGGGCGGGGACAACGGCATCGGCATTCTGGACATTGTGGAAAACCGGCTGGTGGGCATGAAGGACCGGGGCGTGTACGAGACCCCCGGCGGCGCCATTCTCTACCGGGCCCACGAGGTGCTGGAGATGATTACGCTGGACAAGGACACTGCCCACATGAAGCGCAAATTGTCGGTGGATTTTGCCGATCTGCTCTATAACGGCAAGTGGTTCACCCCGCTGCGGGAGGCCCTTCAGGCCTTCGCCGAGGACACCCAGAAGCACGTGACCGGCACGGTGAAGCTCAAGCTCTATAAGGGCAATCTCATCACCTCCTCCGTCACCTCCCCCGAGACACTGTACTCGGAAGATTTGGTGACCTTTGAGGAGAGCGACTACGACCAGAAGGACTCCCAGGGCTTCATCAACCTGTGGGGTCTGCCGGACAAGGTGCAGGCTCTGCGGGAACAGGGAAAGCTGTAAGCGTCCGAGCCGTCGTGAGCGCCAAAACGCATAAAGAGAGGTAATTCATATGAAACTCTGGGCGGGCCGCTTCCAGAAGGAAACCGACTCCCTGGTCAACGATTTCAATTCGTCCATCGGCTTTGACGCCCGGCTGTACGAGCAGGATATCCGGGGCTCCATCGCCCACGCGGTCATGCTGGGGAAGACGGGGATTATTGAGCCCGCCGAGGCGGATAAAATTGTGGAGGGTCTGAAAGCCATTCTGGCGGACATCAAGGCGGACAAAGTGGAGTTCTCTCTGGACAACGAGGACATCCACATGAACATCGAGGCCCTGCTCACCCGGCGCATCGGCCAGACGGGCAAGCGGCTGCACACCGCCCGCTCCCGCAACGACCAGGTGGCCACCGATTTCCGGCTGTATATCAAAGAGGAAATCCCCCGCATCATCGCCCTTGTGCTGGGGCTGGAGCAGGTGCTGGTGAAAAAGGCGAGGGCTCATGTGAGCACCGTTATGTCCGGCTATACCCATCTTCAGCGGGCCCAGCCCGTCACCTTCGGCCACTATATGATGGCCTACGCCAATATGCTCAAGCGGGACATCACCCGGTTGGAGGACTGCCTGGAGCGGCTGGACGAGTGCCCGCTGGGCTGCGGGGCGCTGGCCACCTCCACCTATCCGGTGGACCGCTTCCAGACCGCCGCCGCCTTGGGCTTTGCCAAGCCGGCGGACAACTCCCTGGACGCGGTGGCCGACCGGGACTACGCCATTGAGCTGCTGTCCGATCTGTCCATCCTGATGATGCACCTGTCCCGCTTTTCAGAGGAGATTATCTCCTGGTGCTCCTGGGAGTTCCGATATGTGGAGCTGGACGACGCCTATTCCACCGGCTCGTCCATCATGCCTCAAAAGAAAAATCCGGACGTGGCCGAGCTGGTCCGGGGCAAGACCGGGCGGGTATACGGCTCGCT
Organism: uncultured Oscillospiraceae bacterium; assembly: GCA_948766235.1. GTDB lineage: Bacteria > Bacillota > Clostridia > Oscillospirales > Oscillospiraceae > Enterenecus. Next base: position 11,134 of record CAQCFX010000037.1, on the reverse strand, counting down.
CATCACCCTGCTCACGGTGATGAAGGGCCTGCCTCTGGCGTATAACAAGGATATGCAGGAGGACAAGGAGCCGGTGTTCGACGCCATCGACACCGTGGAGCTGTGCGTGCCCGTATTCACCGCCATGCTGGACACGCTGACGGTGCGCAAGAAGGCCATGGCCCGGGCCGCGTCGGTGGGCTTCATCAACGCCACCGACTGCGCCGACTACCTGGTGAAGAAGGGGCTGCCCTTCCGGGAGGCGTATATGATTGTGGGCCGGCTGGTAAACCTGTGCCTGGAAAAGGGCAAGACCCTGGACACTCTGCCGCTGAAGGAATTCCAGACCGTGTCCGAGCTGTTTGAGTGGGACGTGTACGACGCGCTGCGGCTGCGCGCATGCGTCAACGGTCGCAAGGTCTACGGCGGTCCGTCGGAGGAGAGCGTGAAAAAGCAGATTGGGCTGATTGAGGAGTTTATTGCCGCCCGTTCTGCCATCATAGGAGGTAAGTGAGATGGAGCAGTCCGCCTTTTGGAAAAGCGTGTTGGAGCAGGACCGAAGCCCGGTGGTGCTGTGCGATTTGGAGCACACCATCGTTTATATGAACCCGGCGGCAGGAGAGCGGTATGCCAAGCAGGGCGGCATGGCGCTGCTTGGCCGGAGCCTGATGGGCTGCCATACGCCCAAGGCCAACGAGCTGATTGAGCGGGTGGTGGCGTGGTTTGCCCAGAGTTCGGACCATAACCTGATTTACACCTTCCGCAACGATGCGGAGAACAAGGACGTGTACATGGTGGCGCTGCGGGACGAGGGCGGAGCGCTCATCGGGTACTACGAAAAGCACGAGTATCGGGACCGGGAGACCATGGGCCTGTACGACTTTACGTGAATATCGCACTTTTGAAAGTCCCCCTTGCGGTGCAGGGGGGACTTTGCTATAATTGGCTCAAAGGAGGGAAGGACCGTGACTGCTCAGCAACAGCTTCAGCAATGGGTTCATGACAGCGGCAGCATCGTCTTTTTTGGGGGAGCGGGCGTGTCCACGGAGAGCGGGATTCCCGATTTCCGCAGCGTGGACGGCCTATACAATCAGAAGTACAGCCAGCCGCCGGAGACCATTCTGAGCCATACCTATTTTACCGGGCATACCCAGGAGTTTTACCGCTTTTACCGGGACAAAATGCTCTGCCTGGACGCCAAGCCCAACACCGCCCATCTGAAGCTGGCGCAGTGGGAGCGGGCGGGGAAGCTGGCGGCGGTGGTCACCCAGAACATCGACGGCCTGCATCAGCTGGCGGGCAGCCGGACGGTGTACGAGCTGCACGGCAGCGTCCACCGCAACTACTGCACCAAGTGCGGCGCGTTTTACGGCGTGGATTTCATCGCCCAAAGCCAGGGCGTGCCCCGCTGCCCGGCGTGTGGAGGGCTGGTGAAGCCGGACGTGGTGCTGTATGAGGAAGGGCTGGACCAGGACACGGTGGAGGGGGCGGTGCGGGCCATTGCCCAGGCGGATATGCTCATTGTGGGGGGGACATCCCTGGTGGTGTATCCTGCCGCGGGGCTTATCCGCTATTACCGGGGAAATAAGCTGGTGCTCATCAACCGGGACCCCACGGCCTATGACGCAGAGGCCGACCTGGTGATTCACGACTCCATAGGAAAAGTGCTGGGAGGAATTGAAGTATGAACGAGAGAAAGCCGGACCGGGTGGGGCAGGTATTTGCCGCGCTGGGGAAATCGGTATGCTACGTAGCTCTGTTTTTGGGGATGCAGGTGGCGGTGATGCTGCCGCTTATCATCAGCGCCGTCACAGGAATCGTGTCGGGCGACGTGGATGCGGCGTACGAAATTTTGAACGCCGACGCCATGCTGTATACAATGATTTCCGGGCTGCTTACCATCGCGGTGGTGCTGGTGTTCTACCTAATTCGCCGAAAAAAGCTCAGCGAGGCGCTGTGGCTGCGCCCTGTGCCCGCGCCCGCCCTGTTCACCGGAGCGGCGGTGGCTCCGGGGCTGTATTTGGTCATCGCCGTGGCGCTGGCTCTGCTGCCTGAGGCCTGGCAGGAGAGCTATGGCGAGGCCTCCGCGGGCCTGGGTTCGGGCACCTTTGTGGCGCTCATCGCCGTGGTAGTGGTGGCGCCGGTGCTGGAGGAGTTTATTTTCCGGGGGCTGGTGCTCAACCGGCTCAGCCGGGTCATGCCGGGGTGGCTGGCGGTGGTGCTGTCCGCCGCCGTCTTCGGGGCGTGCCACGGCCACCCGGTTTGGTTCTGCTACGCCTTTGCACTGGGGGCGGTGTTTGGGTTCATCGTTCTGCGCACCGGCTCCATTGTGCCCTCCATTCTGGCCCATATGGTATTCAACGGCATCGGGCAGATTTTCTCCGCCGTGCCGGAGACCGAGGAGGGGACGGAGCTGCTCATCGCCATGGGCGTGCTGCTGGCGGTGGCTGTCATCGCGCCCATCTTGAACCGCAAGGGCATCGCCGCCCTGTTCCACCCCGCGCCCAAGGGGGAGGGCGGGGACGAGCCGTCCGCCGGGGCGAATACTTACGACTACGACCCCTGGGATAGATAAGCGCTGAAGCCGTCCGCCGGAAGGCGGGCGGTTTTTATGCGCATAATTTATTGAAAAACAATAAAAAATACTTGACAAACGATATAGCCGGGGTTATACTCGTGGACAAGAGGTGGTTGAAATGGAACAATCTTCCGTGCAGAGGCTGGCCCGGGTGCTCCGAGTCATGGTCATTGTGGTGTTTGCCTGCAATCTTGCCGCCCTGCCAATCGCGCCGTCTTTGGTGTATTGGTACGCGAACCAGGGTGAGCTGGACTATCGTCTGACCATTGGGAACAGCGCCCTGAATCTCTGGCTGCACGGGCTCTCCCGCGTGTGGAAAAGCAGCCCCTATGCCTTTATGCTGGCCCTGTTCCTGGTGGTGTGCGGCGTCTGCACCGCCGTAATCTTGTGGCAGGGCAAACGGGTGCTGGGGACCGTTCTCAAGGGGAATCCCTTTGTGATGGACAACGCCAAAAGCCTGAAAACGGCGGCGGTGTGCTGCTTTCTCGTCTCCGGGGCGGCGCTTTTGCGGCTGATCTGGGGCCTTGCCGCCTATGGGAACATCCTGCCGCTGCTGAGCTACAACGCCCTGTTCGTCCCCATCTTTCTGATGGGCGGGCTGCTGTTCATGGTCATGTCCGCCCTGTTCCGGCAGGCCGCCCAGCTGAAGGCGGAGAACGACCTGACCATATAGTGGAGGGCGGCGTATGGGGATTGTGGTGAACCTGGACGTGATGATGGCCAAGCGGAAGATGCCCCTGGGGGAGCTGTCCCAGCGGGTGGACGTGACCATGGCCAACCTGTCCATTTTGAAAAACAACAAGGCTAAGGCGGTGCGCTTTTCCACCTTGGAGGCCATCTGCAAGGCGCTGGACTGCCAGCCGGGGGATATTTTAGAGTTTGTCCCCGATGGGGAGGACTGACAAGTAAACAAAAAACAGACCGCATGACCGCCCCGGCCATGGGGCGGTCTTTTTGCGGCCCATTTTGGAAAGGAGAAGCGAATATGAAACGTTTTTTGACCCTGTGCCTCATTGTTTTTGTGGTGCTGTACGGCCTGTCCGGCTGCGGCCGCGGCAGCGACATGGAGGCCGGCCTGGTGTTCGTCAACCAGTCGGATGCGGTGATTGTGGAGGTGGTGGTGGAGTTCCAGGATCAGAGCGGAGGAACCCGGAACGCCGACAGCTCCGCCCTGCGCCGGGGGGAGAGCTTCGGCTTCCAGGCGGGGGAGTATCCGGCGACGGTGTATGTGTACGACAAGGCCGTGGGCGATGTGGTGGAGGGGGCGCTGGCCCGAATCACCATCCGGGAGGCCCCGCCCGAGGGGGAGCGGTGGTATGTCACCGCCCGGGACGGGGCGGAGGGCCTGACCCTCCTCACCAGCACCCAGTTGCTGGACCCGAACGAGGCGTGACCATGGGCGGCGTTTTGGATTACCTCTTGACGCAGATGTGGGGGGGCTTGCTGGTTGTGCTGCTGTGGCTGCCGCTGCTGGAGCTGGCGGCGGTGTGCGTAGTGGCGCTGAACGAGCTGGAACCTTCCCGGCGGCGGGGTCTGTTCGCCCTGTTTTTCACGCTGCTGACGCTGACGGCGGTGTTGTTCGGTGGGGCGGCGGTGCTGGGGCGGCGGGGCCTTGCCTGGCGAACCTGGGTCCAGGAGGGGCTGAGTGTGATTTTGTGGCTGGTGGGACTGGTCACAGGCATCCTGACGGTGGCATACGGCAAGCGCTGGATGGCACAGCGGTGGGCGCCCAAACGGGCGGAGCTGGGGATGACAGTGACGCTGTTCTGTCTGGTGAGCGCCATGTTTGTGGGCACTGTGATGGGGGGTCTGTGGGCCATGGGTCCCGGCGAGCAGGTGGTCGCCTATAAGGGACAAAAGATGATACTGGGCACATGGACGTGGATGGAGAAAAGCTATAGCCTGTACGAGTATCACGGGCCCCTGGTGCGGGGGGACGTGCCTGTGCCCGATTGGGACTCATCATGGCTGGAGGGGGCGTATTTTGATATAGGCTGAACCGGGCGCATCCGGCTTGCTTTTTTTGTTGATGAGCGGTATAATAAAGGCAAATCAAGAGAAAGAGGTGCGGCCATGATTGCGGACGAACGGCAATTTCACATCAACTGCAAGCAGGGGGACGTGGGGCGGTACTGCATCCTACCCGGCGACCCCGGGCGGTGCGAGAAAATCGCCCGATATTTTGACAACCCTGTCCATATCACCACCAACCGGGAGTATGTCACCTACACCGGCACCCTGCTGGGGGAGAAGGTGAGCGTCACCTCCACCGGCATCGGCGGGCCGTCGGCCTCCATCGCCATGGAGGAGCTGGCCAACATCGGCGCGGACACCTTTGTCCGGGTGGGCACCTGCGGCGGCATCAAGCTGGACGTCACCAGCGGGGATATCGTGGTGGCCACCGGGGCGGTGCGCATGGAGGGCGCCAGCCGGGAGTACGCCCCCATCGAGTTCCCCGCCGTGGCGGACTACGAGGTGCTCACCGCTTTGGTGGACGCGGCCAAGGCGTCGGGCCGGCGCTGGCATGCGGGGGTGGTGCAGTGCAAGGACTCTTTTTACGGCCAGCATTCACCGGAGCGGATGCCGGTGTCCTACGAGCTGCAAAACAAGTGGGAGGCGTGGAAGCGGCTGGGGGTGCTGGCCTCCGAGATGGAGAGCGCAGCGCTGTTCACCGTGGCCGCCGCCCGAGGTGTGCGGTGCGGCTCGGCCTTCCACGTGATTTGGAACCAGGAGCGCAACGCCGCCGGGCTGGACCAGACCCGGGATGAGGACACCGAGTCCGCCATCCGGGTGGGAATTGAGGCGGTGAAGCTGCTCATCCAGAGAGATCAGAGGAAGGGCCGATAAGGGAATCAAAGAATTCGGCCCGGTCGGTGGCGGAGCCGGTGTTTCCCAGATTGGGCTGAATGTCGTCGCTGGCGGTGTTCAGCGCCATCAGGGCGATATTGCTGCGCATCAGGTCGAACAGGGAGGCCAGGATGGCCAGCTCGTCCGCCGTTTTCCCCTGGGCGATGAAGATGGACAGGGCCGCGGCCACGGCCACCAGGTTTGCGCCTTGAGCCTGAGAAGAATTGGAGTTGCGGCAGTTCGTAACAGACCACCCCCTTTACCCCAGTATATGCGGTTATGGGAAAAGGGCGCAAAAAAACGGCCGGGATGGGAACATCCGCGGCCGTTTTTCGATTTCACAGCGCTTTTACGTATCTCAGGTCGTGGCAGGGCGGGCTGTTGGGGAAGGGGATGTCGGCGCTGGTGCCGTCCCAGGCAAAGCCGTGGGCGGCGTAAAACCGGCGCGCGCCCTGGTTTTCCTGAAGGACAAACACGAAGGCGTTTTGAAAACCCTCCTCCTTCATCCGGCGGCAGGCCTCGTCAAACAGCAGCCCGCCGTAGCCCCGGCCCCGCTCCTGGGGGTGGGTGTAGAAAGAGGCAATCTCCCCCCAGTCGGCGTAGGCGGCGTTGTCAAATTTGCAGATGTCCCCCGGGTTGTAGTTCACCATCCGGGCCCTACAGTAGTTCAGGCAGGACACTGGCGTGTCTCCCCGGTAGAGCAGCAGGCCGCGCACGCCGTTTTGGGTTTCGTAGTTCTGCCGGAACACGCTCACCCAGCGGTCATCTGTGATTTCCCGGGCCATGTAGTCGGCGGGCACCGCATCCACGTAGGTGTCCCGCCAGCCGAGGGCGTGGATGAGGGACATGGCCTTGAAATGCTCCTCGGTGCAGGCGTCCACAAATGTTAAATTTTGCATAGCATTACCTCCACGCCCTGGGGTGGCGGGCACATCGCGCCGAGTGGCGCGTACAAGTATTTTGCCGAAGGCAAAATCTTGGCGCAGGGCGAATTCATTTCGCCCGAGCATATAAAATACGAAGGGGCCCCCACCCGGCGAAGCCGCGTGGGGAAGTTCCGCCAGCCAAGGGCGTGGATGAGGGACATGGCTTTGAAATGCTCCTCGGTGCAGGCGTCCACAAATCGCAGTTGGTCCATAAAAACCTCCCAAGTAAGCGGCCCCGCCCCAACCGGGACGGGGCCGTGAATCGGCGGCAGTTCCCCTTGCCCGCCCTCGCTCTCAGTCAACGCTGTGGTAGTACGGTGTGAATCTGGGCCGAAGCCCTGTAACAGTGCGGTTGTGCGCGGTTTGGGCATAACGGTAACGTGGAGGGATCGAACCCCCTCGCGCCAGCCCCATGGCGCCACCAATGATCCGGCTCATTCTCAGCCGGGGAGATCGCGTTCGCCCCGAAAGCTACCTGCTGCCAACCTGTCAAATCAGTTCCGTGGCCCAGTTAGCGGCCTGGATGGAATTGTCCAGCAGGCGCAGATTCTTCGCCATGACGTCCACCTGCATTTGCAGCTCTTTCACGTTCACGGTGCTCAGCAGCTTGATTTCGCTGCGGGTGGCCCGGCGGCCCAGCTGGCTGGCGCTGTATACCAGGTCGCGGTAAGCGCTCAGCTTTACCTTCAGCGCGTCCCGCCGGGCCAGCAGCTCGGTAAGGCTCTCGCCGTCCACCATGGTGCGGCAGTTGGTCAGGTTGATTTGGGCGATGAGCTGCTCCAGCTGGGCCGCGCAGCGGTCCAACTCGTTGAGCAGTGTGATGGGGTCCTCGGCGGGCTGCTCCCCCTCCTGCACAATGGCGTTGCTGCCCAGCCGCTGCTGGAGCTGCTGAATCCGGCGGTTCAGGTCCGCCCGCTCCTGTAAGGCCTCCGCTAATTTCATAACTGCGCCTCCTTTACACGCCCGCCTCCGCGGGTTCTTTTTCTGCTTCCGCCTCCTGTTTGGCCAGGGCCTTGGCGTTGGCCAGCATCAGCTTAATGCGGTTTTCCTGGTTAATTTTGGTCGCGCCGGGGTCGTAGTCGATGGCCACGATGTTGGAGCTGGGGTAGTCGTCCTTCAGCTTGCGGATCATGCCCTTGCCCACGATGTGGTTGGGCAGGCAGCCGAAGGGCTGGGTGCACACGATGTTGGGCACCCCGGAGTGGATGAGCTCCAGCATCTCGCCGGTGAGCAGCCAGCCCTCGCCCATCTTGTTCCCGTCTCCCAGGTAGCCCTGCACCAGTTGGTGCATCTCCTCAAAGGTGCCGGGGGCGCGGAAGCGGCTCTTTTTCAGCGCGGCAATCATATCCTTCTGGCAGGCTTCGATGTAGCCCTTGAATACCTGGCACACCTTTTTCTTGGCCCACAGCCCGCCGTAGATATCCACATCCACCTCGCGGTTGAAAATCTTGAAAATCATAAAATCGGTGAGGCCGGGCACCACCGGCTCCGCTCCCTCGGAGAGCAGAAAATCCTCCAGGTTGTTGTTGCCCAGGGGGGAGAACTTTACGTAAATCTCCCCCACCACGCCCACCTTCACCTTTTCCTCGTGGGAGACAGGGATGGTGTCAAAGTCCGCGATGATGGCGTCGAAATTGTCCCGCATCTGCTTGCGGCTCATGCCGCGGCCCGCCTGGAAGCCGTCAATGAGCCTGCCCTGCCACTGGTCCACCAGCCGGTCGGTCTGGCCGTGGTTGAGCTCGTAGGGCCGCACCTGGTTGGCCACGTTGACGATCAAATCGCCGTACATCATGGCGTAAATCATTTTGCGAATCATGGAAAGGGTGAGCGTCCAGCCTGGATTTTTCTCCAGCCCGGACAGGTTCACCGAGATAACCGGCACAAACTCCAGTCCCGCCTTCTCCAGCGCCTTGCGCAGCAGGTGGATGTAGTTGGACGCCCGGCAGCCGCCGCCGGTCTGGGTGATGAACAGGGCGATTTTGTGGGGGTCATAGCCGCCGTGCTTAATGGCGTCGATAAGCTGGCCAATCACCAGCAGGGCGGGGTAGCAGGTGTCGTTGTGAACGTATTTCAGCCCCTCGTCCACAATGCCCCGGTGGTTGGTGGTGAGCATATCCACCTTGTAGCCCTCCAGAACAAGAAGCTGGCGGAACATTCCAAAATGGACGGGGAGCATCTGGGGCATGAGAATGGTGTACTCCCGCTTCATCTCCTTGGTGAACAGGAGCCGCCCGTCCTTATCGTATTTCAGCTCAGCCATAGGTAAAAACTCCTTTCAAGGGAAAATCAGCCGTTGCCAACGGCCCAGTAGAGCCGCCCCATGGAGCAGCTCATGCCCAGGGACTGCTGCAGGGCCAGGGAGGGGGCGTTGCCGTCAAAGACCTGCCCGTAGGGGATGCGGCCCTGGGACAGCTCCATGGCAATCATGTGGGACTGGAGCAGCTTGGCCAGTCCCCGGCGGCGGTACTGGGGAAGCACCTCTAAAAGCCCGATGGAGCCCTCGGCGTGGCGGCCGATGAAGCCCATGAGGGTGTCGCCGTCAAAGGCGCCGTACAGCTCGCCCCAGCTGAGGAGCTGGGACAGGTAGCCGTCGCCCGAGCCGCCCGCGTCGTAATTTGCCTCCACAGTGGGCAGATGGGACAAATTGAGCCGGTGCACCTGGGCGCCGGTGCTGGGCGCGGACGGAGGCGTGGTGCGCAGATATCCCACCTGCCAGCAGGGGTTGAGATGGTTAAAGCCAAAGCGCTTTTCCAGCTCGTCCAGGTAAAAATCCTCGTGGACGGTGAGAAAGTTGGGATGGGGGGGCAGCATAGCCAGCAGGCGCTTGGCGGTGGGCAGGTCGTCGGCAAACATGGTGAAGCCCAGGTCCTGCCCGTCCTTTTCGTAGCTGTGGAAGGCCGCCAGCGCGCCGTGGGGCAGGGCGGCAATGAGATGGCCCTCCTTCCGGCGGATGGTCTCGGTGAGGTCCAGATACAGCACCGGGTCACGGTTCAGCGCGGCCTGGCAGATACTCAAATCATTGTTCACGGCGTTTTCTCTCCTCCATAGCGGCTATCAGCGAACGCACCCGGATTTTTACTGCGCCGAGGTTGCTGATGTCGTCGATTTTCAGCTGGGTGTACAGCTTGCCGCCCGCCTCCAAAATGGAGCGCACCTCATCCCCGGTGATGGCGTCGGTGCCGCAGCCGAAGCTCACCAGCTGCACCAGCTCCATATCCGGCTGCTGGCAGACATACCGGGCCGCGTTGTACATCCGAGCCTGGAAGGTCCACTGGTTGAGCACCTTTCGGGGAGCGTAGCCTTCGCGGTAGGCCACGGCGTCCTCGCTCACCAGCACAAAGCCGAAAGAGGTGATAAGCTCGTTGATGCCGTGGTTGATCTCGGGGTCGATGTGGTAGGGCCGGCCGGCCAGCACGATGATGGGCAGGCCCTGAGCCCGGGCCTGCTGGATGTACTGCTGCCCCGTGCGGCGCAGCTCCTCTTTGTAGCGGTCATAGGCCTGGTAGGCCGCCCGGATGGCGCTGGCCGCCTCCCTGCGGGGGATGCCGAAGGCGTCGGCAAACCACTGGGAGCCGATGCGCTCATAGTCCTTTGGACGGTGCAGCCCCGCGTAGGGGTTGAGAAAGCGGGTCCGCTTCAAGTCGGGCATATTGGCGGCCAGCAGTTCGGGGTAGTAGGCCACCACCGGGCAGTTGTAGTGGTTGTCGGAGGACTTCTCGTCAAAATTGTAGGACATACAGGGGTAGAAAATGGCGTCCACCCCCGCCTCCACCAGGGCCTCCACGTGGCCGTGGAGCAGCTTGGCGGGGTAGCACACCGTGTCCGAAGGGATGGTGCGCTGGCCCTTGATATACAGCTTTCGGGAGGACTCGGGGGAGAGCACCACCTCAAAGTTGAGCCGGGTGAACAGCTCGAACCAGAAGGGGAGGTTTTCGTACATATTGAGGCCGAAGGGCAGGCCGATTTTCCCCCGGGAGCCGTCGCCAAAGCCCTTGCCCTGCATGGAGCGAAGCTTTTCGTACTTGTAGCGGTACAGGTCGGGCAGCTGGGCCTTCTCTTTGCCCAAAGGCCGGGAGCAGCGGTTGCCGGAGATGAACTTCCGCCCGCTGTCGAAGGTGTTCACCGTGAGGGAGCAGTGGTTGGTGCACAGGTTGCAGGTGACGGGCTTGGCGGCGTGGGTGAAGCCCTCCAGGGCGGCCGCGTCCAGCAGGGCGGATTTCTCCAAGCCCAGATCCCGGGCGGCCAGGGCGGCCCCGAAGGCCCCCATGATGCCCGCGATGGTGGGCCTTGTGACCTCCCGGCCCAGCTCCTGCTCGAAGGCGCGCAGCACCGCGTCGTTGTGGAAGGTGCCGCCCTGAACGACAATATGTTTGCCCAGATCGTCGGCGCTGGCGGCGCGAATCACCTTGTAGATGGCGTTTTTCACGATGGAGATGCTCAGCCCCGCGCTGATGTCCTCCACGGACGCGCCGTCCTTCTGGGCCTGCTTCACGCTGGAGTTCATGAACACGGTGCACCGGGAGCCCAGGTTCACCGGCTTCTGGGTGAACAAGCCCAGCTTGGCAAAGCTGGCGATGTCGTAGCCCAGGGCTTTGGCGAAGGTCTCGATAAAGGAGCCGCAGCCGGAGGAGCAGGCCTCGTTGAGCATGATGGAGTCCACCGCGCCGTTGCGTATCTTGAAGCACTTCATGTCCTGGCCGCCGATGTCGATAATAAAGTCCACCTGGGGCTGGAAGTAGGCGGCGGCCTTGTAGTGGGCCATAGTCTCCACCAGCCCCAGGTCGCAGGAGAAGGCGTTTTTAAT
>CAQCFX010000036.1 GCA_948766235.1 uncultured Oscillospiraceae bacterium | reverse complement strand
GGTGGAGCAGGGCCTGCTGGGGGACGGCGGGGGGGAGCTTGACCCCGAGCGCCCCATCACCCGGCTGGAGCTGATTGACATACTGTGTCAGCTTGAGGAAGCTGCGCCCCAAAAGTGAGTCCACACAGGGCAAGCGCCGGTTCTGGGCATAGAAAGAGGCCCCCGCCGCGGCGGGGGCCTTTTGTTATATGGGGATGTCTGCCGTACGGTGCTTCCACTTCTTCCAGCACAGCCGGATGGTGGCGATGGGCAGCAGGATGCTCAGTATGGCGACGGCAAAATAGGCCAGGTAGAACAGCAGCATGACGGGCGGGCTGAAGCTGCCCGTGGTATTCAGCGCTATCCACATCAGCCGGAACCCCCACAGCGGAGAGTACCACTGGCCCATCATCACCGGCGTGTGCAGCAGAACATACCCCGCCGTCCAGGCCATCCAGCCGTCGATGAGGAAGCCGTGCTTTTTTGCCAGCAGCAATGGTACGCCGAAAATGGCCAGCACCCCGCCGATAAACAGCAGGGGATCGCCCCCTGCAAACGCGGCCAGCAGCATCATCATCACTCCCCCGGCAATCAGGAGGATGCCAAGGGTTTGGACCGGGGTGAACTTCCACTGCGCATAAACCGCCGCCCTCTCCGGCGTTGGCGCGCAAGGCGCCGCCTGGGCCGGCTGGGGCCGGGGCGCCTCCCCCTCCCGCACCAGTTCGTCCACGCTCACGCCGAACAGGTCGGCCAGCTTCACGATTTTGTCCAGCTCGGGCACCGACTGGGCCGTCTCCCACTTGCTCACCGACTGCCGGGACACGTCCAGCTTTTCCGCCAGGTCCCCCTGGGACAGGTTCTGCTCGGTGCGCAGCGCTAAAATCTTTTCCGCCAAGGTCATGGGCACTCGCTCCTTTCTGGCTCTATTTTACCAGGCGCGGCGGGCCGAAATCAACCAAGGGGGCTTGGAAAATGTAGCAACCAAAGGTTGCGGAGCCGTCGCGAGCAGGCGCAGCACGACTACAGGTTGCGGGCTTTGTTCACTCCCTCAGGCGCAGGTCGTCCCCGTAGAAGGTCAGCTCCCGGAACAGTCCCCCGATGCGGGAGGCGAGCTGGGGGGTGTAGCGCTGGGCAATCTGCTCCATGGACAGGTTGGTGGAGATGATGGTGTGCCGCTGGGCCTGGAGGCGGCTGTTCACCACCTCGTACAGGGCGGACTGGGTGGAGGGCAGGGTGTGCTCGCTGCCCAGGTCGTCCAGAATCAGCAGGTCGCAGCCCAGATACCGCCGGGTGTCGTCCCGGGCCTGGCGCTCCTCCCCGGCGTCCCGGGTGAAGCGGCGCGTCTCAAAGGCGGAGAACAGGTTGATGGCGGTGTCGTACACCACGGAATAACCCCGCCGGGACACCTCCCGGGCGATGCAGCCGGACAAAAAGGTCTTGCCCAGGCCGGTGCCCCCGGACAGCAGCAGGTTTTTCAGCGAGTAGCCGGGGAACTGCCGGGCGTACCCCTCGCACACCTGGACCACCCGGCGCATCTGCTCCCGGGGAGAGCGGCTCTGCCCCTGCCAGGGCTGGTCGCTGTAGATATCCAGGCGCAGGCGGTCGAAGTCCTGCTCGTCGGTGAGGTTGAGCAGGGCGGTGAGGGCGCGCAGCTGCTCCTGGGCGCACAGGTCCTTCAGGCAGGAGCACATTCTGCCCTCCGCCCAGCCCGTGTCCCCGCAGCGGGGGCAGGCGGGGACGTCGTCCAGGGCGTCGGGGCCATAGCCCAGCTGGGCCAGCAGCTGGGTGCGCTGGGCCTGGAGCTCCCGGTTGCGCGCCCGGATGGCGGCAATCTCCGGGCCGTCCGCCGTCACCGGCGTTCCCCCCGCGGCCAGCAGGGCCAGGTCCGTCATGGTGCCCCGCAGGGCGGCGTCCACCTGCTTGAGCTGGGGCTGCTTGGCGTACAGCTCCCGCTCCAAATCGAAGCGGCGGCGCTCCCGGCTGTCCCGGCGGCGCTCCAGCCGAGCCAGCGCCCGGCGCATGACTGTGGGCTCATAGGACACGTCAGCCGCCTCCTTTCTCCTGTTCCTCTAAGAATTTGTCCAGCCAGTCGGCGTTTTTCTGGATGCGCTCCTGGCTGGGCTGGAAATCCGCGGGCTGGGCCTGGGCGGGCCTGCCCCGCTTGGGGGGCCTGTCCCCCGCCTCCGCCTGCTGGGGGGTTTTGTACCCGGCGGCGTGCCAGGAGAGCAGAATTTTGTTCATGTACGGCCAGTTCATGGCCTTCTTCTGATACACGGTGCGCTCGTAGGCCAGGCGAATCAGCTCGTCGCTCAGTCCCATACCCACCCAGGCGGCGATGAACTCCCGCTCCTTTTCCACGGCGGGGCGGCGCTCGCTCACCCCCACGGCCTGAAGCACGGCCCACTCCCGCTCATCCACCGCCTCCTGCCGGCGCAGATAGTCCTCCGCCCGCTCCAGGGTGTCGATGCCCAGCCGTTTCCATTTAAAAGCCTCCCGCTGAATCTGGGGCATTCGGGGGCAGGCGGCGGGGCTGTTTTTCTGCCGCCGCTCCCGGCGGATGGCCCAGCCGGTGAGCAGCAGAATCACCTCGGCGCTCAGCCCCAGGTGGTCGTACATGGTGTACAGGCACCTTAAATCGTGGTCGGTGAACACCCGGCCCAGCATCCCCTCCAGCTCCCGGCAAAGACCCTGGAAGGAGGGCTCCCGCTCCAGCGCGGCGGCAATCTCCCCCCGGCTGTACTCGGGCAGGCGCTCGTCCGCCTTGGGCGGGGGGGCGGGCTGGGCGTCGGGCCGGGGCTGGGCCAGGCCCAGGGCGGACAGCCGCCCCCAGGCGGGAGAAAGGCGCTCCTCCGGCCAGCGCAGGCGCTGGACGGCGCGGCCGGCGTCTCCGCCGCACTCCAGCAGGGCCAGGTAGAGCAGGGCGCACTCCCCGTCGCCGGACTCCACCAGCCGCCGCGCCGCCAGGGCGGACATGGACAGTATTTCGCTGGGCAGCAGCAGTGCGGACATGGCTTTGGCCCCCTCTCCCGTTTCGTCAAATTAGGCTTTCATTTTACACGAAAGCGGCAAAAAAATCAACCGCCGGAGGGCGGTTGATTTTTTGCGCTCAGTTTTTCAGCTTTGCCACATCTTCCAGGTAGACGGACACCTCGCCGCATTCTGGGCAGACGGCCACCTTGGGCCTGCCGACGCGGCCGCTGAAAATCTTGTTTTCCTGGGTGGACAGCACCACGCCGTAGCCCGCGCCCTCCACCTTTACCGTGCAGCCCTCCTGCATTTGCGCGCCGCACCTGAGACAGTTTCTCATCTTCATTGACCTTCTTTCTGAATGATTTTTACGCGCTCAATAAACGCTTCCGCCGGACTTGCCCAGCTTGAGGCAGGACCAGGCGTACGCCGACTGCCCGGCGGCCCAGACGATGCACACCGCCAGGGCGGGCAGGAAGCCCCAGCTGAAGAACATCCCGCCCAGGGCAAACACCACCCACAGCGCCATGCACACCGTCACCATAGCCCGGTATGCTTTGAAGGCGCACTGGCCGATGAGCAGGCGCTCGGCTTCGTCACAGCTCTCATACCATTTCTTCTGGAACTTGGTGTCGTACACCGAGCCATGCTTTTCCGGGTTGAGCTGCTTGGTCAGGTCCACCAGCTTCTGCTGGAGCACCATGGGAACGAACAGGTCCGCCAGAAAAGCGGCCAGCCCGCCGAAAAACAGGGGGGCGGGCATCATCCGTTCTGTCCCCGCGTTGTTCACGAACCCGGCGAACATGGCGGCCAGCAAAAAGAAGGCCAATATCGTACACAGCCCGGTGATCCAGATGCACACCGACAGCTTGGCCTCCGCCTCGCCGCTCACCGCCTCGTCCTCCCCGTCCCAGGCGGAGAGCTGCTTTTTCGCGCTGAAATAGATGGGCAGGCACACGGCCAGCTGCGCCGCGGGCAGGGCAATGATGAGCCACGGCGCCACGTGGTTGGTGAAGAACAGCGCCGCGGCGTCCAGCGCATCCCCGAAATTCTCCAGGTTCAAAAACACCAGGGCAAGGCCCAAAACGCCGCCGAACACCAGGCTCAGCACGACGATCAGGATAAATTTGGGCATGGCCTTTTTATTTTCCTGTTTAATGGCGTCGTTATTGTTTTTCATCGTTCTCCTCCTCCAAAATGAAGATATCCTCCACCGTCACCCCGCAGATTTTCGCCAGGGTGAGGGCCAGCGTCACCGATGGGGAGTAGTCCCCCCGCTCTATGAGGCTGATGGTCTGCCGGGACACCCCGGCCATGCGCCCCAGCTCCTGCTGGTTCACCCCCAGGGCTGCCCGGCGCTCCTTCAAACGGTTTTTCAACACGGTGCCGCCCCGCCTCCTTTCTGACAGTTTTCTTTGTCGTTCTGACAAGCCAACTTGTCGTTTTGACAACTTTACTTGTCAAACGTAGAATAGCACATTCGGTCAGGGCTGTCAAGAGTGTTTCGCAAAAATTTCAAAAATGTAAAATTTATTCCGGGGGCTTGTCAGTGAGCGTCGAATTATGTAGAATGAATACAATAAACTATCCACCCCACCGGAAAAGGAGACCACATGAAAAAACGCATCGCAGTGCTTGCGCTGGCCGTTCTGCTGGCGGTCACCGTCAGCCCCGCCGCCCAGGCCGCCCCGGACCGGGGCTCCCCCTTCGCCGATTTACAAGAGGACCACTGGTCCTATGAATACGTGGCCAGCCTCTACGAGCAGGGGGTGGTGAACGGCTATCCCGACGGCACCTTCCGCCCCACGGGCAGCGTCACCTGGGGCGAGTCCTTCAAGCTCATGCTGCTGGCCATGGACTGCGAGGAGCCGGAGCGGGACCCCGAGCAGCACTGGGCCTATCCGTACATCCAGCTCGCCTTGGACAACCGCCTGGTTTATGACTACAATGAGAGCACCCTGGACGAGGTGCCCACCCGGCTGCACGTGGCCCGCATGGCGGCCCGGGGGCTGGGGCTCACCGATATTTCCGGGGAAAGCCCCTATACCGACTGTGACGACGGCTATGTGGTGGAGCTGTTTGAAAAGGGGATTATGGACGGCTTTATTGAGGACGACGGCACCCGGACCTTCCGCCCGGAGCAGCCCATCTCCCGGGAGCAGATGTCCGCCATCATCTGCCGGATGATGGAAGCGGACTTCACCCAGATTCCCGGAATGTTCCTGTATGGCAACTACTGGCTGGACGAGCTGGACAGCGTGGCCGCCTCCCCCTTCACCCCCGAGCAGTTCCAGCAGGACGAGCGGGGCCGGCTGAGCTGGACCGGCGGTTACTACGTCCACGGCATCGACGTGTCCGGCCACAAGGGAGAGATTGACTGGGCGGCGGTGGCGGAGGACGGCATTGACTTTGCCATCGTCCGGGCGGGCAACCGCTTCTACGGCAAGAACGGCAGCGGCGCGGTGGCGGAGGACTCCTACTTTGAGCGCAATATGCAGGGGGCCATCGACGCGGGGCTGGACGTGGGGGCCTACTTCTTCTCCAACGCCATCACCGTGGAGGAGGCGCTGGAGGAGGCCGACCTGCTGCTGTCCAAGCTGGAGCCCTACCGGCAGTACGTCACCTACCCGGTGGTGTGCGACTGGGAGTTCCTGGGCGGCAAGGAGTCCCGGGCCTACGGCGTGGACGCCAAGGTGATTACCGAATGCATCGCCGCCTTCTGCCAGCGGGTGGAGGAGGCGGGCTATCAGCCCATGATTTACTTCAACAAATACTGCGGCTATGTGAAGATGGATTTGAGCAAGCTCACCCGGTATCCCTTCTGGTACGCGGAGTACACCGATTACGGCCAGGTGCCCAGCTGCCGCTATGCCTTCCAGATGTGGCAGTATTCCTCCAAGGGCCAGGTGGCCGGAATCAATTCCAGCGTGGACATGAACCTGTGCTTTGTGCCCTACCCGGAGGGGGCGGCGCCCTACCCCAACGCCGTGCCCGCCGCGGACCCGGCGCCGGAGGATTCCGGGCCGGTCCCCTCTGAGTCCCAGCCTTTAGAGAGCGAGCCCGCGCCGGAGCAGACCTGGCCCCCGCTGTATCCCATGTAAAAAAGCCCCTCCCCCAAGCGGGGGAGGGGCCTTTCTCATCCGATAAACTCGTGCAGCAGGGACTCGGGCGGCACCAGGGCGGGGTCGATGGGTTCGAGGAGGTCCAGGGCGCGGACCAGCTCCAGCAGCTCGCCCCGGCGCTGGTTTTCCTCGGGCACCGCCGCCATCAGAGGCCTGGCGTAGCTGGCCATCACCGACGCCTCGTAGGCCAGGGCGGTGTCAAACTTGATATGGGCGGTGTCCCGGTAGGGGGAGATATACAGCTTTTCTCCCCGGCGCACGTTGGCCCACATATTCAGCGTGCCGCTCACGTCGGTGCCCCGGAAATTGTAGTCCCGCACCGCCCGCCGGGTGAGGCGCAGCCAGGTGCGTTTGAACACCACCGCGCCCGCGTCGTCCACAATGTCGCTGCGGGCGGAGATATACAGCCGGGCGGCGTCCGGGTGGCGGCTGGTGAGCTGGGTGTTCAGGGCGTGGATGCCCTCGAAAATGGCCACCTCGTCCCTGCCCAGCTTCAGCGGCGTGCCCCGGCTGTCGTTGCGCATCTGCCGGGCGAACTCAAACTTGGGCACCAGAATCCACTCCCCACGGGTGAGCTTTTCAAAGTGCTCGTCCAGCAGCTTCAGGTCCATTACCTCCGGGGACTCGTAGTCAATGGCCCCGTCGGGGGTGCGGGGCAGGCGGGAGGGGTCGGACTGAAGGAAATAGTCGTCCATAGACACCGGATGGGTGCGCACGCCCCGGCGCTCCAGCTCTGCGCTGAGCTTTTCCGCCGTGGTGGTCTTGCCCGAGCCGGAGGGGCCGGACAGCAGCACCACTGGGCTTTTTTTCAGGTTGGCGCAGATTTGGCCGGCGGCGCGGGAAATCTTATCCTGATAGCCCCGGTCGCACTCCTCCATGAACCCCACCGGGTCCCGCCGGACAGCGGCGTTGATGTCGCTCAGCCTGTATGCCATAGATTGGCCCTCCTTTTATATCCGGTCGTCCCCGCTCTCATATTTCTTCCATTTCCCATACCGCTCCTCGTACTGCCTGCGCTGGAACCGCCGGAGCTGGCGGTGGTAGACAATCCGCGTCCCCACGCCCCAGCCAATCAGCAGAAGGAGCACGGCCCACGGCTGTCCCGCCGCTGCCGCGGCCCAGCAGCCCGACAGGACGAGGAGCGCAGCGCCCAGCATCCAGAGGAGGGCCTTTCGGTGGAACCGCTGAAAATCGTCCATTGCTGCCTCCCGTCACGCCCGCCGGAACTGCTTTTCCAGCTGTTTTTTCGTCAGCTCGATGGCCACCGGGCGGCCGTGGGGGCAGTACTTCACCGCCCCGCTCATCACCAGCCGGGCCACCTCCTCCAGCTCCTCGGCCCCGCTGCGCCAGCCGCCCTTGATGGCTGCCTTGCAGGCCATGGTGTGCAGCAGCTCGTCCCGGGCGGCGGCGGGGTCGGCGGTGCCCGTCAGCCGCAGCCGCCGGGCCAGCTCCAGCAGGGCGTTTTCAATCTCTCCGGCGTCTAAGTAGTCCGGCGCGGAGCGCACCGCCAGCGCCGTGGAGCCAAACTCCTCCACCTCGAACCCGAACCGGGCCAGCAGCTCCCTTTGGCCCAGCAGGAGCTCCAGCTCCTCCGGGGATGGGGAGAGGGTGACGGGGGTCAAAAGCTCCTGCACCATGGGCTGGTAGTCCGCCGCCTTGAGCCGGTCGAAGTTGGAGCGCTCATGGGCGGCGTGCTTGTCGATGAGCAGCACCTTCTCCCCTTGCTCCACCAGCACATAGGTGCGAAACAGCTCTCCCCGGACCACCCAGGGCTCCTCCTCGGAGGCGGGCTCCAGCGGGGGCGGGGGGACAGGCTCGGCCTCTTGGAGCGGGGCGCTGGTCCCGGCGGGGGGGGGCACGGGCGGGCGCTTCCGCCGCCGGACGGGGCTTTGCCTCCTGTCCCGGGGACTTGGGCTGCCGCTCCGGCAGGGGCTCCACCCACTGGAAGGGGGACTTTTTCTGCGGGGGGACAGTGGGGGCCGCCGCCTCGGGCGGCTTGGCCGGCGCCGGCCTGCTCCCCTGGGCAGCCCCGGAGAGGGGCTGGAACCGGGCGGCGGGCATGAACTGGGTCCCCGCCGGCCCCCTTCCGCCGTCGTGGAGGGGCAGCGCGGTCTGCCGGGATGTCACGGTGTCCTCGGCCTTTACCCCCGGCAGCACCGCCTGGGGGCGGGTGTGGTCCCCGTTCAGGGCGGAGAGCACCGCGTAGTACACGGTGGAAAACACGGCCTGCTCCCGCTGGAACTTCACCTCGGTTTTGGTGGGGTGGACGTTCACGTCCACCTGGCTGGGGCGCACGGTGAGGTGGATGACGCAGCCGGGGAATTTGCCCACCATCTTTTGATTTTTATAGGCCTCCTCCACCGCCGCCGTCATAATCCGGCTTTTGACGTACCGGCCGTTGACGAAAAAGTGCTGATAGCTCCGGCTGCCCCGGCAGCAGGCGGGCAGGGAGGCGAAGCCCTCCGCGCTCATCTCCTCGCCGCTGCCCTTCACGCAGAGAAAGCCCAGGGCGATGTCCCGGCCCATAACGGCGTAGACGGCGCTTTTAAGCTGTCCGTCGCCGGGGGTGAGCAGCTCCTGCTTCCCGTCCCGGATGAACTTCACGCTCAGCTCCGGGTGGGACAGGGCCAGGCGCTGGACCACCGCGAATACCGCCGCCCCTTCGGCGGCGTCTTTTTTCATAAACTTCAGCCGGGCGGGGGTGTTGAAAAACAGCTCCCGTACGGTCATGACCGTCCCCTTAGGGCAGCCGGCCTCCTCCTGCCCGGTGACCACCCCCGCCTCCACGGTGAGGGCGGCGCCCAGGGCCTCGTCCTGGGTGCGGGTGAGCAGCTCCATGCGGGACACGGCGGAGATGGCCGCCAGCGCCTCTCCCCGGAAGCCCAGGGTGCCGATGGCCTCCAGGTCCTGCTGGGTGGCGATTTTCGACGTGGCGTGGCGGAGAAAGGCGATGGCGGCCTGGCCGGCGGGGATGCCGCAGCCGTCATCCGTCACCCGGATGAGGGACATCCCCCCGCGGGCAATCTCCACGGTGACGGCCCCCGCCCCGGCGTCGATGGCGTTTTCCATCAGCTCCTTCACCACGCTGGCGGGGCGCTCCACCACCTCGCCGGCGGCAATCAAATCCGCCACGTGGGGGTCTAACTGTTTAATAATGGCCATGTTATACCTCGAGTAATATTGTGATGGGCCCATCGTTTTGGGAGAACACCTGCATCTCGGCGGCGAATTCTCCGTGCTCCACCGTGAAGCCCTTCTCCCGGCAGGCGGCCATAAACCGCTCATACAGGGGGACGGCCAGCTCCGGTTTGGCGGCGTGGGAGAAGCCGGGGCGGCGGGAGGAGGTGTCGGCGTACAGGGTGAACTGGCTCACCACCAGCAGGGAACCCCCCACTGCGGCCAGGTTTAAATTCATCTTGCCGTTTTCGTCGTCGAAAATGCGCAGGCCGCACACCTTGTCCGCCATTTTATCGGCGGTGGCTTCGGTGTCGTCGGGGCCCACCCCCAGCAGCACCAGAAAGCCCCGTTCGATGGCCCCGTTTACCCTGTTGTCTATCTCTACCCGGGCGTTTTTCACCCGCGTCACCACCGCTTTCATGGCAAGTCCTCCTTATTGTCTGTTTCCGTTTTCGTCAAAGTTCCGCTTCAGCGCCCGCTCCACCGGGAATATGGTTGCGGCCAGCGCCACGCCCTCCAGCGCCGTCGGCACAAGGCTCCACAGGCACATGGATTCCGCGGTGGGAGCCAAAAGGGTCAGCGCCTGGCCCAGCACCGCCAGGGGGAGCAAAACCACCCCCACCTTCTGCCACACCTCCCCCATGCGCCGCTGGGCAAAGTCCCAGGTCTCCTGATTGCGCATGGAGCGGGTGGTGCGGTAGCCGTACAGGCTGTTTCTCTCCATGGGCGGGTTTTTGAGAAATCGCCGCCCAAAGAAGAACATGACAGCGGGAACAATCAGATTGCACACCAGCATAAACACCCACATGGCCAATTTCATCGTGTTCCCTCCCGTTTAACTCTGTTCCCCGCGGAAGCGGTAGAATTTCCCCAGCCGCATCTCCCGCCGGAGTTCACAGCGCTGCTCCACGAATCGGTCCAGCCCCGGTCCGCACACGAAAATGCCCAGCGCCCGGCTCAGCTCCTCCGCAATGTTTGGAAAGGGCCGCTCCGGCAGCCCGTCCCAGAAGTCCGGCCGGGGGAGCATCCCGCCCAGCCGGTCCATCAAGGTATCTACGCCCGCGATTTTCGGCTCCTTGAGGGCCCCGCCCTCTTTCTCCAGCTCGATTTGGCAGATACATTTTCCGTCCGCCCCCCAGGTCAGGGTGAGCAGTTCCCGGTCCCGGGGGGTGTACATTTCAGGGAACTGCTCCAAACCGGGGAACTCCCGGCGGCGTTCCATCTGTATCCGTTCGTCCTCGGCAGTATTTTGTCCATACTCCGCCACCAGCACCGGGGCCTTTCGACGCTTGGACATCTCCGCTGCCTCATAGTCCATGGCGTACCAGCGGTAGTCACCAATCCGCGATACGGCATGGCTGTATTCAATCACCCATTCGGGAGGCCGCTGCTGCCCGTGGGCCTGTTCGAAGGACGCGGAATCCATCCCCCACGCGGCCCACCCTTCTTTTAGGAAAGCCTGTTGCTTTTCTTCCCGCTGGAACTCCCGCGTGTAAGAGCGCACACACAGCTCGGGCCGGTCTGTAAAGACGTGGAGGATATTTTGAAACAGCATCACAATCCCCTCCCTTTTGGCTATTATACACCCCCGAGGGGCCGCTGTCATGTGTTATTTTCCCACGCAGAACCGCTCGAAAATCCGGGCCGTCACGTCCTCCCGCACGGTGCGGCCCGTCAGCTCGCCCAGGGCGGTCATAGCCTCCTCCACGTCGGCCACCACCGCGTCGGGGGGCATCCCCGCCTCCAGCGCCGCCGCGCCACGGCAGACCGCCTCCCGCGCCCGGCCCGCCGCCTCCGCCTGGCGGGCGTTGGTGAGCATGGCCCCGGCCTGCCCGCCCGCGTCCTGGGGAAACAGCGCCGCCACCGCCTGCTCCAGACGGTCCAGCCCCTGGCCGGTCTTAGCGGATATCTCCACCGACGCGGCAAGGGCAGACCGCTTTTCAGTCAGCAGAACCGGGCCGCTGTCGCCGCCAGTGACACAGCCAACGGCGCTGTGATTCTGGGCCAAATCCTTTTTGGACGCGATGAAAATCCAGGGTTTTCCTGCGGCGCACACCGTCCGCAGAAGTTCCGTGTCCTCCTGAGTGATGCGGGCGGAGGAATCCACCACGGCGAAAATCAGCTCCGCGCGCTCTATGGCCTCCCGGCTCCGCTCCACCCCCAGGCGCTCCGCCTCGTCCTGGGCCTCCCGCAGCCCCGCCGTGTCAATAAGCCGCAGCAGGACGCCGCCGAAATTCACCCGCTCCTCCACCGTGTCCCGGGTGGTGCCGGGTATGGGGGTGACGATGGCCCGCTCATAGCCCAGCAGGGCGTTGAACAGGGTGGATTTGCCCGCGTTGGGCCGGCCCACAATGGCGCAGGGGACGCCCTCGTTCAAAAGCCGCCCCCGCCGGTAGGTGGCGGCCAGGGCGTCCAGCTTGTCCGCCGCGCCGGACAAAGCGGCGGCCAGCTCCTGGACCTCAAAGGGCTGGATGTCCTCGTCGGGGTAGTCCAGCACCGCGTGGAAGTGGGCGCACAGGTCGGTGAGGGCATCGTAGATGCCGTCCACCGCCCGCTCCAGCGCTCCCCCCAGCTGCCCCGCGGCCTGATAGACGGCGGCGGGGGTCTCCGCGTGGATGAGGTCGGCGGCCGCCTCGGTGCGGGTGAGGTCCAGCCTGCCGTTTAAAAACGCCCGCTTGGTGAACTCGCCGGGCAGGGCCTGGCGGGCCCCGGCGGCAAAAAGGGCCTCCAGCCCCAGCGCCAGCGCAGCCGGGGAGCCGTGGCACTGCAGCTCGGCGGTGTCCTCCCCGGTGTAGCTGTGGGGGGCGCGGGACACGGTGCACAGGCAATGGTCGATGAGCCGGCCGTCCCGGTCATGGAGCGCGCCGTACACCAGCGTGCGGTCGGCTCGCCGGCACATGGGGCCGCCGCGGAAGGGGGTGAACACCCGGTCGGCGGCGGCGATGGCCCCCGGCCCGGACAGGCGGAGAATGCCGATGGCGGCGGGGACGGGAGGGGTGGCGATGGCGGCGATGGTGTCGGTCATAGGAAATCACCTCAATGGGAGAGTCGATTGGCTTACAGCGTATCATATCCCCCGGTTTTTTGCAATAAAAACCCCCCGCCAAGGGGCGGGGGTGCTGTCTTGTGCGTATGTCGGGCTGTAAGCGCTTGGGGAGTGCGGCTCGCGGTAGACACACTTCTGCTTAGGCGCGGTACAATGGACGCGCGCCTTTCAGTGACTGCGCACAAGCGGCAGCACCAATCGAAGCATCTGCGTCGAAGGCCGCGCGCGCCGGAAGGGTATTTGACCGCTTTCGTATCGGGCTCCCCCGTAAACGGGGGGTCTCGGGGGGAGGGCCGACTGTGGAGGCGAAAGCGTCCACCCGGAGGGCATCCCCCCGAGCATTCTCTTTGGGCACTTTCTCTCATGGGAGAGAAAGTGCCTCGCCGAAGGCCGTCCCCGGGGGGGCGTTGTCACGCTCGGGCCTATGTGTCTGCCCTCGCGCTCAGCTTTTTTCCTCAAACACAGCGCCGCAGGAGCGGCAGTGCACGGTGATGCGCCCCTTGCCCCGGGGCACCCGCATCTGCTGGCCGCAGTTGGGGCACTTGAAGTAGCGGTGCTCCCGGTCCTGCGTCCGGGCGCGGAAGGCGGTCCACCGGCGCTTCATGGGCCGGACGATTTGGAGGAAGCGGGTATTTTCCGCCCGGCGGCGCTCCAGGCTGCGGGACAGGGAGCGGAACAGGCTGACCAGCAGCAAAACGGTGCCCAGCAGCTCAAAAATCAGCAGGCGGGACAGCAGAAACACCACATAAAGAATGAGGTACAGCCCAATGAGAAACAGATTCAGCTGGTCGCCCCCGTAGCGCCCGGCCATAAAGCGGGAAAACCAACGGCGAATCATGGGCGCTCACCTCCTGAGAGAAACGGAATTTTGGGAATATTATTATATTAGCGCTCCAATTTGACCGAGTCAATGGGGAAACCGTAAACAAAATGTGAATTTGCGCCGTTCCGCCCTGTGCCGGACGCCGTTGCTGCGTCTGCTATTGACAAACTCGATATTCGAGATTATAATGGAACCAGGATGCTCGAATATCGAGATAAGGGGGACGGAATCATGCCCAGGGAAAAATTCAGCACCCTGACCGAGCAGATGTTTTACGTCCTGCTGTGCCTGCGGGAGGAGTGCTGCGGCATGGACATTCTGGACCGGGTGCCCGCCATGACGGGGGGCAGGGTGAGCGTGGGCTCGGGGACGCTCTACAACCTGCTGGAGCAGTTTGTGGAGGCGGGGATGATTCGGGAAACCCGGACCCAGGGGCGAAAGCGCAGCTATCTGCTGACGGAGTACGGGCGGCGGGTGCTGGACAAGGAGTACCAACGGATTCAGGCCCAGGCGGAGGATTACCGCCGGGTCTTCGGGGAGGAGGGCTAACTATGAGGGAGACGAAACGGCAGATGAACCTGCATTCCTTTTACGACCACACCGGCATCGAGGCCCACTTGCGGCGGATGGCGGAGAAGGGGTGGCTGCTGTGCGAAATCGGGCAGTTTTTCTGGCACTACCGGCGGATCGAGCCAAAAACGCTCACCTTCTCCGTGTGCTATTTCCCCAAGGCCACCATCTACGACCCCGGTCCCTCGAAACAGCAGGAGGAGTTCTATGACCTGTGCGCCCACGTGGGCTGGACGCTGGCGGGCTCGTCGGGCCAGCTTCAGGTGTTTTACAACGAGGGGGAAAACCCGGTGCCCATCGACACCGACCCGACCCTGGAGGTGGACGCCATCCACCGCTCGGCGAAAAAGAGCTTCCTGCTGTCCAACTGCCTGCTGGGGGCGGTGGGGCTGCTGAACGTGGGGCAGTTCCTGTTCCGGCTGCGGAGCGACCCCATCCGCACCCTGTCCAACGCCGCTGTCCTGGTGTCCGTGCTGGCCTTTACGCTGGTACTGCTGAACTGCGGCGTGGAGCTGGCCTCCTACTTCCTCTGGCGGCGGCGGGCGCTGAAAGCGGCGGCGCGGGGGGAGTTTCTGCCCACCCGAAACCACTTGTGGCTTCAATGGCTCCTGCTGGCGATTATCCTGCCGGCGGCGGTGTGGGGGGCTGCCTGCCTGTTCGGCGACGGCCTGGGCGGCGTGACGGCGGCCAGCCTGATTGGGACGGTGTTGCTGCTGGCGGCGGTGCTGGGCATACGGGACGCTTTGAAAAAGAAGAACGCCTCCGCCGAGACCAACCGCGCCGCTACCATGTTTGCCTGCGTGGCGCTGTCCATCCTATTCGCGGTCGTGGTGCCTCGGTTTGCTGTGAGCGCCCTGAACAGCCGTCCCGATCCCGTCCCGGAGGATTTGCCCCTGACGGTGGGGGAGCTGCTGGCGGTGAACTTTACCTACGGCCAGAGTATGGAGTATCTGCACTCCCCTCTGCTGGCCCACCTCAGCGCGCGGCAGTACTCCTGGAGGTGGGAGGAGATGGACGACGCCCCCGAGCTGAGCTACGGCGTCACGGTGGTGAAGGCCCCGTTTCTGTATGGCGTCTGTAAAAACCACCTGCTGGGCTGGCGGGAGTATTTGAGCTCCGTCTGGCTGCGCCGGGAGGGGACGGAGCCCATTGACCCCGCCCCCTGGGGGGCGCAGGAGGCGTACCGGACGGTGAACAAGTACGGCAATCCCCGGGACGAGTATGTGCTGTGCTACCCGGACCGGGTGGTGGAGGTGGCCCTGGACTGGACGCCCACCCCGGAACAGATGGCGGTGATTGGAGAGAAGCTGGGGCGGGGGCCGCTGTAAGTTTCCGTTGCGGCGGGAAGAAAAAGATGATATACTTTCCGAAAAAGGGGGGGGGTCCATGGCCCGCATTGACAAAGCAAACTACTATCTGGACATCGCCGGAACGGTGTTAGAGCGCTCCACCTGTATGCGCCGGCACTACGGGGCCATCATCGTGCAGAACGACGAGATTGTGTCCTCCGGCTACAACGGCGCGCCCCGGGGGCGGAAGAACTGCGGGGATTTAGGATACTGCACCCGGGAGGCCATGAAAATCCCCTCGGGAGAGCGCTATGAGCTGTGCCGCTCCGTCCACGCGGAAGCCAACGCCATCATCTCCGCCTCCCGGCGGGAGGTTTTAGGCGCCACGCTGTATATGGTGTGCAGGGACCCGGCCACCGGAGAGCTCATCCCCGGCTCCACCTCCTGCTCCATGTGCCGCCGGCTCATCATCAACGCGGGAATCGCCAAGGTGGTCATCCGGGACACCCCGGCGGACTACCGGGTGGTGGATGTGGAGCGGGAGTGGATCGGCCAGGACGATTCCATCCCGGAGCAGGCGGAATGATAAAACGAATGTTTCACGTGAAACGCGCCCTTGCCGCCCTGGCCGGGCTTCTGCTGCTGGCGGGGTGCGCTCCCGCGCCTACCCAGGCGGTTCCGACGGCGGAGCGCACCTTTTTCGCCATGGACACGGTGATGACCCTGCGGCTGTACGAGGGCGGGGACGAGGCGCTTTTAGACGAGGCGGAGGACCGGGTAAAAGAGCTGGAGGGCCTGTGGTCCGTCACCGATGAGGGCAGCGAGATTTACGCCCTGAACCGGGACGGCGAGGCGGAGCTGTCCCCGGAGACGGCGGACCTGCTGGACACGGCGCTGGGTATGTGCGGGCGCACCGGCGGGGCGCTGGATATCTCCACTTACCCCGTCCTGCGCTGCTGGGGCTTCACTACCGGGGAGTACGCCGTCCCGGACGATGAGACCATCGCCGGACTGCTCTCCATGGTGGACTATACCCAAGTTTCCCAGGAAGGGACCGCCGCCGCCCTTCCTGACGGCATGGAGATTGACCTGGGCAGCGTGGCCAAGGGCAGCACCGGCTGGCGGCTGGCCCATCTGCTGAAAGAAAACGGCGTCACCTCCGCCCTGCTGGACCTGGGGGGCAATATCCAGACGGTGGGGGCCAAGCCGGACGGCTCCCCCTGGCGCATCGGCATCCGGGACCCGGAGGGGGACGGCAGCCTGGGCGTGGTGGAGGTCGTCGATAAGGCCGTGGTCACCTCCGGCGGCTACGAGCGGTACTTTGAGGAGGACGGCGTGCGCTACTGGCACATTCTGGACCCCAAGACCGGCCGCCCCGCCCACAGCGGCCTGCTCTCCGTCACCGTGGTAGGAGATACCAGCGCCGCATGGGGAGACGTCGGCGCAGTATGCGACGCGCTGTCCACCGCCCTGTTTGTCATGGGCCGGGAGGAAGCCGTCAGCTTCTGGCGCGGCCACCGGGACGAATGGGGCTTTGAGCTGGTTATGGTGGAGGAAGACGGCGGCGTGACCGTCACCGCCGGGCTGGAGGACAGCTTCACCCTGGCGCAAACGGGCCGCGCCCTCACCATCGCGCGGCCCTAAAATTCCACCGCCGCCTGCTTCCCGAGGAGACCGGGCGGTCCTGACAACCACCCACACGCCGAACGGTCCGCCTGCTCAGGCGCAGTTCGTGGGCCCCGCCCGTTTCGTTATCCAACCCACGAGCGGCAGCGCCGCGCTTCTGCCGGGCCCCGCAAAGCCGTCTTTTGTCTTGGCGATGTCACGCTGCGAAACGGCCAGGACGCTCGCTCGCTTTCCCTCCGTCTCGGCCTGGTCTTGGGCGGCTGTGCCGCCCC
>CAQCFX010000035.1:6206-16937 GCA_948766235.1 uncultured Oscillospiraceae bacterium | reverse complement strand
CGCCGCCACAGAGGAGTCCACCCCGCCGCTGAGGGCCAGCAGCACCCTGCCGTCCCCAATTTTCTCCCGCAGGGCCTCCACCGCGGTACGCTTGTAGTCCTCCATGGTCCAGTCCCCGGCGGCGGCGCACACCTCGTAGAGGAAGTTGCGAATCATATCCACCCCGTGCTCGGTGTGGTTCACCTCCGGGTGATACTGCACCCCATAGAACCCCCGCTTCTCGTCGGCAATGGCCACGTTAGGGCAGGCGTCGCTGTGAGCTGTGAGGGCAAAACCCTCGGGCACTTTCTCCATGTAGTCCCCATGGCTCATCCAGGTGATGCCCTGCCGGGGCAGGCCCTTGAACAGCCTGCA
Source organism: uncultured Oscillospiraceae bacterium (assembly GCA_948766235.1). Classification (GTDB taxonomy): domain Bacteria; phylum Bacillota; class Clostridia; order Oscillospirales; family Oscillospiraceae; genus Enterenecus. Next base: position 16,583 of record CAQCFX010000035.1, on the reverse strand, counting down.
CTCCGTCTCAAAATAAGTCACGGTCTTTCCGTACTCCCGGGCGGAATCCTCCTGGGCGGCGGTGACCCGCCCCCCCAGTCCCTGGGCCATCAGCTGGCAGCCATAGCAAATGCCCAGAATGGGCACGCCCCAGGTGAAGATATCCCCATCCACCTGGGGAGCGTCCTCCAGATAGACGGAATTGGGTCCCCCGGTGAAGATAATGCCGATAGGATTCATGGCCTTCAGCTCGGCCAGCGGCGTGGTATAGGGCTTGACCTCGCAGTACACGCCGCACTCCCGCACCCGGCGGGCAATCAGCTGATTGTACTGCCCGCCAAAATCCAAAACGATCACAAGTTGATGGCTCATATGTGCGCTCCTCTCAAAATCATCCGCGATAAACTGTATTTATTTTAGCGTATCTTCCCGCAAAAGACAAGAAAATCTCACCCGCTTTTTCTTCTTCTCACAAAAATTGGGGTTTTGGACAAACCAACCGCATATCCCTCTCACCGCAAGGGCAAAATGTTCAAGCAGCGTTCTGCGAAACGAGGTGTTTTTGTGTTTGTAGTACTCATACGCACCGCGGTGCTCTACCTCTTTATTGTGGCGGGCATCCGGCTGCTGGGCAAGCATCAGATTGGCGAGCTGGAGCCCTCCGAGCTGGTGCTCACCCTCATCATCGCCGATTTGGCCTCCGTGCCCATGCAGGACAACGGCATCCCGCTGCTGTCCGGGCTGATTCCCATCCTGGTGCTGCTGGCGCTGTCCTCCATCATTTCGGTGCTGTGCATCAAGTCTATCCGCTTCCGCACCCTGCTGTGCGGCAAGCCCTCCATCGTGGTGAAAAACGGCGCGGTCCTCCAAAGCGAGCTGACCCGCAGCCATCTCACCATCGACGAACTGCTGGAGGAGCTGCGCATTCAGGGCTACACCGACATACAAACCATTAAATTCGCCCTGCTGGAGACCAACGGACAGCTCTCCGTGCTGCCCTACGCCTCGGAAAAACCCGTCACCGCCGCCCAGATGGGGCTCAAGCCTGAGGAAACCGGCCTGCCGGTGGTGCTGGTGAGCGACGGACGGCTGCTGGAGCACAACCTGAAGGGGCTGGGTTATGAGGAAATCTGGCTGGAAAAGCAGCTGGCCTCCCACGGGCTGTCCTCTTTCCGGCAGGCATTTCTCCTCACGGTAGACGAGACCGGGACCACCTACTGCGTCCCTAAAAAGGAGGCGGCGAAATGAAGCGGCTCTATGTATCCCTGGGGCTGGTGGCCCTGCTGGCCGCGCTGTGCATCGCGCACACCGTCCACCTGTTTTGCTTTACCACCCAGCTCACCGAACTGCTCGCCCAGGCCCAGAATCAGGCGGAGCAGGAGAACTGGGACCAGGCCGCCCGCATCACCCGGCAGGCGCAGGAACAGTGGATTAATCACGAGGGCTATCTCCACGTCACCCTGCACCACACCGATATCGACGCTATTTTAATCTCTTTCAACGAGGCGCTGGCCTTTTTGGAGGCCGGAGAGCGCCAGAGCGCGGAATACGCCGCCGTCAACGCCCGTCTCATCACCCAGCTTGAGCTAATCTATGAAGCCGAACTGCCCACCCTGACCAACCTTCTATAGCCGCGCAGCCCCCGCCCCCACAAAGCCGAAGGCCCCCGCGTCAGCGGGGGCCTTTTCCTACAGCTCCGGCGAGTGAAACAAATCCGGGTCCTGCCACTCATCCAGCTCCGCGCCCGCCCTGGGCGGCGTGGACTGGGGCCCCGCCTGAATCCGCCCCGCCACCAGGCTGGACAGGTCCTCATAGGGCGGCGTGCGGTACTGCGGGTCCCGGCACACCCGCGCCGGGTCGTTATCGCCTTTTGGTCTCATTTGCTCTGCCTCCTCCTGCAAAAAAGGAGCGGAGGGCGTAGCCGCCCTCCGCTCGGCGCGAACTCAGTAGCCCCGGCTGGTGGGATTCTTGTTCTCGGGGTTGTTGGAGTTCTTCTTGTTCTCGCCGTTCTGCTGCTTCTTGTTCTCGGAGTTCTGCTGCTTTTTGTTGTCAGGGCAGTTGTTGCTGTGGTTTTCCATTGTTATCACCTCACGCAGCACAGTATGCCACCCTTTCCGCCCCATTATACACGGCGTAAAATTTTTTCAAAAAAGGATATCATATTTGAGACATCTATGTTATAATTTTTCCAATCGCTTCACCATATTCTGCCCGTTACACAGAAAGGATTGATGCCGCCGTGAAATGCCCGTACTGTGCCCAGCTGGAGAGTAAGGTTGTCGATTCCCGCCCCGCCGATGAAGGAAGCAGCATCCGCCGCCGGCGGGAATGCTTAGCCTGCCGCAGGCGCTTCACTACTTATGAGATTGTGGAAAGCCTCCCGCTGATGGTCATCAAGCGGGACGGCAGCCGTCAGGCTTTTGACAAAAGCAAGCTGCTGGGCAGTATGCTCAAGTCCTGCGAAAAGCGCTCGGTGTCTATGTCCACCTTGGAGCAGATTTCCAACGAAATCGAACAGTCCCTGCAAAACGAAATGGTCCGCGAGGTGCCCAGCACCGAAATCGGCGAGCTGGTAATGGAAAAGCTGAAGGACGTGGACGAGGTATCCTACGTCCGCTTCGCCTCTGTCTACCGTCAATTTAAGGATATCAACACCTTTATGGCGGAGCTGACCCGTCTGTTAGAGGAAAAATAAAAGGAGCCTCCCCCGGCTGGCCGGGGGAGGCTCTTTTTATTGTGATTACGATGCTGCTTTGCCGCCTGCGGCAAAGCGAGCGATGCGAAGCTTGCCACGATGTTGTCACGCTGCGCACCCTCCGCAACGGCGTCTAAGCCCCTCCGACTGCGCGCGCTGTTCGCTCCGGTCCATCCGGGGCGGCGCGCCTACGCTCGCGCTTCTCGTTCCCTCTCCGCCTGACTTAATCGGTGATAGCTGGGCGCCATGGCGGCGGCGGACACCAGCTTGCCCGCCCTGGCCAGCTCTAAGGCGGCCCTGGCCACTCCCCAGGCGGTCTGATAGCGCAGATGGGGCGGCGTGAGAACACAGGGCAGCCCCGCCTCCTCCAGCGCCTTCTGGGCCAGGACCGCCCCGTCCCCCACCAGGGTCTGGGGCTTCCCCGAAGCGCGGACCTCCTGGGCCAGCTCGTCCAGGCCTATGGCCCGGTCCTGCGTGAGCCGGGCCAGCGCTCCCCCTTCCGCTAAGAACCGGGCGCAGTACACCTGATTGCGCCGGGCGTCCATCACCGCGCAGATTTCCCCGCCCATATGGGCGCACTGCCACGCCATGGACTCAAGGGTGGAGCAGGGCGCGCAGGGCTTGTCCCCCGGCCAGGCCAGCCCCTTGGCCGCAGCCACGCCGATGCGCACCCCGGTAAAGGACCCAGGCCCCGCCGCCACCGCCACCACGTCCATCTCCTCCAGGGTCAGGCCGGTGTTTTTCAGCAGGTCGGCCGCCATGGGCATCAGGGTGGCGGAGTGAGTCAGCCCGCTGTTCTGGAAGGACTGGGCCAGCAGCGCCTCATCCTCAGTCACCGCTGCCGACGCGGTGATGGCCGAGCTCTCCAGGGCGATGATTTTCACACTTCCACCCCCTCGACAGTGATGATTCGGTCGTTATCTCCCTCTCCCCGGCGGATGGACACCCGCACGGCGTCCTCCTCCATGGCTTCGGCCACGTTTTCGCTCCACTCCACGGCGCACACGCCGCCCCGGGCCAGGTAGTCCTCCCAGCCGATGTGAAACAGCTCGTCGGCGCTGCCCAGCCGGTACATATCGAAATGGAACAGGGGCAGCCGCCCCCCCTCGTATTCATTAACGATGGTGAAGGTGGGGCTGGTCACCCGCTCCTCCACCCCCAGCGCCCGGGCCATGCCAGACACAAAGGCGGTTTTGCCCGCCCCCAGGTCGCCGGTGAAGGCCACCACCCGGCCCCGTGCCAGCGCGTTGGCCAGCCGCGCCCCCAGCATCTCGGTCTCCTCCCGGCTGTGGGTGACAAATTCCATTGCGTTCACTTCCAAAATAAAGTTAAGATTCGGAAAACTCGTTCAAAACAGTATAGCATATTTCCCGGCGATGTGCTATACTAATTTGAAGTTTTTACAAAGGAAGGGGGGCCGCGCCTTGCATCCAACCCGCACGTTCAAAGAGTTTTTCAAAAAAGGGGACGTGGTCCTGCTGATTTTGTGCATCCTGGCCAGTCTGATGGGCCTGGTGCTTATCTACAGCGCCACTGAGTATCGGGTAAGCCTCCACGACTCCGTGCGCAAGCAGGCCATTTTCATCTGCATGGGCATTGTGGCCTACATCTGGGTCACCTTCATCGACATCGAGTATCTCATGGAAAAATGGTGGTGGGTGTTCCTGCTGCTGGGGCTGTTCGTCATCGCGCTTATCTATCCCTGGGGCCGGGACGACGGCACGGGCAACAAGAGCTGGGTGTTTCTCCCCGTCATCGGCAGATACTTTGGCTTTCAGCCGGGGGAGATTGCCAAGCTGGCCTACATCGTGGTGCTGGCCTGGATGATTAACAAGGAGCGGCCCCGGGGCCTGGGCCGGTTCCCCGCCCTGGTCAAATACGTCATCCTCACCGGCGTATTCGCCGGGTCGCTGGCGGTGCTGTCCGGGGACTGGGGCATGGTGATTGTCTACCTGTTTATCTTTGTGGTCATGGCCTGGGTGGCCGGGGTGAGCAAGTGGTGGTTCATCGGGGTGGGAGCCCCCCTGATAGGAGGGGTGGTGTTCCTGTGGCACTTTATCCTCCCCCGCACCAAGTATTGGACCGATTACCGCATCATGCGCTTCCGGGTGGTGGTAGAGCACTGGAAGGGGAACAATTACGACCCTCTGGGCGCCGGCTGGCAGCAGAACCGCTCTCTGCTGGCCATCGGCTCGGGCCAGCTCACCGGCATGGGCTTCCTGAAGGGGACGCAAACCCACTCTCCCGCCCCCCAGAGCCTTCCCGCCCGGCACACCGACAATATCTTTGCCGTGTGCGGGGAGGAATTCGGCCTCATCGGCTGCTGCGCGGTGCTGCTGGTGCTGCTGGCTATCATCCTGCGGTGCGTGTGGGTGTCCCGCCGGGCCAAGAGCCATATGTCCGCCTATATCGCCATGGGAATCGCCGGAATGCTGATGATTCAGACCATTATCAACGTGGCCATGTGCCTGTATATCGGGCCGGTCATCGGCCTGACCCTGCCCTTTTTCAGCTACGGCGGCTCCTCCACCCTGACGCTGTTCATCGCCATGGGCCTGGTGTCCGGCATTAAAATGCGGCCGCTGCCCAGTTGGCTGAAAGACCGAAGTCAGCTGTAAATATTTTTTGCGGGCGCTTTCGACTGGAAACGCCCGCATATTTTTTCTCCTTTGGTGTATGCTACCCTCATACTCATACAAAGGAGGCTTTCCTCGTGAAATCCCGCATCATAATTTTATCCCTGTGTCTCGTGGGGGCGCTGGCCGCGCCGGCCGCGGCGCTCACCGCCACCACCGCCGATGTGGAAAACGCCGCCCCTATCGCGGAAAATCTCACCCTCAACACCTACAAAGGCGTGGCCATTTCCAGCCGCTTCGCCGCCGTAGACCCGGAGGGCGACCTGGTCACCTTCCAGGTGGTGGACAGCCCCGCACGGGGCCAGGTGACCCTGGACGAAAACGACCCCGCCGCCTTTTGGTACACTCCCTATGAGGGCAAGAAGGGCAAAGACAGCTTCACTTACGTGGCCATCGACAGCGCGGGCAATCAGTCTGAACCTGCCACAGTGAAAATCACCATCAAAAAGCAGTCCACCCCCGTGAGCTACTCCGACCTGGACGGCAGCCCCGCCCACTACGCCGCCCTGCGCCTGGCGGAGGCGGGAATTTACACCGGGCGCAAAGTGGGCCAGCTGTACTGCTTTGACCCGGACGAAGCCTTTACCCGGGAGGAGTTTCTTACCATGGCCATGACGGCGGCGGGCACGGACCCGCTGGAAAACGTCACCCTCACCGGCTTTTACGACGACCAGGACATCCCCGCCTGGGCCAAGGGCTATGTCACCGCCGCTTTGATGCAGGGCGCGGTCCGGGGCAGCTATAACGAGGCGGGCCAGGTGGTCTTTGGCGGCGGAGAGCAGATTACCTGCGCCCAGGCCGCCGTCATCATCGACCGGCTGCTGGCCATGGGTGACGTGGCCTCCTCCTCCGTCTTCTCCGTAGAAACCGCCCCCGCCTGGGCCTATCAGTCGGTGGTGAATATGGAGGCGGTGTCCGTGCTCAGCAGCAGCGCGGACCTGTCCCAGCCCCTCAACCGGGGCGAGGCGGCGGTGATGCTCTCGGCCATGCTGGACGTGCTGGACAATCGAAGGGGCGGATTATTCGGGTAAGCGCTGGTTTCATCACACGCTTGACCTGTCCCCGCCCCGTGGTTCAGCGCTCAGCTTCAAAAAACGCCTTTGGGAGCCGCTTCCTCATGAAGCGGCTCCCAGCCTGTGGAAAAAGGCCGCCGGGAGGCAGGTTTTTCCCACATGTCAAACATTTTTGTGAAAAATGCCCTTTGCATTTTTAAGACGCGGCGGCTATAATAACTAAGAACCGAATAAGGCAATCAACGACACATGCGGCGCTTTGCGCGTAAGACTGATTACGGTACGGATGCAGCGATGTGTTGGTGGCGATTTGATTACGGCATATGCGTCTGCATGTGCCGTTTTTTTGCTGAAAAAATGGAGGTTTCTTTATGGAAAACAGCAGCTATCTCGGCACGGAGCGTCTGGGAGTCCTGCTCCGCAAGTTCGCCATCCCCTGCATCTTCTCCCTTATTATCTCCTGCCTTTACAACATTGTTGACCAAATCTTTGTCGGCAACGGCGTGGGGTATCTGGGCAACGCCGCAACGGGCGTCATCTTTCCCATTACGGTGGTGGGCTGGGGCCTGAGCCTGTTCTTTGGGGACGGCGCCGCCGCCTCGCTCAGTATGTCCCTGGGCGAAAATAAAGCGGAAAATATTCACCGCTCAGTAGGCAATGCCATTCTGGGTTCATTCCTCTCCGGCGTGGCGGTGATTGTCGTCGCCTATCTGTGGGGCGACGGTCTGCTGCGGCTGATTGGAGCCACTGACGCCAACCTTCAGATGGCTCATGACTACGGCGTTATCATCTTTGCGATGATGCCGCTGGCCATGACACAAAACACCCTTGCGTCCATCATCCGCGCAGACGGAAGCCCCAAATACGCCATGGGCGCCATGCTGGCGGGCGCCGTCATTAACATCATCGGCGACCCTGTGGCCATTTTTGCCTTGGATATGGGCATTAAGGGCGCGGCATGGGCGACGATTTTGGGACAGTTTGTCAGCTTTCTGATTTGCTCGGCCTACCTGAAAAAATCCAAGACGTTCCAGGTTCGCGCAGAAAGCTTTCGGCCCAGCCTGTCCCTTTTAAAGCCGGTAATGGCCTTGGGCACCTCCAGCCTGCTCACCCAGCTGTCTATCGTGGTCATCACGGTCGTCAACAACATTCTGCTGGTTCAGTATGGCGCACGGTCCATCTATGGTGCGGATATTCCCCTGGCCGCCTTTGTGGTCATTATGAAGCTATTCCAGATTGTGCTGAACATCGCCATCGGCATTGCGGCAGGCGCACAGCCCATCGTAGGATACAACTACGGAGCGAAAAACTATCATCGCGTCCGGGAGCTGTTTCGGCTGATGGTGACATGGACGGCAGTCGTTGGGCTCATCTGTACGGTGCTGTTTGAGGCCGTCCCCGGCGTATTCATCCGTATGTTTGGCTCTGCGGACGACCCCGTCTACTTCGACTTCGCCGTACTGTGTCTGCGTATCTATCTGGCGCTGATTCTATTCACCTGTGTGCAGAAAGTCTGCGCTATCTTTCTCCAGTCCATCGGCAAGGCGAAGGCCGCCGCACCCTTGTCCATTTTGCGTGACGTGCTGCTCATCGTGTTTTCGCTGCTCATCCCCACCGCTTTGGGCGTGACCGGCATTTTCTGGGCCGCTCCCATTGCCGACGTGCTGGCCATCGCCGTCACAGGGGTCGTTATCATGGGGGTGTGGAAGCAGCTGAAAAACGCTCCCGTCGTGCAGCAGGATACAACGCCCGTTGGAATCCAGCCTACCCGGCAGGGCATGATTATCACCATCGCAAGAGAGCATGGCACCGCCGGAAAGCGCATTGGGCAGCTGGCGGCGCAGCGGTTGAGCATTCCCTGCTACTACAAGGAAATGGTGGCCATCGCCGCAAAGGAAAGTGGTCTGGCCCAGGAGTTTATCTCGGGCATCAACTCGGATGAAAACGCCGTTATGCGGGAACTCTACCTCACCGCCAACCCTGTCCAGCGCGCCATCGCCGCCCAGGACAAGGCGATTCGGAGCATCGCGGACGCGGGCGCCTGCGTTATCATTGGCCGCTCGGCGGACTACGTACTGCGCGGCTATCAGAATGTCGTTCGCATTTTCATCCACGCCCCAAAAGAGTACCGCATGAAGAAGGTGGCGGAGATGTACGGCGACAGCCCGGAGGCGGCGCAAAAGAGCATTGCCCGCTCCGACGCCGCCCGGGCCGCCTATTATAAAAACATCTCCGGCCAGGCTTGGGGCGACCCCCATGGGTACGAGCTGTGCATCGACGCCTCCATTGGCGAGGAGGCCGCGGCGGCTCTCATCTGCGACTATATCAACCGAGCCGGCGCCTGACCTGTCGGGCCGCGCGGCGATAGCAAAGGGCGGCGCTTCATAGAAGCGCCGCCCTTTGGCTGTTTTTTCCTATTCGTCCATATCAAAGGGCGGCGCATCCCGGTCCTGGGGCACCGCATCAGCCTCAAAGGGCAGCTCGTCCGGCACAGCCGCCACCATGTCCTGGCGGTACTGCATCTCCGCCCACTGCTCCTTGGTGATGAGCAGCTGCCGGGGCTTGGAGCCCTCAAAGGGCCCCACAACCCCCTTCTCCTCCATCTGGTCCACCAGCCGGGCCGCCCGGCCGTAGCCCAGCTTCAGCCGGCGCTGGAGCATGGACACGCTGGCCTGCCCCACCTCCAGCACCACGTCGATGGCGGCGGGCAGCAGCTCGTCGTAATCCTCCCCGCCGCCGGAGGGATCGGACCCGCCCACGCCCTTGGCGGCCTTGTCCTTCTCCTCGGCGTTGCGCTCAATCTCGTGCATAACGGCCTCGTCGTACTGGGCGGACGCGCCGTCCTTAATGAATTCCACCACGTTGGCCACCTCCTCCTCGGAGATGAAGCAGCCCTGCACCCGCAGCTTGCTCTGGCCCAAGGGGGCGTAGAGCATATCCCCCTTGCCCACCAGCTTTTCCGCGCCGCTCTCGTCCAAAATAATGCGGGACTCCAGGTCGGAGGCCACAGCAAAGGCGATTCGGCTGGGCACGTTGGCCTTCATCAGGCCGGTGATGACGTTGGCCCGGGGGCTCTGGGTGGCGATGACCAGGTGCATTCCGGCGGCGCGGCCCATCTGGGCCACCCGGCAGATGGACTCCTCCACCTCCCTGGCGGCCACCAGCATCAGGTCGGCCAGCTCGTCGATGACCACCACGATCTGGGGCATCACGTCCAGCCCGTCCCGCCGGGCGTGGTTATTGTAGGACGCCAAATCCTTGGCTCCCACCTCGGAGAACTTCTGATAGCGCTTCATCATCTCGCTCACCGCCCACTGAAGGGCTCCCGCCGCCTTCTTCGGGTCGGTGACCACCGGGATGAGCAGATGGGGGATGCCGTTGTAGACGCTCAACTCCACCATTTTGGGGTCCACCATGATAAGCCGGACCTCCTCCGGCGTGGCCTTGTACAGCAGAGAGATGATGAGGGAGTTGGTACACACCGATTTGCCCGAGCCGGTGGTACCGGCGATGAGCATATGGGGCATTCGGGCGATATTGCCCACCACACAGTTGCCCGCGATGTCCTTACCCACGGCGAAAGACACCTTAGAGGTACTGGCGGCAAAGTCCTCGCTGCCCAGCACGTCCCGGATGCACACCGGGGTCACCTGCCGGTTGGGCACCTCAATGCCCACGGTGGAAATCTTGTCCGGAATGGGAGCCACCCGAACCGCCACCGCCCCCAGGGACAAAGCGATGTCCCCGGACAGATTGGTGATTTTGTTCAGCTTCACTCCCTGGTCCAGCTCCAGCTCATATCGGGTGATGGCGGGGCCCCGGACCACGTTGACAATGTGCGCGTTCACCCCAAAGGACACCAGCGCGTCCTGCAGACGCTGCTGATTGGCCTGGAGCTCCCCCGCGGCGGCGCTGCCTGCGCCGCCCCCCTCGTTGAGCAGCGTGATGGGGGGATAGCGGTAATCCACGGTCTCCTGGGCCAGCCCCTCCTCGATGGACTGGGAAATTTCCGCCGCGGCTGCGGCGGTCTCCTCCCGGGCGGACTTGGTGGGCG